>NZ_JBEXME010000005.1:0-441515 GCF_040610355.1 Nocardia sp. NPDC004168 | reverse complement strand
AGCGACAAATGTATGGCCGGGCCAGTTTTCCACTACTTCGGCACCGCATCCTGCTCGCATAGCCCGGGCACCACCGGAAGTGAGCCAGAGCCGTTCACCCGACACTCCCCACCGGGGCGATTCAGATCCGTTGAGCGGGTCGCGATGGTCATGTCGAGCGCGCTGAGCACCAGTGACGCTGTTGCCGGAGGTCGATGGCCCAGCCGCCGATGCGCCGGGAGTAGGTGTTGAGCACCGCGCAGCAGTACACCTTTCCCTCGCGTGTGGGATTTTCGGTGATGTCGGTGCACCGCAACTGGTTTTCGCGGGCTGGGTGAAATCGCGCTTCCCAAGATCGGAGTGACTACGTCCTGATTGCTGTAGCGCTTCCGAGATGCCTTGAACCAAAGAATCATGGTTGTGTGCACCTGCCCGGTTCCGGCCTTGATGCTCATCCGATGGTGAGTTCGGTATCGATACGAGGCGCGCCGTAGCATCTGCTCGACGCGGCGTTGATGGCCCTGATCGTTCGGCGAGCATGTTGTGACGAAGTCGGCGCTGGCTGGGGCCAGGGTGCGGTGATTACGGTAGCGGTGTTCAGGGATCCAGAGCACGCGGCAGGCGGTGCGGATGTCGATTGCTTGCCCGGTCAAGGCCGCGACAACCGGAACCGCCTTGCGGGCTGATAGTGGTTCGTCGAGGATTTGGGCCGCCAGCCGAGTCGCGCGCAGATCTTCTTCGAGCTGCTTGACGCTGTTCAACGCATTCGTAGGGCGCGCCGACTCGACCATGGGGGTGCAGGGTGCGTGACCGTGGTCGACCAGGGCCTGCTATTTCCAGCGGTACAGGGTGGCCACGGTGATTCCTTGATCGCGGGCGACGTCGGCAACACGCCGACCGTCATCAAGGCCAATCCTGAGATTCTCTCCGCTGGGTTGTGAGAGTCCACCCGTTGGATGGAAAGAACTCCGCCGTGCCGATGTACTCACTGCGATTCGGTGAGCGAGCTGTCACTTTGCCTAGATCTATTGCGTCAATGAAGTGATGGCCCGCATCGAGCTAAACTCCATCGTGACCGGTGCGGCCCGCGCCGTCGATGAAGCCTTTCGGCCGTCTGGCATTGGACACATCAGCATAACCGTGCCATGGCTGACAGCGCGAAGACCACCGCTCCTACCGAATCCGTGGTGCGAGTCTCGACTATGTGCCCGGCCGCGCATGGCATCTGACGGGCGCGCAATCCCGCGGGCCGGCCGACGACCACAATGCCTCAGCTCTTGATAGATTGTGGACTGATAGTATACAACTAGTATGCGACAGGATCGTGGCTGGCTTCGCAGTACGGTTCGACGGTCGGGAGGCTCGGTGGTTGCGTCAACAAGCACCGAGCTCGGCAGTTTCCTCCAACGCCCGCTTGGGGCATCTAGATGCAAGTATCCCGCAACAACCCAGGAGAGGGCGTCTCGTGACGACATCGAAAACCAGCCCCACCCCCGCGCCGGAGCTGGCCTACGAGTGGTTGAAGAACACCATACTCACTCTCCCGCGTGAGGAAGAGATGTTCCTGTCGGAGGCCCAGGTCGCCGGGGCCTCGGGCACCTCGCGCACCCCGGTCCGCGAAGCGCTGCTACGGCTGGAGGCGGAGGGTTTCATCCGCCGGGTGCCGCACAAGGGCGCCTACATCCCCGCGCTGACGGACAAGGACGTCGACGACCTGATGCAGGCCAGGCGAGTCGTGGAGGAGTGGTCGACCATCCAGGTCGCCCCAAATCCCGGTCAGGTGCCCGCGCGGTTGCGTGAACTGGTGGCCCGGCAGGCAGCCGATACCGACCCTGTCGAATTCATCGCACACGACCTCGAATTCCACACCACCATGATCCGCGCCGCAGGAAATCAGGTGCTGCACGAGTTCTACCGTTCGCTGCGCGACCGGCAGATGCGAATGGGTGTGCGCATCATGCTCTCCGACGAGCAGCGCAAGAAACAAGTCCTCATCGAGCACACGGCAATCGTCGAGGCGCTGGCCGCGAGTGATACCGAAGCCGCCATCCGCGCCGTGCGTGAGCACCTCGACACCACCCTGTGCTCGCTGAAGCAGCCCAGGTTCTGAGTTTCACTCACCATAAGGACGAATTGATGAAAGTCGCTCTGGCGCAGATCGCCAGCCCCGACACCGAATCCCCGGTACACCGACTCGAGCGGGTACGACAGCTGCTCGCCGGGTTCAGCGCCGACGCCGATCTAATCGTGCTGCCGGAGCTGTGGCGGGTCGGCTACAACCACTTCGACGGCTACGCCGCCGGCGCCGAGGGGCTGAACGGGCCGACCGTCCAGGTCCTGCAGGCTATAGCGCGCGAGCGTCGCTGCTATCTGCACGCGGGCAGCATCATCGAGCAGCTCGACGACGGCAAACTGCGCAACACTGCGGTGCTGATCGATCCGGACGGGCGTATCGTTCACCACTACAGCAAGATTCACATCTTCGGCTACCATTCGCTTGAAGCGCACCTCCTGCGACCTGGACAGCAGATCCTGGTCGCCCGCACGGTTTTCGGCGCCACCGCCGCGACCACCTGCTACGACCTGCGCTTCCCCGGACTCTGGACCGAACTGGTGCGAGCGGGCGCTGAGATCGTCATCGTGCCCGCAGCCTGGCCGAAAGCCCGGCTGGCACACTGGCGGCTGCTCACCTCCGCCCGCGCAGTCGACAACCAGGTCGTCGTCATCGCCTGCAACGCGGTAGGCACCCACAATGGGGTGGAACTCGGTGGCCACAGCCGCATTGTCGACCCGTGGGGGGAGGTGCTTGCCGAGGCCGACGAGTCTGAAAGCTTCACCCTGGCCGAGCTCGATCCTGGAGTCGTCGGATCCACCCGCGCGGAGTTCCCTGTGCTGTCTGACCGGCTCAACGACTACAGCTTCCTGAACCCGCAGGAGGTGCTGTCGTGACCGACACCCTCTCTGCCCTGTTCAGCTGCACCGTCGTCGGATCCGGCGAGATTCTCCGTCTCTCCGGTGCACGGGCGCTGGTCGCGGGCTACACAGGCCGCGACGAAGCCGCGGTGCGACACCACATCGAGGAACTCGCCGCCATCGGGGTCGCGCCGCCGGAAGACGTTCCGATGCTGTATCCGATCGCCACCGCCACCGTTACCACCGCCGCGCGCACCGTCGTTCCCAGTGCGGACACCTCTGGTGAGGTGGAACCGGTCCTGCTGCGGTACGGCGGCCGGTACTTCCTCGGTGTAGGCTCCGATCACACCGACCGGACGTTGGAGACCGTCGACGTCGGCGAATCAAAACGGGCCTGCGCTAAGCCGATCGGACCAGATGTGGTCGCCATCGACGACTGGGCGGAGTTCGACTGGGACGCCTGTCACGTCCGCAGCTGGGTGGACGGGCGGCTCTACCAGGACGGCACGCTCGCTGCGCTGCTGCCCCCCGGCGACCTGCTCGGCGTGGTGTCGGAACGGCTTGGCGACGACGGGGGCGACATCGTCTGCTTCGCCGGAACCCTGCCGTTGCTCGATGGCCGGTTCACTCCCGGCAAGCGCTGGGACCTCGAACTCGTGCTGCCCGACGGGCGCGCCCTGACCCACACCTACACCACCATCGAAGGAGCTCGAGATGCGTACGGGAGCTGAGTACCTGGCCTCGTTGAACGACGGGCGGGTTGTGCTCGTCGACGGCGAACAGGTCGACGACGTCACCGTGCACCCCGCGTTCGCGCCGGTCGCGCACACTATCGCCGAACTGTTCGACCTGGCTGCCGACCCTGCCAACGGGATGCAGTACACCGCGCCGGAAACCGGCGCCACCGCCAACCGGGTCTTCGGCATTCCGCGCAGCCAGGAGGAACTGCGTGCCCGCCGCGAAGCGATCCAGACCTGGGCACAGCACACGCATGGCTGGGTCGGCCGCAGCCCCGACCACGTCGGCACCTTCCTGGCCTCATTCGCCGCGCACCCGGAAATCTTCGCCGACGGCACCCGCGACCTCTCCGCCAACGTCACCGCCTTCCACCGGCGACTGCTCGCGGAGAACCTGTATGTCTCCTACGCGATCATCCCGCCGCAGGTGTCACGCGCGACCACCGCATCAGGCTGGGAAGGAGAGTTCCTTCAGGTCGGCGTCGTCCGCGAAACCGAGGAGGGACTCATCGTGCGCGGCTCGCAGATGCTGGCCACCGGCGCGGCCATCGCCGACGAGATCCTGGTGTCGTGCATCAAGCCGCTGGGCCCGGACGATCAGGACTTCGCGGTGTCGTTCGTCGTCCCTGCCAATGCCGCCGGACTGAAGCTCTATTGCCGTCGCCCCTACGCCCCTGCCGCGACGAGTAGTTTCGACTATCCGCTGACCAGTCGCTACGACGAACCCGACGCCTTGGTGGTGTTTGACGACGTGCTCGTTCCCTGGGACCGCGTCTTCGTCGACCGCGACACCACCGGCGTGCGGCGGCAGTTCTTCGACACCGGGGCGCACGCACTCGGCAACTGGCAGGCCCAGATCCGGTTCGCCACCAAGCTGCGATTCATCGCGGGCGTGGCCCGTCGGGTCACCCAGGTCAACGGCGTCGACAAGATCCCCAGCGTCCAGGAGAAGCTCGGTGAACTCGCCGCGCTCGTGGCCGGTGTCGAGTCGGCGGTGCTGGCCGCCGAGTACACCGCGACCGCCGACCAGGCGGGCCAGTGGGTGCCCGGCAAGCGTGCACTGTACGGATCGATGGGATTGCAGTCGGAAATCTACCCGCGCGTGTTGTCTATCCTGCGCGATCTGGTCGGCGGCGGAGTGCTGCAATTGCCCTCCAGCGTCGCCGATCTCAGCAGCCCGCTCACGTCCGGCGATGTGACGCACTACGTGCAGTCGCCCGGTGTGCCCTCGGAGGAGCGCATCAAGCTGTTCAAACTGGCCTGGGACATCATCGGCTCCGAATTCGCCGGCCGTCACCAGCAGTACGAACTGTTCTACGCGGGCGCGCCGTTCGTGGTGAAGGGCGCCTACACCTACCGCAACTACGGCTACGAAGAGCTACTGCACGACGTGGAGCAGTTCCTCGCAGCCTACAAGTCCGAGTCCGTCTGAGGGGTAACCGCAATGGCCAAGCCCGAATTCGAGTTCTTTCCTGTCACCGATGTCGAGTACACCGTCTGTCCCGGCGGCGACCCCGCCATCACCGAACGCATCCTTGCTCGGGACCTGGAGGGCAACGTCGCGACCCGTATCCTGCGTTACGAGCCCGGCGCCGACTCCACGCCGATGGGTGTGCAGAAGCACGATTTCTGGGAGGAGGTGTACATCCTGGAGGGATCGTTCACCGATCTCATCCTCGGCGAAACCTTCACCGCAGGCATGTACGCCTGCCGGCCGCCGGGCATGCCGCACGGTCCCTGGCGCACCGACGAAGGCGTCGTCACCTTCGAAGTCCGCTACCACAGCAGGTAGGGCTCTGTGATGACGCTACCCGCATTCCATTGTCCGACACCGTCGGATATGCGACGCAGCATGGGGCGATTCACCACCGGCGTGGCGGTCGTCAGCGCGGACGACGAGACCGGCAGTCCCTGCGCGATGACGATCAGTTCGCTCACCTCGGTGAGTCTCGAGCCACCGATTCTGCTCGTCTCGCTCACGCACGGAAGCCGCACCACCGACGCTGTCGATACCACGGGGAGCTTCGCCGTCTCGATTCTCGGTTCCCGTCAGGAAGCGGTTGCGCGGCGGTTCGCCACCCGCGGTGGTGCGCGGTTCGAGGGCATCCCGGTGGACCTGAGCCGGTCGGGACTACCGCTGATCCCGGATGCCTTGGCGCAACTGGAATGTCGCGTGCACACCGCGCACGACATCGGCGACCATCGCGTGTTCTACGGTGAGGTCACCGACATGCGGTGGCGCGACGGCACCGGACTGGCCTTCTACTCCGGCCGGTTCGGCGATTTCCACGACTTCGGTCACGACGAATTGCCGTGGTGGTACTGACCATCGCGTAGCTCCCGGCGGCGCGGGCCGGTTTCACCGCGCCCGCACGCCGTCCGGGCTCGGCTTTGAGCTGCGGTGTTGACGCCGTCACCACAATCCCGTTACGTTCCGTGGTGAAATGCATCGATGCGTTGTGAACCTGCAGGTGAGAAGCAAGTCACGTGTCGTCGGCAGGCCGCTGACCAGGGCTTTTCCGGGCGGCCGAGCGGAGGGAGGTCCCCTTCCATTACTACGACACCGACGCCACCCGCCGTCAGTCCTCGCAGTCCTTTGACGACTACGCCAAGGCGCAGTGGTGGGCCGGGCTGATCGACCGTGTCGGGATCATCGAGGCCTTGAAGGTCCTCGACGCCGAACACGACGCCGAATCCGGCACGATGCTGCTGGTCGAGTGGCTGACCAAATATGTCAACCGGCTTACCGGCATCCAAGAGGATGGCCGCCGCAAATACCTCGCCTACATCCGCGACGACATCATCCCGTTCTTCGGCGCACGCGCCCCGTTGGACGCGGTCACTCAGGACACCGACACGGCCTGGATCGTCTATCTGCAGCAGGATAAGGGCAACTCACCCAAGACGATCTTCAACAAGCACGCCTTCCTCAGCGCGGCGTTGCGCGCCGCGGTGGAGCAGCGGCCGGTGCCGTTGCTGCCCTACAACCCGTGCGCGGGGATGCGGTTGCCGCGCCACGACTGGGCGGAGATCGACATCTTCAACAACGACGAATGGGAATTGTTCGAGCAGCTGCTGGGCCGGCGGTGGCGCCCGCAGGCGGAATTCGGCCTGGTCTCGATGGCTCGCCCCAGCGAAGTCGGTGCGTTGCTGGTCCGCGGCATCGATCCGGCGACTGGAGCGGTTCGGATCAGCAAGGCGTGGAAGGCCCGGGGCAGCAGGCTCGTGCTCGGAAAACCCAAGTCCAAGCGTGGCATCCGGACGGTCAACGTGCCGCTCGAAACCTTGCGGCGGCTGGATCTCGAGCAGCCAGGGGACAGGTTGCTGTTCCACACCGACAACGACACCCCGGTCACCGCCTACCACTTCTACAAGAACGCTTGGCAACCGGCGCTGCGCCGACTGGAGGTGCTGGTGCGCAGAGATCGCAGGCTGTTGCGGAACAAGGCGCTGTGGCGCGACGCCGACCCGGAAGATCTGCTGGTCCGGTTCGAGCATGCTATTCGTACGCTCGGCGGCAAGGTCCTGACCCCGTACACGCTGCGCCATACCGGCATTTCGTGGAAACTGCAGGACGGTGTTCCGATCTTCGTCGTCTCCCGCGATGCGGGGCACGAGTCGGTCAACACCACAGACCGCTACTACGGGCACAACGACCGCAAGGCCAGCGAATTAGCCGCCCAGGTCATCGCAGGTCGACTGCCCAGAGTACGCGCCAACATGCTGGGTATCGCCGCCTGAGCCGCGACGGTCCACCTGTCGGCGCGACAGCTGATTTCCTAGATGCCCTGAAGACAGGATAGATTCGAGCCGTCAACTGTTTGAGCGATCGGACGGTAGGCGCGAATACCCCTGAACGAGCCCCGAACCACCGCAGACGGTTCGGGGCTCGTTCGGATTCGGGAGCCTTTTCGGCCAGCGGGTCCATCTACCACTGCGCTGGTTTGACCGCGTCCCGGAACCCTGTCGAAGGGTGAGCGCCACGTGGCCGTTCATGGCCCGGAGTTCGATTTTTCACCTCGATGGCCTCGTGGCTGCGGATTTGGACGAGGATCGCTCGGGTGCGGTCGCCGGCGGGGCGGTGCGGTAGTCGAGTGCGACGATGGGAAGGCCGTCGAGGAGGACGGCGGCGAGGTCGAAGGGGGCGTCACCGAGTTGGGGGTGTGGGCCAAGCGGGAGATTTTTCCGCCCATTTCCGCGACGGCGAGCAACCCGAGGCGCGGGTAGCCGAGACCACGGTCCATTCCTCGGCGGAGGTTGCCGCGGCGAGCAATCCCAGTCCTGGGCCCGGCTTCCGGTGGAGGCGATCAGCTATCGGGTGGTCGCCCACCGGCGGGCAGTGCCTCGCCCAGGGCCCCGGGGATCGGCAGGGTGTTCGCTGGCGGGGTGGAAGGTATCGGCGGGGTTCGCGGGCGCCGCCCGCGCGTGGATGGTGTCCGTGCGGGCGCGTGGGACAGTGAGCTGCTCGGTGCCCGGGTGGCCGGTCAGCGGTGTTGAGGTTGCGGCTGTGACCGATCGCCGTATTTGTCACTGACCACGCTGTCCGAACTGGTGGTTTTCGTCGGTCTGATCGCCGCATCTGTCACCGAATTTCATCGTTTGTGTCACCGATCTCCGTGCGGTGGTCGGCCACGAGGTCAGTGAGTCATCCCTCCGGCCGCCAAGCCCACCACCGCGCCTCGGTGTTCTGAATCCGTTGCAGGACATCTTGGTGTGGGCGGACGATGCAGCCGTCGGTACGAACGGAAGGGAGAGCCCATGGCAACTCGACGAGATTGCGGCGATTCCGCAGCCCTTCGTTGCCTGCAATCGCTGGCGCAGCGCATCTGGTCACCAGAGCGTCGATTCCATATCGGCGACATCGCATGGGCCTGGAACTCGGTCCCTGATACGACAGCGGAGTTCCGCGTGTCGGTATGGGAGGAACGCGGCGTGGTGCTGGCATGGGCGTGGGTAGAACTGCCCGGACATCTGGGCTTGCTCATCGACCCGGCCGCGACCAGCCTGCTGCCGCTGGTGCTGGACTGGTTCGAGACAACGGCCTCGGGGCCGAGGCTTTCCTGCCTGGTGATGGAAGACGATAGCCATGAGAGCACGGCACTGACCGGACGTGGCTACACACCACAGCAGGACGGACCGTTCTTTCCGCCGCCGCACCCACGACCTGACCGACCTGCCCACACCAGCCATCCCGAACGGGTTCTCCATAACCCATGTCACCCACGGCGCCGCCGAACGGCGGGCGGCAGCACATCGCGCAGGTTGGTCTGACTTCGGCTCCCGAGTCACCAGCGACGGCTACCGCAGGGTTATGGCGGCCTATCCCTACCGCGAGCAGACAGACCTCGTTGTCGTTGCGCCCGATGGTCAATGGGTGGCCTCCGCACTGGGCTGGTACGACGAGATCAACCGCGTTGGCCTGGTCGAGCCGGTATCCTGCGTTCCGTCATTCCGCGGCAAGGGCCTCGCCAAGGCGGTCAACATCGTCCTGCTGCACGCATTCCGGTCTCTCGGAGCCACCTCCTCGACGATCCTGCCCCGCGGCGACCATGCCTACCCAGCACCGGCACGTCTCTACCAATCCATCGGCCACCCGCGCGGCCCACGCACCGTGCTCTATATCCGGGACTGATACCCCCGATGCATCCGCCTGCTATCCAGCAGACCAGACCTGTCGGTGACAGATGTCGTGAACAAATGACTGAAAGGGACTGTGGATTTAACGGTGTTTGCGGCCTGACGCGCTGAATGAAGTTCAGCGGGAAGGTGACGTGATGACGACACTTGATGCCGTGGCGAGGAAGAAGGCCGAGGCGTCGGCCGAGGAGCCGGCAGCGGCGGCGCTGGTGCGGTTGGCCAAGGAACAGGGCTTGTCTTTGACCGGGCCGAACGGGCTGCTCAAACAGTTCACCAAGACCGTCCTCGAGACGGCGTTGAACGAGGAGATGACCGAGCACCTGGGCTTCGAGCCGAACCAGGCGCCTGCCGAGCGGGACTCGGCCAACGTGCGCAACGGAACCAGGCCCAAGACGGTGCTGACCGAGACGACCGGGCCGGTGCCGATCGAGGTGCCCCGAGACCGCGCCGGCAGTTTCGAACCCCAAATCGTCCGCAAGCGCCAGCGCCGGTTGACCGGGGTCGATGAGATCGTGCTGCTGTTGTACAACGCGCTGTTGTTGGCGGCAGGTCCTGGATACCGGTGATGCTGTCGTCGAGGGCGAAACGTCCGCGTTTCAGCGGTCTGCGGGGTGAGGTGGTGGATTGGTGAATGAAGTCGGGGCTGACGTGCGTTCCGGTGTGCGCCTGCTGCTGATTCGCTGCGCGCACAGCGAATCTTATGACGGCGGTGTCGCCAGGCGGGCGAGCGCTCGCGGGCTGAGCCCGACGGGGAGAAGTCAGGCTGTGCGGTTGGGGAAGCGTTTGACTGCCAAGCAGTCCAGCCTCGAGATCAGCCGTGTGTACAGCACACGCGTCCCTCGCGCGGCGCAGACCGCCGCGGTGGTGGCCGACGTGCTGGGGCTGGCGGTGCGCGCGCAGCTGTTCGGGCCGGCGGGGGGCGAGCTTGGGGGTGGGGGAGCCGACACCGGAACTGTCATCCATGGTCGAGCCGCTGGAGAGCTCGGTTGGGGTCGGTGAAGGTGAGCAGACGTGGGAGCAGTGGGCGGCGCGGGTGGGCCGCGCGCTGGAGCTGATCGCAGGGGCGCATCCCGGTGAGGCCGTGGTGGTGTGCCACCAGGCGAGCATCCTCGCGGCGACCCAGTATTTCCTGGAGGCGACCTATCTCCCCCGCGCATGCCTCGATGGATGTCGACCACACCGCGATCACCGAATAGCAGCTGCGCCCTCGCGATCCCGAGACGAGTGGGGGAGTGGGACTGCGGTGGGTGTTGCGGCGCGCGAACGATGCCGAACACCTGAGGCCACCGCTGCGCGGTGTCACGCGGCGCCGTCGACACTCATGACCATCGAATGGCCGCAACGTTCGGCGAGTGCACCCGGCCGGAGGCTGCGATGGCCCGTTCGGTCGGTCCTGCGCGGGTCAGTTGTGTGGCGCCGTTGCCTGCAGCACGAGGACGTTGTACGGCCGTGGGGGGTATTTGAAGGTGTAGGCGGTGATGATGCGGTCCTCGTAGCGTTGAGTCTCTGGGTCCCAGAGGGAGATTCGCTGGTTGAGGACGTGCTCGTCGGTGGCGCGGATTCTGGAGATTTCGGGCCATTCGGGTGCTTGCTCGCAGGAAGCGATGATCTGCTGGATGCGCCGCTCGGGGATGCGGCCCGGCGCGACAACGAGGAAGGCGTTGGCCATGACGGTGGCCCGTTCCTCCCAGTTTCTGATGACCTTCTTCGCAGCGGGGTCCCGGACCACCCATTCGAGCAAATTCGGCCGCACCTCGGCGCCGGGTGCGGGGGCGACAAGGCCGGGGAAGCGAGCCAGCAATGGTTGGTTGGCGGCGTACAGGTCGAAGGCGTCGTCGTGGTAGCAGGCGGGATCGAGGTTGTTCTCCAAGCCGAGCTGATCGTCCGGGGTGACGGCAGGCGACATGTCCCAGTTGAGCTGGTTGAGCAGTGGCTGTGTCAGCGCGGCGTACTTGGGTCTTCGCCACTGCGGGACCTCGAGGCCGTTCAAGAACGCCTCGAGTGTCTCGGCCGAAGGAGTCCGCCCTTGACGCTCCCACGCGTAGATGAGGGTCTTCGAGACCTTCACGATCTGGGCGGCTTCTTCACGCGTCAGCTGGGCGGCTTCGCGCTCGGCCCGGAGTAGCTTGGCCAGTACAGGTAGATCAGCATCGTCAACCATTGAATCCGCCTTTGCTCGGCTTCCAACAGCCCTTCGGAGCCTGCGCGGTACATCGTTGGGGGTGCAGACTCGCGGTACGCTCCGTGGCTGCCTAACAGGCCAGGCTAAGGCGAAGAGGTCAAATATCTCTCAATGAACCGGGGATTGGTGACCGCGATGTGGCCGGAGTCACCTTGTGGCACAACATGTTTCGTTGCAGCTGCGGACGCGAGGGCGGGGATGTCCCCGATCTCGAGGCGACCGATCTAGTCATCGATGAAGATGTCGTTGGTCAGCGGACCGGTGCCTGGTGTTGCGCGGTAACTGTCTAGATCGGCGATTCCGTGGGCGACAAGTACTTCCTCGTCGAGCAGCAGCTGGCCGGTGCAGGTCGAGCGTGTGAGCACGAGCAGTGCCGCATCGGCCATGACCCATACGTTGCGCGAGGTTGCGGCGACTTGGTCGCCGCCGATCTTGTTCCGCACGGCCGCGGTGTCGATCGTGGTGCGCGGCCACAGCGAGTTGACCGCGATGCCCTGGTCATGGAGTTCCTGTGCCAGCCCGATGGTCAGCAAAGAGGTGCCGTACTTGCTGACGGTGTATCCGGGGAACCTGCCGATCTGCTCGCGAGCCAGGTTGATCGGTGGCGAGATGTTCAGGACCTGCGGTGCTCGACCGGCCCGCGCCGAGTCCCGCAGCGCCGGTAGACACAGCTTGGTCATCAAAAGGGTTGCGCGACAGTTGATGTCCTGCATGTGATCGTACTGGTTCATCGTTAGTGCGATCGCAGGTGCGGGCTCGATCACCGCCGCCACGTTCAGCAGTATGTCGATACCACCGAACCGGTCGATGGTCCGCTGCACAGCATCCGCCATCGCCTTGTCATCGCGCACGTCGGCGGCGATGGGCAGGATATCCCCGCCTGCGGCCTCCGCCTCTGCGGCCATGGTATGGATCGTGCCGCTGTACCTGGGATGCGGTGTAGTCGTACGGCCGATCATCGTCACGTTGGCTTCCTCCGCCGCCAGCCGTATCGCGATCGCAGCACCGATACCTCGGCTAGCTCCAGTGACGATCGCTGTCCTGCCTGCCAGCAGGCTCGAAGACACTTCACCCAAGGTCATCAGATCCCCCATCTGCGCATGATCGACTTCTTGCACACTAACGGCTGACCGAGCTCAGTGGCGGGTGCGCAGGTATCAAGGATTGTGATATTGACGCCCGGCGGCGGGGCGGCAAAGGTTGAGCAGAAAGGATCACCGGGCTGCAGCAACACTGTGCCGCCCAGAGGATCCAAGGCAAATTGCGGGGGCAATCGTTGGTCGTGCCTCCCGCGCTCACCATAGCGGAGGTCAGTGCATGAGAGGGGGAGTTCGCTTGAACCGGCATCGAGCACATCGCCAGCCAAGACGCAGCACGCAGCCGAGCATACCGACGCTGTCGATGACATGCTGGATGATCAGAGATCACCTGGGGCTGTCGCGCGCCGGCAGCTACGAGCGCACCAGGGTCAGTGCTTCTTACCTGAGTCAGATCGAGAGCGGCGAGCGAGTACCCAGCTTGGAAACGCTCGACAAGCTCATCCGGGGGTACCGACTCGACAGCGCGCAAGCACGTCACCTTCTCGAGCTTCGCGCGCCCGCGGAGGACCTTGCCCCCGCCGAGAACCTTTGTCGGCTCGTGCGCGACAACGACCGCCTGATGACCCATATCCATGCCCTCGAGGAACGGGGAGTGCTCGGGGCCTACATGGATCCGATGTGGAACGTCTTGGCCTGTAATGATTCCTTCCGGTCAGCACTACCAGGGCTGGATGCCAGCGAGTCGGTGCCGGTGTGGCTGTTCAGTCCGGCTGCGAGAGACATCGTGATCGATTGGGATCGTGAGGCCGCGCACTCGGTTGCAACCACCAAGGCGGTATTGGGACGCTACCGGATGTCGGAGCAGGCCCGAGAGATGATGCGACAGCTGCGTCCCAATAGTACGTTCGCTCGGCTATGGGCCAGCAGCATCAGCATCTCCTACGGCCGGGGCACCGGTGACCAACTCCACTGGCGCGACCCCGATACCGGCGAGGCGATGTCCTATAGCCTCACCATGTCCGAGATCAGTCAGACCGGAGACGTACTGCTGCTTACCGCCCTTCCGGTGCCATACTGCGGACCGAACGTCGAGGTGGCCTAGACGCTGCTTCCGGTGAGAAATGACGTGGGTAGTCATTGTCGGCGCTGCCGGGTGCACCAACGAATGCCGCTTCGCGACGAGCGCGGATGTTCGTGGTCTGGCCGGGCAGCAGCGAACTGTCTATCTCATCGAGTTACTCGTATCGGCTGCGCCGGTACTATAAGTCCGCGAGTCTCGTAGTCGCCCATCGGTTCGTCGTCGTCGAAATCTCGAGCCCGTATCTGTGCTGGCGACAATGTCAGGCAGGTGTGAGATATGAGTGAGGACGCAAACAACGGATCAGTGGACCCGTCGGCGTGCAGCGCCCACAATCAGCCGCTTGAGCCGACATATCCCGTCGAGGCAGGCGCTCAAGCGTTACGGAAATCCACACGCTGGTATGAAGAACAGCTGCGGAAGGGACGTCTGCCAGGTCATAAGGCCGGTCGGTCGTGGTACCTGACCGCAAGCGACATCGCTGCAGCAATTCAGTCGACCGCCAGCCATCCGCGCTCCCGCTCGGTGCCGGATCTTGCGAAACCGCAAACAGCCGATCGCCGACGTCCGACTCATAGGCGGAGACAACGCCGCCGCCCTGTACCGCCACAACGCGGTTTCCAATAGTTGGCCGCCCTTTCATGGCTCACGTCAGCAGTATGAGGACGTGCAGTTGATGCCATGACTCCGAACTGCATCAGTACGCGCGTCAATGCGCGCTACCTGCTGCGGCTATCCCTTGTAACAGAGCCTTCCGGACGCCTGCTGCTTCGATCGTTCGCCCCTGCACGCTGATCGGTAAGGCGCTGCAGCGGCTCGACATATCTACCTCACTGTGGCGAACTTGAGTCGTTCCTGTGTCAGACGGTCCGGTGTACAAAGAATTTCGGTTATCGCTGGCTGCGTAAAACGGTTCGAAACGTCCCAGGTTGTCGCCCACTTTGCAAGTTAACGCTGGCTGCGTTAACGCAAATTAGGTGCGCCGAAACACTGGATTTTGCTGCACAGCAGGGGTTTTGATGGATACGCAAGTTCGACCGTTGAAAGGAAACTAATGGACCCATTGGTCATTCTGGGATGGGTGAATACCGGCCTGTCTGTGCTCGCCAACGGATTGTCCGTGGCAGGCCAGGCTCTGGCGCTCATCCTTCCGTTCATCTGACCGTCTCGCCTCGAGATGCTGCCTCCCAGCAGTGATTCGCTGCTGGGAGGTCGGAGGCGGAACAGTCGCGCTAGGCGCAATCCAAGATTCGAATTCTTCTTCATACCTACCAGACGGGGGTTTACTCGGCATGCGCAAGATCAGACAACTTACTGGAGCCGTCTATAGTGACGACGCAGTACACGAGGATCACGACAACAACGCGCGCTGCGGGCGAGACTGCCCGAGCAGCCTCGGCCGCAGTAGCCGGGCGATCTTGGCGGCCGTGGTGCCCGCGGCGATGATGATGGCCGCCGCAGGCACCGCCACGGCGAGCCAGAACCTTGCCGCGATCGCTGATCAGCCCGGCGTCACCAGCCCGGCGCAGCCCGGCACCACCGCTCCGCCTCCGCCGCCTCCACCGGCACAGGAGCCCGAGCCGGGACCCGTACCGTCGGAGCCCACGCCCCCGATCTACTACTCGCAGCCGCCGGAGGTCCGCAACACTGCACCGTCGCGTCCGGCGCCGCCACCAGAGGCACCGGTGGAGCCGGTCCGGATCGAAGAGTTGCACCTGCCCGAACCGGTGGCACCGGTGGCGCCGATCGAACCCCCAGAGAACACGATCCGGGTCGGCCAGTGGCAGGCTCCCCGCCCGGAGTGGTTGCCGCCGGAATACGCAGACGTCATCAACGATGTCGCGGCGAACGCCGAAGCGCAGGTCGCGACCGCGCTGGATTCGATCGGAATCCCGGCCGGCCGCTCAGACCGCGTCAGCGGCGCCACCCTCGCCGGCGCCGGGATCGGTGGCGCTGTCGGCGCCGCGGTCACCGGTGCCCCAGCAGCTGTCGCGGGCGCGGTTGTCGGTGGTCTCATCGGCGGCACGGTCGGCGGCATCGCAGGGGCCGCGCTGGGAACCGTGGTACCGATCCCGATCATCGGCGAAGTGACCTCCGGGGTCGCTGGAACCGCGCTGGGAGCCGCCGCCGGCGCTGCGGCGGGGGCGGCCATCGCTGGGCTTCCTGCTGCGACGATCGGCGCTGTGGCCGCAGGGACTGTCGGTGCGGGCTTCGGCGCTGGGGTGGGGGTCGGGCAGCCATGACCGTCTCCATGAGAAGCCGTATGCGCACTATCGCCGCCGCGGTCGCTGCCTCGGCAGCGCTCGGCGTGGCCACCGGAAGCACCCCGGCTGTCGCGGTACCTATCGGCCCCGGCTGCCCCGCCATGTATGTACTCGGTGTCCAGGGCACCGGGCAGTCGTCCCCGGCCGCCGACCCGCTCGCCGATACGGGCGTCGTCGGTGCGTTCATCGCCCCGGTCCTGACAGGCGCTTCCGGCCTGGTGCAACGTAGTTACATCAGCTACGGTGCGGGCTTCGGTGGCGCGGTCCCCGGTGGAGGTCCAGACCCGTACGTGGTGTCGGTGACCGAAGCGCGGCATCGGCTGGATGCCGCTGCCGTGGAGATCATCGAGACCGGCCGCCCCGACGCACCGGCAGCAGTCGATGATGGTGGTACCGATCGACGCACCCGGTGTGACCGTGCTGCGCAACTTGCCGGTCTTCGGTTACGCCGACCGAGAAGGTCACGCCGAGATCGACTTCAAGGACGTACGGGTTCCGGTCGAGGACCTCCTCAAAGGAGAGGGAGAGGGCTTCGCGATCAGCCAGGCCCGGCTGGGCCCCGGTCGCATCCACCACTGCATGCGCGCCATCGGCGCGGCCGAGCGCGCGCTGGAACTGATGTGCAAGCGCGCCCAGTCGCGCGTCACGTTCGGCAAGCCGATCGCCGACAATGCCAACATCCAGGACTGGATCGCCGAAGCGCGCATCGACATCGAGATGATCCGGCTACTCACCCTCAAGGCCGCATATCTGATAGACACCGTCGGTAACAAGGAAGCACAGACCGAGATCGCCGCGATCAAGGTCGCCGCCCCGGCCATCGCGCTGAAGATCGTGGACCGGGCCATCCAAGTGCACGGTGGCGCGGGCGTCACCGACGACTTCCCGCTCGCCATGTCGTACGCACACCTGCGGACCCTGCGCCTGGCCGACGGCCCGGACGAAGTGCACAAGCGCGCTATCGCCCGCCGCGAACTGCGCCAGTACCGCGACCTGCGACCGGACGGTATCTGAGCATGACTCCCATGCAGTCGCGTGCCAGAGCGTCTTTTCTGGATCTGAGCGGCAGAACCGCGATCGTCACCGGCGCTTCGCGCGGCATCGGCGGCCAGCGGCTCGGCGACGTGGTGCCCTACCGGAACGGAGCGACGCTCGGTGCCTGAGACCTCGGCGCGAGATGTGATCGGCATCGATCCGATGGCGGTCACCCGCTGGTTCGGCGACCTCGGGATCGAGTTCGCCGGCCGGCTGGGCTTCCACCGGATCGGTCTCGGTCAGTCCAATCTCACTTACCTCGTGCGGGACGACGCCGGTCGGCGCTGGGTGCTGCGCCGGCCCCCATTGGGGCACCTGTTGGCCTCGGCACACGACGTCGCGCGGGAGGCGCGGATCATGTCCGCACTCGCGGGCACTTCCGTCCCTGCACCGCGGATCCTCGGTGTCGCGGAGAATTCCGCGATCTCCGACGTGCCGTTGGTGCTGATGAACTTCATCGACGGCCAGGTCGTCGACACGATGGAGATCGCGGAATCACTACCTCAGCGACGGCGTCGCGAGATCGCGGAGTCCCTGCCGCGCGCCCTCGCGCAAATCCACGCCGTCGACCTGGAGCGGACCGGACTGTCCGATTTGGCGAGCCATAAGCCGTACGCGCGACGCCAACTCGCGCGGTGGTCCGGCCAGTGGGAGAAGTCCAAGACCCGGGAATTGCCCGAACTCGACGATCTGACCCGCAGGCTGATGGCCGCGGTGCCCCAGCAGACCGAACTCGCGCTCGTGCACGGCGACTTCCACCTGCGCAATGTGATCGTCGCCCACACGAGCGGCGAGGTCATCGGCGTGCTGGACTGGGAACTGTCCACGCTCGGAGATCCGTTGGCCGACATGGGTTCTATGCTCGCCTACTGGCCCGAGCCGGGGGAGGACACGGGGGGAGACTTCCCGGTCTCCACACTCGCGGGATTCCCGAACCGGGACGAACTCGCCCGGATGTACCTCGACGAGACCGGCCGGGACCCGCAGGCGCTGAAGTTCTGGCACGCGCTCGGTCTGTGGAAGGTGGCGATCATCGCCGAAGGTGTCCTGCGCCGGGCGATGGACACCCCCGCGAACAAGGCGGCAGCCGGCACCCCGACCGTCGAGCGCATCGATGCTCTGGTCCACAAGGCCATCGTTATCGCCGATGCCGCGGGGATATGAATCCCCGGCCATCGACACTTATCAGGAGAAACTTCTATGAAGGTATGACGCGTCAACGAACTCGGCGAGCCGCGGGACGTCCTGAAGCTCGAGGACGTCGCCAAGCCGACCGCCGGTGACGGTCAGGCAGGGCGAAGCTGTTGGCTGCTCCGGCCCACTTCCCGGACGTGCTGCTCTGTCGCGGCCAGTACCAGATCAAGCCGCCACTGCCGTTCACTCCGGGTGTCGAGCTCTGCGGCGAGGTCGTCGCGGTCGGAGCCGGTGTCGGACGCGCCGTGGTCGGTGATCGGGTCGTCGGCACCACCGCACTGCCAAGCGGCGCGTTCGCGGAGTACGCGCTGATGAACCAAGCGAAGACTTCGTGCAAACAGTCGAGGAGTTCACCGGCGGCCACGGCGCGGATATCGCTTTCGACCCGGTCGGCGGCGACGCCTACAGCGGGTCGACCGAGTGCATCGCCTTCGAAGGCCGGATCGTCGTGATCGGCTTCGCCCTGAACCGTGGCTCCGCCGCAATGATCGACGTCGCCTGCGGTTCGCCGCGGCATGATCTGGCGAGCTCCGATGGTTGCGTTGCTATAACTGTTCCCATGTCACGATCGACCGCAGGGGACGAACACGAGGGCCCGCCGCCGTCCATGGCGAACTCCGCGCTGCTGCGCGAGCTTCCGGCCACCGGTCGGGGATTGCGGACGCGCTCGGCCTTGATCGCAGCTGCCCGTACGGTGTTCGAGCGTTCGGGCTACCTCGACACCCGGCTGGTCGACATCACCACAGAGGCCAAATGCTCGTCCGGCACCTTCTATACGTACTTCTCCAGCAAGGAGGAGATCTTCGCGGCTGTCCTCGAGTTGGCGCAGGAAGACATGATGCATCCAGGAATGCCGCATGTGGACCCCGACGCCGACCCTGCTGGGATCATCGAGGCGAGCAACCGGGCGTACTTCGAGGCGTACAAGCGCAATGCCAAGCTGATGGCGTTGCTCGAACAGGTAGCCAGCATCGATCCGGAGTTCCGCAAACTGCGTCGGCGGCGCGCGGAGGCGTTCGTTCGGCGAAACGCCCGCAGCATCGAGTCCCTGCAGGCGCGGGGACTCGCGGACACGGAGGTCGATCCGCTGTTGGCCTCGCGCGCACTGTCCGGGATGATCAGTCGGCTCGCGTTCGACTACTTCGTGACCGGTGAAGGCGCACCGGAGGATCTGAGGGTCGACCTGGACGAACTGACGCGCATCGGAACCCGGTTATGGGTCAACGCGCTGCGCATCTCCCCGCTGTGAGCCAGGCCCGTCCGAGCCGCACAAAGCACCTTTCAGGCGACCTCCGCGCTGAATGGTGCTCATCATTTCCCGCCTTTTCCGGTCATTTCTGTGTGATTTTCTGTGTCGTGTGACCGGTCGCAGGCCCGGTGTGCCAGACGGTGGTACTCGAACTTTCGGCGAACGGCGAACCGTCGTCTTCGACAATATAGCTCCCGGCCCACCGGCCGGGGTCGACCCCGGCAAGGTCGTCGAAGCCCCCGTGAGTCCTGCGGGTAGGGCGACAGCCGACACCGGCGCCTCCGGGGGGTTCCGCCGTTCCGGCAGGACCGTAAATGACGTTGATTTCGGATCGAGACTTGACGTAGGTCACAACTTGATGTTGAGTTCAGCTTCAATGTTCGGCCCGCCGGAGGGAGGGTCGAAGCCCAGATCCGAAACAACGACGATCGAGGGAACCGCATGGCCCCACTCCTGACTGTGAACGATCTGTCTCGCAGGCTTCTGGTCGCGGGCAGGCCGCTTCGCGAGGTCGGTGTCGCACCCGCCGCAAGCGAGGGCGCCGGCCCGGTCGGCGAGCGGCGATGAGTTCCGTGACCTTTCTGCCAGTCGAATTCGAAAGAATGACGATGTCCACTGTTTCGCCGGAGACCGCCCGGCTCACCTTCCGTGCGCTCGAACTGATTCACGGGATGATCTACTTCAGCCCGCACGGGCAGGAGTGCTATGCCGAAATCGGCTTGCAGGGGCGGGCCCCGACATATTTCGCGCCCCGCTCGGCAGCGATGGGCCCGGTACCCGCGGAAGTCGCCGTCGCGACATTCTTCAACTTCAATCCGGTGGCGGTGCGCTCCGCGCTGCCCGCGGCCTGGCACACCGCCACGCCTGGGCACGTCCTGGAGGCGCGGTACGAGGCCGTCGACCGCTCGCTGCGCCAAGCATGGGGCGACGACGTCGACGGTCCAACGGTTCGGGAGGCGGCCGATCTCGCACGCCGTGCCGCGGAACGGGCCTGCGATCGGCCTCAGGGACGTCCGCTGTTCGCCGGACACGCGCAGCTGCCGTGGCCGGACGCTCCGCACCTGGTGCTGTGGCACGCGCAGACTCTGCTGCGCGAATTCCGAGGCGACGGACACGTCGCGCTGCTGTTCACCGAAGGCCTCGATGGTATGGAGGCGCTGATCACGCATGCCGCGACGGGGGCCATCAGCGCGGAAGTCCTCCGCGTCAGCCGGTACTGGAGCGAAGAGGAGTGGGCCGCAGGCATCGAGCGGTTGCGTGCTCGCGGGTGGCTTCTGGATGGGCCCGGACTCGCCCTCTGCGAGGAAGGGCGGCGGCGCCGGCAATCGATCGAGGACCGGACTGACCAGCTCGCCGTGTACGCGTACGAAGCAATCGGATCGGAGGGGTGTTCGCGTCTAGGCGAGTTGGGCATGCCGCTGACGAAGGCGGTTGCGCAGGCCGATCTGGGTTTCCCGGCCGAGCTGATCGCCCGGTACCGGGACGGCCGGTGACCGGGGCGCCGAGGCTCGAGCAGGAGGAGGTGCGGATGACGGTCGATGTTGCGGCGTGGCAGGCGCTCGGATCTCGGCGGATCGCCACGAACGGGATCGAACTGCGGGTCGTCGATCATGGCGAGGGACCGGTGGTTGTCCTCTGCCACGGATTTCCCGAACTCGCATTCTCGTGGCGTCATCAGGTTTTCGCCCTCGCCGAGGCCGGGTATCGCGTGATCGCCCCGGATATGCGCGGCTACGGAGGTAGCTCGCGGCCGTCCGAGATCGAGGACTACGACGTATTGACGATCTGCGCCGACCTGGTGGGACTGTTGAACGCCCTCGGCGTGGAGGATGCCGTGTTCATCGGACACGACTGGGGTGCCGCCGTGGTCTGGCAGATGGCACTGGCCTATCCCGGCCGGGTGCGGGCGGTGGCTGGACTGAGCGTTCCACCGGCGCCGCGCGCGCCGGTTCCACCGCTGGGGATTCTGCGTTCCCGGCTGGGAGATTCGTTCTACATGTGCTGGTTCCAGGAGCCGGGAGTCGCGGATGCCATGCTCGCGCAAGACGTTCGATGGACACTCCTCAATAACGACACTCCCTCGCCGCAGGCGCTGGCACGGCGGCCGAGCGGAGAACTACCGCGTCCCCCGTGGTTGTCGGAGGACGAGCTACAGGTATTCGTGGACGCGTTCGAGCACACGGGCTTCAGTGGAGGACTGAACTACTACCGGAACATGGACCGGAATTGGGAGCTCACGGCCCCGCTCGACGGTCACGTCATCACTCAGCCGTCGCTTTTCCTGACCGGTTCCAAAGATGCGGTTCGCATGTTCATGCCGGCCGAAACGATGACATCGGTCCTCGCGGATCTGCGCGAAAACATTGTGATCGCAGGCGCCGGCCATTGGATTCAGCAGGAGCGACCAGCGGAAGTCAACGAGGCGCTGGTGAAATTCCTCGATTCCATCTGATGTGGATGGAGTCGGGCGCGATGCGCGGGAGCGGTCGGAGACGGTTTCGTCGGCGGAACCGAATCGAATCGCACCCGTGCGTGTTCGCAGTCTCTCGAACGTCTGGTTCGAGGCACAAAGAAGAAGGAAAAAGATGAGGAAAACGATTGCAGCAGCGTCGCTGCTCGTCTCGACGCTCGGCATAACCGCCGGAACGGTATCGGCGGCACCGGCCGATACCGCGGCGGTCGGTTACAAGGTATCGGTCGGAGAGCGGTCATCGGTGATCGATCTCGCGGCCGGCTCGATTGCCGTCGAAGAGGGGGTGCTGAAGATCAAGGCCCCCGGCGGTGCTGTGGTGGCGGGTTCGGAATTGTCTTTCCGGGTCGATGATTTCGTCTTCCCGATCGCCGCCGATATCCGCGACCGCACTGCTACCTTGACGCCGCAGTTCGACCTCGAGCACGCCGCCTACAAGCCGGTGGCGCTGCCCTACGAAGACCAGGCTCCCTGGAAGACCCAGTACGACCGGGAACAAGCCGCTTGGGCGCGACTGTCCTCCACGATCCTCATGGGCGCGACGATCGGTACCGCCGTCGGCGGCATCGGCGGCGCGGCGGTCGGTTGCGTGCTGGGCGGGATCGCCGGGGCGACCGTCGCTTCCGCGGCGATTATCGGCTTGTTCGGAGGCTTCATTCCGGCAGCCGCCATCGGATGTGTGGGCGGAATCATGGCCCTCGGCGCGCTGGGGACGTTGGCAGGCCAGATTCTCGTCACCGCTCCGGTCGCGATCATGGCGGCAGTCCAGTACTTCACGACGATCAACCAGCCGATGCCGGCCCCGGCCCCGGCCCCGGCGAAGTGACGCCAACCCTGCCCAGCCGGTTTCGCCGGCTGGGCAGGGTCTGGGCTTTCATGAAGACTTCGCCGCCACGAAGCTGCCGAACCTCGGCTGGAGTGCGGACGAGGCCTCTCCGGTAGCGGTCATCGAGGCGAGCAACCGTGCCTACTTCGAGGCGTGCCCTCGAAGAGGAAACCTCGCTGGACGACCTCGTTCGAACGGCTACCCGCCTGCGGGCCGACGCGTTGAAAATCGACGAGGCCGCGAGCTGAGTGAACTGGCCGGGGACCGCGTCGTCACCGGAAATACCGGCGCAGTCCCGGTGCGACCGTTAGCGGCTGTTCTGGTCGCATCACACGGTTTCCTTGCCGATGCGGTTGTCGCAGATTTCCCTTTGGACAGTTATTGAACTTGACGCCGAGTTCAATTACGGTGCGAGGGGGATTACCAGCTAGGCCAGAAGGAGGAATCGGATGGTCAACGTCGCCGGTCCGATGTGGAAGAACGCGCTCGATCGGCCCGAGGCGATCGCGATCAGGGCGCAGGGCGAGGAATGGAGCTATGGCCGGCTGAAGGACTCGGTGGCGGCCTTCGCCGGTGCACTGCGTGCCGCCGGGATCGACAGTCGCGACCGCGTACTGCTGGTGGCCCCGAGCGTCCCCGAATTCGTTGTTGCCTACCTGGGTGCGCACCTCGTCGGCGCCGTCGTCATCACCATGAACACGATGGCGACCGGAGCCGAAATCGGTTATGTCCTCGACGATTCCACGGCACGCCTGGTGATCGCGTGGCACGAGGCGACGACATCGGCCGAGACGGCCACGCGGGAGCGCGGACTCCCGCTCTGGGTGCTCGAGCCGGGCGCGCAGCGTGATCGGACGGAGCCGCTGTCCGAACCCGTCGATCTCGCCCCGGATGATGTCGCGGTTCTGCTGTATACCTCCGGCACCACTGGCAAGCCGAAGGGCGTAGAGCTCACGATCGCCAACCTGCACGCCGCGTCGACGATCTTGATCGACTACCTCGGGGTGACGAGCGAGGAGCGGATGGGCACCGCGCTGCCGCTGTTCCACGTATTCGGACAGTCGGTCGTCATGAATACCGCTCTGCACTTGGGTGCGTCGCTGTCGCTGCTGTCGCGGTTCGATCCCGGCCGCATGCTCGAGATGGTGCGCGCGGACGAGATCACCCTGATGTCGGGTGTCCCGACGATGTGGAACGCGATGCTGCACGCCGGAGGGGACTTCGGGCCCGAGCAGTTCGGGAGTCTGCGGATGGCTTCGTCGGGCGGTGCCTCACTCCCGGGGGAGGTCATCCGAGCTTTTCGCGCCCGGTTCGGCTGCGAGATCATGGAAGGCTATGGGCTTACCGAATCGTCGGGAATAGCGACGTTCAACCCCGTCGGGAAGGACCCGAGGGTGGGTTCTGTGGGTCTTCCGTTGCCCGGCATGCGAATCGAAGTCCGGGACGCCTCGGGCTCGGTACTCGCTCCCGGTGAGGTAGGCGAGTTGTACCTGTCCGGTCCGACGATCATGCGGGGATACTGGAACCGGCCGGAGGCCACCGCATCCGACCTGCGCGACGGCTGGCTCGCCACCGGGGATCTCGGCAAGGTCGATGACGACGGCTATGTCTACATCATCGACCGGGCCAAGGACATGATCATCCGGGGCGGCTACAACGTCTATCCCCGTGAAGTCGAGGAAGTGTTGTACGGGCACCCCGATATCGTCGAAGCGGCGGTGATCGGTGTGCCCGACGAGCACTACGGCGAGGAGGTCGCCGCGGTGATCGCCCTGGCGCCCGGAGCGGAGCCGACACCGGATGAACTGCGGAGTTGGGCCAAGGAGCAGCTGTCGGCATACAAGGTTCCACACCTGTTCGCGTTCGTGGACCAGTTGCCGAAGGGCGCCACCGGAAAGATCCTGAAGCGGGCGATCGACTGGAAGTCGCTGCCAGGCCTGAACGATCCGGCGGACAGGGGAGCGGTTGCCCGTCGGTGAGCTGGGCGGCTTACGCCGTCGAGGTCTCCCCGCGCCTTGATGGGTGTGACGCAGGTGTCGGCAGGACAGGCCTGTCGTCCCTGCGTCACCCGGCTCGTGAAGTCTGTGCCGAGCCGTGCGCGCACTCTGATATGGAAGATGTGGGTGCGACGCAGAAAGTTGCTGGAACCGACTCTGACGACCTTGCCGCACGGGCCGCACAGCCTCGCTCGTGATCTGGTGACGGGGTCGCAGCGTCAGCGGCTGTTGTTCGGTGTGACCGTCGTTGTCGCGGATCGCGGCTATCTCACTGCGACGGTCGCGGATATCGCTGCCGCGGCGAAGGTTTCGCGCTGGACGTTCTATCAGCACTTCCCGGACAAAGAGGCGTGCTTTCTCGCCGCAGCGGAGACGGGTCGCGATCTGATGATCGATCATCTGGAGCAGGTGATGAGGCAGGTGCTCTCCGAACCGGTGGAGCCACTCGAGGCCCTCCGGCGCGGGATCCGGGCGTATCTCACCCTGTTGCGTGGGGAACCGTCGTTTGCCCGGCTCGTTCTATTTGGAGACCGCCGTGGCCGGGTCTCGTGCATATCTGGCGGTGACCGATGCGACCAACGAGGCCGTGCGCTGGATCTTGCGTGACGGCGGGGATTTGCTCGCGCTCGAGGACGCGGTGATGTACATTCACCGCGCATTACTCGGGCGGGTACGCCTGCCGACTAGGACACGACTCTGTAGCCTGCCCCGGTGAGCTCCCAGGAAGCGTCGTCGCTGGTGTCGCCCCCCTCGGAGACAAACCGCGCGAACGCCGTCGCGCAGTTGGCCGATGCGATACCGGAGATGTTCGCCCTGATGGCGGAGTTCCGCACGGTCGGCGCGGTGAGGTTCAGGTCTCCCGTGGTCGGATCGGCGTTGCGGCCCTGCACTTTCTGCGGGTCGGGCGGTATCGCCAAAACATAGCGGCCGACCAGCACCACGATCGTGCTGCCCGGACGGGCATTGGCCACCTGCACCGCGGCGCGCAGGGTGCAGGTGCCAGAAGCCATGCGGCACAATCCACTTCCGGGACCGGCTGCGGTTTCGTCCGCAGCGGTGTCGACTGTGATCACCACCGGCGTATCCCCACCGGGCGCGCCGTCGGCGTGGGCCGTTCCGGGGAATCCGCCTGCGGTTCCAACGGCCAGGGCTGTGATGGCAGCAGCGCCGGCCGCCGCGGCGGATGTTCTCGTCCTCATGAAAGTCTCTGATCATGAACCTGAAGTTGTAAACGCTCGCGTATAAGTCAGGTACGTGAGCGTTTACAACTATGCGGCAGGCCAACGCCCAGTGGTGGCGTTTTCGTGAAACCTATTGACAGTTACGCAGCTTGATCAGACGACGCTGATCAGGACGGCACGGAGACGGAGGCGTTCCCGCCGGCTGTCGCGGGCTGACCGGCCGACACGGTTTCCGGCAGTGCCCATGCGCAGCCGAGCGTGCACAGCGCCATGACCATGAGGAAGGCGGAGACCGACGCTGTCGAACCGGTTGCCGCCAGCAGCGCGGTCATGAGGAAGGGCGTGCCACCACTGACCAGGATGGCGGCCAGCTGGTAGGACAGCGTTATGCCGGAGTAGCGGATTCGGGGCTCGAACAGTTCCGCGAGATACGCCGCCAACGGGCCGTACACCAGCCCGGAGCCGATGCCGCTGCCGACAGTGGTTGCGATCATGATCGCCGTGAGTGAGCCGCTACCCACCAGCCAGAAGAAGGGGAATGCCCACAGCGCCATGAGCGCTGCCCCGATCAGTATCAATGGGCGGCGACCCACACGGTCGGACAGCGAGCCGGCGAGATAGATGATGGGCACTCCGATGGCCGAGGAGAGCAGAGAGACGGCCAGCAGGCTGTTGCGGGCCAGGCCGAGTTCGCGCACACCGTAATCGAGCACACCGGCGACGCTGATGTAGAAGATGGCGTTTGTTCCGAACAACAGCCCGGCGCCGAGCAGAACCCGCTTCGAGCGCGTGCGCAGTACTTCGAGAATCGGGGCCTGCGCGACCGCGGTCGAGGCCACGGCGGCTTTGGTTTGCAGCCGGCGGAACTCGGGGGAGTCCTCGATGCGGAGTTGGATGAACAGCACCACCGGGAACAGCGCGGCGCTGGCCAGGAACGGGATACGCCAACCCCAGCTCAGAAAGTCGGCACCCTTGACGTATGCGCTGACCAGAAGGAACGCGCCGGTTCCCAGTAGCAGGCCCAAGGGCACGCCCATCTGGCCGAAGGTGCCCGCTTGGCCCTTGCGGTTCGGCTTGGTGGTTTCGGTGAGCAGCAGGGTGACCCCGCCCCACTGGCCTCCCACGGCGATGCCCTGGAGGAACCGCAATGCCACCAGCAGAATCGGCGCGGCCACGCCGATCGTCTTGGAGGTGGGCAGCAGGCCGATCGTGCAGGTGGATGCGGCGACCAAGATCAGGCACGAGACCAGTGCCGGCTTGCGGCCGAAGGTGTCGCCGATGTGCCCGAAGATCAGTCCGCCCAGTGGCCGGGCGATGAAGCCCGCCCAGAAGGTGCTGAAGGACAGCAAGGTGCCCATCAGCGGCGACGCATGGGGAAAGAACAGCTTGCCGAATACCAAGGCAGCGGCTGTTCCGTAGATAAAGAAGTCGTACCATTCGATCGAACTGCCCACCAGGGCAGCGGCCATGAGGCGCCGTAATTTCTTCTGGTCCGGGCTGCCGGAATCCGAATTCGGAGTCATACCTATCTCCAGGGTGAGAAACGAACCTGATGTGACGCGGGTCACCGTCAGTGGTCGGCACGCTACTTGAAGTTGACGTCGTATTCAATAGATTCCGCGAGATTCTCGGCATGCACTCCGGCATGGGCCGGTCCGGGGTGTGATGCTCACGCGGCTGTGTGAGCGGGGAACCGGCCGGGCGCTGGACCACACGGTGATCCCGTTCCACCGTGCGGAGACCGGGCATTCCTGGTTTCACGAAAACTGAACGATTCTCGAAGACGAGCTTGGTTGTTCCGGCTACCGGCGCTGTGCAGACTGCACTGTGGATCGCCGGTGCGGTCCGCTGTCCGTCGAGCGGTGAAGGAGCGTGACCATGCGATTCGCGCTGTCCACGCGCTCGGCGGTGCGGCAGGCGTTCGCCGACTGTTGTCGCTGACGCGAAACCACTTCGCGCGCCGCCCCGGACGGTTTGTTCCCGGGGTTCTCGGCCACCACTTCGCCACCCACGGCATTCGCCGCAAGGGGACGGCCACTCGTCAGGAGTTTGTCAGATGTCATCACGCAGGTTCTCGAGGGCGGCGGCGCTCATCGCCGTCACCATCACCGCCGCGGCGCTGGCCGGATGCGCGGCGCCGGCCAACCGGGTCGCGGGCGGCGGCGACGGCGGCACGCCGGTCGCGGGCGGGACATTGCGGTTCGCGGTGCTGGACGCACCGGCCAACCTCGATCCGCATTCGGGCAGTTCCTACCCCGAATCGCTGATCACCAGCAATATCACCGACAAGCTGACCTACCAGAACCCCGAGACCGGCGCCATCGAACCGTGGCTGGCCACCTCATGGGACATCGATCCCGAGCTCACCCGATTCACCTTCCATCTGCGCGACGACGTCACCTTCAGCGACGGGTCGAAATTCACCGCGGATTCGGTGAAGGAGAACTTCGACCTGCTCGGTTTCGGCAACAAGGAACTCGGCATCGTGCCGGTGACCGCGTACTGGGTCGGCTACTCCGGCACCCGCGTGCTCGACCCGCGCACCGTCGAGGTAGCCTTCACCCGCCCGAATGCGGGCTTCCTGCAGGCGCTCTCGCTCTACTTCTCCGGCATCCTCGGGCACACCACCCTGCAGCTGCCCAAAGAGCAGCGCAGCTTGCCGCAGAATCTGGTCACCACCGGGCCTTTCACCGTCACCGAGCACGTCTACCAGCAGAAGACGGTGCTGAAGAAGCGTTCCGGGTACAACTGGGCGCCTGCCAGCCGTAAACACAACGGCGAGGCGTATCTGGACGCGGTGGAGATTTCGGTGATCCCGGAGGCCGGTGTGCGCACCGGAGCGCTACGAGCGGGCCGGGTGGACGCGATCCTGGATGTGAACAACACCGACGAGGCGCCGCTGACCCGCGAGGGCTACCGGATCGTGCCGCAGCTCATTCCCGGTCGCGACATCGCCTTCGACTTCAAGACCGACCTGTTCCCCACCAACGACCGCGCAGTGCGCGAAGCGGTCAAGCTGGCCTGGAATCGCGACGCGCTGAGCAAGACCGTGCTCACTCCGAGCTACAAGGTGTCCAGTTCGGTGCTGTCCGAACGGGTGCCGGGCTACGTCGACTTCTCCGGCACACTGAAGCAGGACCAGCGCAGGGCCGAGCAGATCCTGGAGGACGCGGGCTGGCGCAGGGGCGCCGACGGCATCCGCGTCGACCGCGACGGCCGCAGGCTGGAACTGGCGCTGATCGGCATCAACAACCTGGTGAACAACAAGCCTGCCTACGAGCTGATCCAGCAGGACCTGCGCAAGATCGGCGTCGACCTGAAGCTGAACGTGCTGCCGATCCCGGACTACCAGGCCGCCATCACCCAGCCGCAGCGCTGGAACATCCAGGTGGCCAACCAGAGCCGCGCGGACGTCGCGGTGCTCGAACAGGTGTACTCGCCGCAGTTCGGCAACATGGCCAAGCTGGCCCAGGGCGATCCGGTCTACCAGCAGGCGATCGACACGCTCGGCGCGGTCAGCAAGACCATCGACCCGCAGCGGCGGGCGGCCGCGGCCCAGGCGGCGCAACGGTTCCTGTTGGAGGACCAGGTGCTCACCGTGCCGGTGTACAACCCGGCCCAGGTCACCGCGGCGAATCCGAAGGTGCACAACGTGGGCTACGAGGCGCAGTCGCGCAACGTCTTCTACGACACCTGGATCGAGCCGAGGTAACCGATGTTCCGCTATGTGCTGGCCAAACTCGGCCAAGCGGTGTTCGTGGTGTGGGGCGCGTACACCGTGACGTTCGTGCTGCTTTACGTGCTGCCTTACGACGCGGTGGATCTGTTGTTCGACCCCACCCAGGGTGACCTCGTCACCGAGCAGGACAAGCAGAACGCGAGGGAGTACTACGGACTCGACCACGATCTGCTCGGCCAATACCTGAACCGGCTGTTCGCGGCCGCCCGCGGTGACTTCGGGGCATCCACCCGCACCGGCGAGCAGGTGTGGCCGCTGATCGTGTCGGTGCTGCCGCAGACCGCGCTGCTCGCCGCCTGCGCGCTGGTCCTGGCGGTGCTGCTGGCGCTCGCGGTCACGTTGATCTCCGCCTACACGCGCGTGCGGTGGCTGAGCGGCCTGTTCGCCGCGCTGCCCGCGGCGGGTGTGTCGGTGCCGGTGTTCCTGGTGGGATCGGCGATCCTGCAGGTGTTCTCGTTCCAGCTCGGCTGGTTCCCGCCCATCGGCAACGACGGCTTCGCGGCGCTGGTGCTGCCCGCGGTGACCCTCGCCATCCCCGTCGCGGCGCCGATCGCCCAATTGCTGCTGGAGAACGTCACCGGCGGCCTGCGCTCCGGTTACGTGACCGTGTCGGTGGCCAAGGGCGCGACGCGGCTGTGGGTGCTGGTGCGCGATGTGCTGCGGAACGCGGCACTGCCCGCGCTGACCATCGCGGGCGTGACCTTCGGCAATCTGCTCGCGGGCGCGGTGATCGTCGAGACGGTGTTCTCCCGCTCCGGTCTCGGCAGGCTCACCGAGACCGCGGTGCGCACCCAGGACGTGCCGCTGGTGCAGGCGGTGGTGGTGTTCGCGGCGCTGGTGTTCGTCGCGGTCAACTTCGTGGTGGATCTGCTGTATCCGCTGCTGGACCCGCGCCTGCGCAGCCGGTTGCGCCCGGCGGCGCGCAGGGCGCAGGCCCCGGCGTCCACCGCGCGGCCGAACGGGCAGGAGGTGACCGCATGAGCGCGCCGACCGCAACGGCTCGCACCGTGACCCGGTGGCCGCGGCGGCTGCTGCTGGCCGCCGCGGCCGCCCCCGGGCTGACGCTGGCCTGGCTGGTCGTCGGCGTGGTGCTGGCCTGGGCGGTGCTGCCGTCCTGGTTCACCGGGCACGACCCCCTCGAGGGCGACTCGTCGGTCAGCTTCGCCCCACCCGGCCCGGCCCATCCGTTCGGCACCGACCGGCTCGGACGCGATCTGCTGGCCCGCGCGATCTACGGCACCTCCACCACGGTGAGCGCGACGCTGCTCGCCGTCGCGCTCGGTTTCCTCATCGGCGCCGCGATCGGCCTGTTCAGCGGCTTCGTCGGCGGCCGGATCGACGCGGTGATCATGCGCTGCGTCGACGTGCTGCTGGCCATCCCCGGCCTGCTGCTGGCCATGACGGTGGTCACCGCGCTCGGCTACGGCACAGTGAACATCGCCGTCGCCGTGGGTGTTTCGGCGATCGCGGCGTTCGCCAGGGTGATGCGGGCGCAGGTGCTGAAGGTCGCCGCCTCCGACTATGTCGAGGCCGCCTACGGGTCCGGTGCGGGTTTCGGGCGGGTGGTGCTGCGGCACGTGCTGCCGAACTCGGTATCGGCGGTGCTCGCGCTGGCCGCGCTGGAGTGCGGCTCCGCCGTGCTGGCCGTGGCCGCGCTCGGTTTCCTTGGCTACGGCGCGCCGCCACCGCAGCCGGAGTGGGGTCTCGCGGTGGCCGAGGGCCGCGACTACCTGGCCACCTATCCGTGGATTTCGATCCTGCCCGGCGTGCTCATCGCCGTGGTCGTGTTGTCGGCCAACAGGATCGGCCGATCGTTGGGAGAATCGTGATGGGCACGAACGAACCGCTGCTGCGCGTCGACGACCTGCGGGTGCGCTACCGGTCCGCGCACGGCTACGCCGTCGACGGGGTGTCCTTGGCCGTGCGCCCCGGCGAATTCGTCTCCATCGTGGGCGAATCCGGCTCGGGCAAGAGCACCACCGTGCACGCCGCGCTGCGGCTGCTGCCGGACTCGGCCCTGGTTCGAGCGCGGGCGCTGGAACTCGACGGCCAGGACGTCGCGCGGTGGCGGGAACGCAGGCTGGCGCGGCTGCGCGGCCCGTTCGTCGGATTCGTCCCGCAGGACCCGGGCACCTCGCTGAACCCGGTCAAGCGGGTGGGGACCCAGGTCGGCGAGGCACTGCGGCTGCATCGGCGCGTCGACGGCGCCGCGGCCCGCGAGCTGGCCGTCGCGAAGCTGGAACTCGCGGGATTGTCCGATCCCGAGCGGGTGTACCGACAGTATCCGCACGAGCTGTCCGGCGGCATGAAGCAGCGGGTGCTGATCGCGATCGCCCTCGCCAACGACCCCGCCCTGCTGGTGGCCGACGAACCGACCTCGGCACTGGATGTGACGGTGCAGCAGGTCATCCTGGACCATCTGGCGCGATTGCGCGCCACACTCGGGCTCGGGGTGCTGCTGGTCACCCACGACCTGGGCGTGGCCGCCGAGCGCTCGGACCGGTTGATCGTGATGCGCGATGGGCGCATCGTCGAGGAGGGCGCGACCGCGGGCATCCTCGCCGCGCCGAGCACCGCGTACACCCGCGAGCTGGTCGCCGCAGCGCCCTCCCGGCACAGCGAACCGCTCACGCCGACCGGCGCCCCGGCCCGCAGGACACCCGACCGCGGCTCGGTCGTGCTCCAGGTGCGCGCGGTGGCCAAGACCTTCGGCGGGCAGGTCCGCGCGGTGGACGACATCTCCCTGGACGTCGTCGCTGGATCGACCCACGCGGTGGTCGGCGAGTCCGGCGCGGGCAAGTCCACGCTGGCCCGGATCGCGGTGGGACTGACCGCACCGGACACCGGGGAGGTCCTGTTGCACGGCGAGCGGATCAGCGGATTGTCCCGCAGGCGGTCGCGGCCGATCCGGCGCGGGATCCAGTTCGTCTACCAGAACCCGTATTCCTCCCTGGATCCCAAGTTCGACGTCGAGACGATCATCGCGGAGCCGCTGGTATCGCTCGGGCTGCTGTCCGACCGTGCCCGGCGACGACAGCGCGTGGCCGAACTGCTGGACGCGGTGGCGCTGGACCGCTCGCACCTGCGTCGCAGGCCCGCCGAACTGTCCGGCGGGCAGCGGCAACGGGTGGCGATCGCCCGTGCCCTGGCCGCCGGACCGCGGATGCTGGTGCTGGACGAGGCGGTCTCGGCGCTGGACGTGTCGGTGCAGGCGCAGATCCTGCAATTGCTGGTCGATCTACAGCATGAGCAACGGCTCACCTACCTGTTCATCACCCACGATCTCGGCGTGGTGCGGCTGATCGCCGACGACGTCACGGTGATGCGTGGCGGGCGAATCGTGGAAACGGGTCCGGTGGCGGCCGTTTTCGCCGAGCCGTCGGTGGAATACACGCGGCTGCTGCTGGCGGCGGTCCCCGGGGCGCCCGCGCGTAAGCCGGAAACCCCTTTGCCCGTGGGCGCGCTGTCACCGACTTGATCCCGCACAGAATCGTTCTGATCGTAAGCATTTCCTCCACCGTTGCCGAGGCCGATGATCATGATCCGGAACAGGCAGCGAAAGCGAGGCAGTCGTGTACGACATCCGGCGTCTTATCCTGTTGCGGGATCTGGCCGAACGCACGACCATGACCGCGGTATCGGAGCTGCACGGCATCACGACCTCGGCGGTGTCGCAGCAGTTGCGCATCCTCGAGGACGAAGTGGGCACCGTGCTGACCCGCAGGGAGGGCCGGGTGCTGCGCCTGACCCCGGCGGGCCGGGTGCTGGTCGACCACACCTCGCGGATCATCGCCGCGCTGGAGGAGGCCGAGAGCGCGGTGGCCGCCACCGCCGAGAAGGTCACCGGGGTACTGACCCTCGCGACGTTCCGCACCGCGCAGTCGCGGCTGGCGCTGCCCGCGGCGGCGCAGTTGCGCGCGGAGTACCCGAATCTGCGGGTGCGGGTGGTGGACCTGATGCCGGTGGACTCGGTGCCCGCGGTGCGGCTGCAGGAGGTGGATCTGGCCATCACCTACGCCTATTCCTTCCGCGCCCGCGACCTGCCGCTCGGCCTGAGCTCGGAATTCCTGTTCGGCGACCCGCTGGTGCTACTGGCGCCGGACGGAGTACGGGAGTGGGTCCGCCAGCACGGACTCGCGGCGGTCCGGGACGCGGACTGGATCGCCGCGCGCGACGGCGCACCGTCGATCGTCTCGGTGCTCTACGCCTGCCGCGAGGCCGGTTTCGCACCCCGCATCGAGCACCGCAGCGGCAGCTTCGCCGGAATGGCCGAGATGGTCGAGTACGGGCTGGGCGTCACGATCGTGCCGGAGATGTCGGTCGACGACGAGCACCGCCACCTGATCGCCTGCACGGTGGCCAACGGGACACGGCAGATCGGGGTCACCTACCGGCAGGCGTCGCTGGAACGTCCCGCGGTCGCGGCCGCCATCCGCGCCCTGCGCACCCTCGCCAGCCCGCAGCGATTGGCGTCGTGAACCGCGTCCGGACCGTCGAGAAAAACTAAACAATTCTCGTAGGACGACTGCCTTGTTCGCCGGTTTCGCGCTTCCGATACTGGGATCGCAGGCGGCGCGAACGAAAGGAGTCCCCGTGACAGAGTGTGAAACACGTTGGGGCACAAAACGTTCAATGCCGTTCCGCTGTCGCCGGTGACGCCGGAATTCCGTCACCGTATTCCATTCCTGGCCCTTGCGGCCACGCCTTGCGAACGAGTTTGCCGAGAAATCATGAATTGTGTGCCACCGCGCGCCGCGAGCGCGTCATGACCGAAATATTGCCAACGACCGCCGATACCACGCCGACCGGCCTGGACGAGCACGCGCTGACCGGCGTGCTGGCCACGATCGCCGCGCGCGCCGAGGAACACGACCGGGCCGGGACCTTCCCGTTCGCGGCGTTCGAGGCGCTGCACGCCATCGGCGCGCCCGCCTTGACCGTCCCGGTCGCCTACGGCGGGCGCGGCGCGGGCATCGCCGAAGCGGTGGAACTCATCGAGCGGGTGGGCGCCGCCGACCCCTCGGTCGGCCTGATCCTGCAGTGGAACTTCACGAACCACCTCGGCATGCTCCACCCGGACAGCCCGTGGCCGGGTGAGTTGAAGGAGCTGGTGCTGCGGTCGGCCGCCGCCGACGGCGCGCTGATCAACGGTCTCGCGGTGGAGCGCGAACTCGGCAGCCTGGCGCGCGGCGGCGTGCCCGCGACCACCGCGACCCGGCTGCCGTCGGGCGACTGGCGCATCGACGGCGAGAAAGCCTACGCCACCGGCATTTCCGGTCTGACTTGGTTCACCGTGACGACCAGCACCGCGGAGCCGCAGCCGCGCATCGCGACCTTCCTGCTGGACCGGTCGGTGACCGGCTGGCGAGTGGAGCGCACGTGGAACCACCTCGGCCTGCGGGCCTCCGACACCCAGTCGGTGATCTTCGATGCTGCCGTTGTGCCGCAGGCCCGGCTCGTCGACCTGCGCGATCCCTCCACCGGCACGGCGAAGGTGCGCCGCGCGGGCCGCCAGGCGCTGCCGCTGCTGCTGGCCGCCAACTACAACGGCGTCGCGGTCGCCGCCCGCGACTGGCTGGTGCGCTACCTGCACACCAGGGTGCCGACCGCGCTGGGCGCCTCCCTGGCCACCGTGCCGCGCTTCCACGACCGCGTCGGGGAGATCGAGGCGTGGATCCAGACCAGCCGGGCGCTGCTGCGCCACGCGGTCGCCAGCCTGGCCTGCGAACCGGCGGGCGCGCTGCCCGCGCTGGCCAAACATGTCGCGACCACTACCGCCATCCGGGTCACCGAGTCCGCGCTCGACTTGACCGGGAACCCGGGGCTGGATCGCCGCAACCCCCTCGAACGCCACCACCGCGACGCCCTGGTGGGGCGAATCCATTTCCCGCAGAGCGATTTCGTGCTGGCCGACCTGGGTCGCACGGCGCTGGCGGCGGGCCGAGCAGTGGAGCGACCATGAGCCGACGGCAAGTGCACCTGAACGTCAATATCCTCAACGCCGGCGTCTTCGGCGGCTCCTGGCGTTTCCCGGGGACGGACCCGGTGGCGAGCTTCGGGCTCGACCATTACGTGCGGATCGCCCGGCGGGCCGAGGAGGCCCGGTTCGACGCCGTCTTCCTCGCCGACGGCCCTGCCATCCGGGAGGACATCCGGTACCGGCCGTTCAACAGCTTGGAGCCCTCGGTGATCCTGGCCGCGGTGGCCGCGGCCACCAGCCGCATCGGGTTGATCGCCACGCTCTCCTCGAGCTACAACCACCCCTACGACGTGGCCCGCCGCTTCGCTTCGCTCGACCTGCTCAGCGGGGGCCGCTCCGGCTGGAACGTGGTGACCACCGCGGGAGCGGACGCCGCCCGCAACTTCGGGTTCGACGAGGAACCCGAGCACGGGGCCCGCTACCAGCGCGCCGCGGAGTTCGTCGCCGTGGTGCGCGCGTTGTGGAACAGCTGGGAGCCCGGCGCTTTGGTCGGCGACAAGTCCGCGCACCGCTTCGCCGATCCGGACAAGATCCATCCCGTCGATCATCGCGGCACGCATTTCCGGGTGGCCGGTCCGCTCAACGTGCCGCGGTCCCCGCAGGGCGAACCCGTGGTGGTGCAGGCGGGCGCGTCCAGCGACGGCCGCGGGCTGGCCGCCAGGGTCGGCGAGGTGATCTTCACGGCGGCGCAGACCGAGGAGGAGGCCGGTGAGTACTACCGCGACGTGAAATCGCGCGCGGTGGCGCTGGGCCGCCGCGCGGAGGACGTGCTGATCCTGCCGGGTCTGTCGACGGTGCTCGGCTCGACCGAGCGGGAGGCCGCGCAGCGACGGGAGCTGCTCGACGAACTGGTACCGCCGGACTACGCGCTGAACCGGCTGGCCGCCCAGCTCGGCGTGGACCGCGAGGCGCTACGGCTGGACGCGCCGCTGCCGTGGCATCTGCTGCCCGAACCGGATCGGGCCGGCGGCTCGCAGACCTTCTACAAGATCGCGCTCGGGCTGGCTCGCCGGGACAACCTCACCGTGCGCCAATTGCTGCGCGAGCTCGGCGGCGGCGCGGGCCACCGCATCGTCACCGGCACACCGGAACAGATCGCCGACGCGATCGTCGACTGGGTGGACAAAGGCATCGCCGACGGCTTCAACCTGATGCCCGACGTGCTGCCGGACGGATTCGACGATTTCGTCGACGGCGTGGTGCCCATTCTGCGGCGGCGCGGCGTGCTGCGCACCGAGTACGAGACCACCACATTGCGTGGGCATCTCGGGTTGCCCGTCCCCGGACACACCCGCCCCCACGCGGAAGGAGCCGCCTGATGACCCGCACCCTGCACTTCTTCGTCAACGTCGGCAGCTCCGGCTACCACCCCGCGGCTTGGCGCGAGCCCGGCCTGCCCGCCGACGCGTTCATCCGGCTCGAGCACTATCAGCACGTGGCCACCGTCGCCGAGCGCGGCGCGCTGGACGGACTGCTGTTCCCGGACATTCCCGTGCAGCAGCCGGGCATCGCCCGCGCCCCCGCCGCGACGCTCGACCCGATCCTGGTGACCTCGGCGCTGGCCGTATCGACCGAACGGATCGGGCTGATCCCGACGGCGACCACATCGCTGAACCTGCCCTACAACCTCGCCAGGCGCATCCTCTCGCTCGACCACGCCAGCGGCGGACGGGCGGGCTGGAACGTCGTCACCACGTTCGAACCGAACGCCGCCCGCAATTTCGGCATCGAGTCCCTGCCCGAGCGCGACGAGCGTTACCGGCGGGCCGCGGAATTCGTGGAGTTGACCCAGAAGCTCTGGGACAGCTGGGAAGCCGACGCCGTCATCGGGGATCAGGCGGGTGGCCGCTTCGCCGACCCGGACAAGGTGCACGCGGTGGACCACCGCGGCGAGTTCTACGCCGTCGCCGGTCCGCTGAACGTCACCAGGTCGCCGCAAGGACGTCCGGTGCTGGTGCAGGCCGGCGCGTCGCCGCAGGGCAAGGCGTTCGCGGCCGCGCACGCCGAGGCGATCTACACGACCCAGTTGAGCGCGACCGCGGCCAGGGAATTCGTCACCGGGGTACGGAGCGCTGCCGCTGCCGCGGGCCGGGACCCGCGGGCCATCCGGATTCTCCCGGGACTGGTGCCGGTGCTCGGCGCGACCGAAGCGCAGGCACGCGAACGCTTCGACGCGCTGCAAGAGCGGTTGCCCGCGGACAGCGCGCCGGTACGCGCACTGGCCCGCTGGCTCGGCTACCCCGACGAAGAGCTGGATCTGGACGCGCCGCTGCCCGCGCGGCTGACCGCGCTGCCCGATGGCCGCATCGGCCCGCAGGGCTTCTTCGAATCGCTGACCCGCTACGCCACCGAGACCGGTCACACGGTGCGCAGGTTGCTGACCGAGTTCCTCGGCGGGCACCGGGTGGTCGCGGGCACCCCCGTCGCGGTGGCCGACCACATCGAGCGGTGGTTCCGCGAGACCGGCGTCGACGGTTTCACCATCATCCCGGCCGTGCTGCCGAGCTATCTGGAGGAGTTCGTCGATCAGGTGATCCCGGAACTGCGCGCCCGTGGCCTGTTCCGGGAGGGCTACGAGCACACCACCTTGCGCGGTCATCTCGGCCTCGCCGAACCGGCGAATTCCTTCGGCCGTACGCACTACGAGAAAGTGACCACCCCACGATGACACTCCGCTATCTCGGCCGCACCGGTGTGCTGGTCAGCCCGCTCACCCTGGGCGCCATGAATTTCGGCGCCTGGGCCAACCGCGACCACGACGACGCCGCACGCATCATCCACCGCGCGCTCGACGCGGGCATCAACGTCGTCGACACCGCCGACGTCTACTCCCAGGGCGAAAACGAGGAGATCGTCGGCAAGGCCCTCGCGGGCCGCCGCGACGAAGTCGTGCTCGCCAGTAAATTCCACGGGCAGATCGGCGCCGACCCGAACTCGCGCGGCAACTCCCGCCGCTGGATCATCCGCGCCGTCGAGGACAGCCTGCGCCGGTTGAACACCGACCATCTCGACCTCTACCAGGTGCACCGCCCCGACCCGGACGTGCCGCTGGAGGAGACGCTGCGCGCCCTGCACGACTTGGTCGCCGCGGGCAAGATCCGCTACTACGGCACCACCACCTTCGAACCGCACCAACTGGTGGAGGTGCAGTGGGTGGCCGAGGACCGCAATCTGACCCGCCCGGTCAGCGAACAGCCGCCGTATTCGATCCTGGCGCGCGCGGCGGAGCGGGCCACGCTGCCGATCGCTCAGAAGTACGGGCTCGGGGTGCTCACCTGGAGCCCGCTGGCCGGTGGCTGGCTGTCGGGGCGATACCGGCCTGGGACGGACGCGCAGCCGTCGAGCAGGCTCACCAGGCAACCGCATCGGCACGATCCCGCGCTGGCGGCCAACCAGCGCAAGCGCGCAGCCGCCGAGGAACTGGCGAAGCTGGCCGACGACGCGGGACTCTCACTGGTGCACGTGGCGCTGGCGTTCGTCCTCCAGCATCCCGCGGTGAGCAGCGTCATCATCGGGCCGCGCACCCTCGAGCAGTTGGAGGGACAGCTCGGCGCGGTGGACGTCCGGCTCGACGCCGCGGTGCTCGACCGCATCGACGAGATCGTCGCACCCGGCCTGACCATCAGCCCCGCCGACGAAGGCTATCTGCCGCCTTCGCTCACCGACTCCGCCACCCGCCGCATCGTCCGAGGAGCCCACTCATGAGCCTGTCCGATCTGCGTGTCCTCGGCCGCACCGGGGTGCGGGTCAGCCCGTTGGCCCTCGGCGCCATGAACTTCGGCGCCCGCGGCCGCACCACGCACGAGGAGGCGATCGCGGTGATCCACCGCGCGCTGGACGCGGGCATCAACATCGTCGACACCGCCGACACCTACTCGCGCGGCGAATCGGAGACCATCGTCGGCAAAGCGCTGCGCGGCCGGCGCGACGAGGTGATCCTGGCCAGTAAGTTCCACAACGCCGTCGACGACGACCTCACCCACCGCGGCAACTCGCGGCGCTGGATCGCCCGCGCCGTCGAGGACTCGCTGCGCAGACTCGGCACCGATCATCTCGACCTCTATCAGGTGCACCGGCCCGAATCGGTCACCGCGATCGAGGAAACCGTCGCAGCGCTGGATGATCTGGTCCGCGCCGGCAAGATCCGCTACTACGGCACCTCCGTGTTCTCGCCCGGCGAGTTGATCGAGACCCAGTGGGCGGCCGATCGGCGCAAGCTGAATCGGCCTGCCACCGAGCAGGTTCCGTATTCGCTGCTGGTGCGCGGCATCGAACGCGAGACGCTGCCGATCGCGCGTCGGTACCGGCTCGGCGTGCTCACCTACGGTCCGCTGGCGGCGGGCTGGCTGTCCGGCAAGTACCGCGCGGGCGCGGCGCAACCCGAGTCCTACCGCGCCGACCTGATCCCGGGTCGTTTCGACATCGCCGCCCCGGCCAACGCCGCCAAGCTCGCCGCGGCCGAAGCGCTGGCGGTGCTGGCCGAGGAATCCGGGCTCACCCTGGTGCAACTCGCGGTGGGCTTCGTCCTGTCGCACCCGGATGTCAGCGCCGCGATCATCGGCCCGCGCACCGCCGAGCACCTCGACGCCTACCTCGGCGCGGCCGCGGTGACGCTGAGCGCGGACGTGCTCGATCGCATCGATGAGATCGTCGCTCCCGGAATTGTTTTCAGCGATCGCGACACCGGAGCGATCCCGCCCGCGCTGGCCGACCCGGCGTTGCGGCGCAGCGTCGCCTGAGCGCCCCGCGCCGAATCCGTCCTTCGCCGGTGGCGCACCGGCCCCTACTCCAGGAGTTCCGATGACCAGCATCGATACCGCCGCGGCCACCATCGCGCGCCCCGGTTCCCCCGAGATCGCTGCCTTCGTCGCCGAGGTGGCCGCGGACGCGGCGCGCCGACGCGCCGAGGGCGGCGACGAGCCACCGCACGCGGCGATCGCGGCGGCCAAACGGCTGCGTCTCGGCGCGGTCCGGGTACCCGCCGATCTGGGCGGCGGGGGCTGGCGGATCTCGGAGCTGTTCGATCTGCTGATCGACCTGGCCGAGGCGGACCCCGACGTCCCGCACATCCTGCGCATCCACTTCGGCTTCGTGGAGGAATTGTTCCGGTTGCCCCGCACCGGCAAGAAGGCGGCCTGGATCCCGGAAGTGCTGGCGGGCAAGCTCTTCGGCGGAGCGCTAACCGAATTGAGCAATCGTTCCGCAGGCAGCTGGACCTACGACAGCACTTTGACGCCAGCACCCGGCGGGGGCTACCTGCTCAACGGGCGCAAGTTCTACAGCACGGGCGCGCTGTATTCCGACTACGTGCGCATCAGCGCCGAGGTGCCCGGACAAGGCCTGCTCACCGCCGTGGTCCCCGCCGACCGGGCCGGCGTCGCCCATCTCGACGACTGGGACGGCATCGGCCAGCGGCACACCGGCAGCGGCACCACGGTGCTCACCGACGTGGCGGTGGCCGAGTCGGAGACGCTGCCGTGGCGCGGTTCGGATTCCGGCGTGCCGCCGCGCCAGGCGTTCCCGCAGTTGTACCTGCACGCCATAGCCGCGGGCATCCTGCGGTCCGCGGCCGCCGACGCCGCGGAGCTGGTGCGCACCCGCAGGCGGAACTTCGTCTTCGCCAATACCGAAGAGCCCCGCCACGATCCGCAACTGCTCGAGATCATCGGCACGATCTCCGCCACGGCCTTCGCCGCCGAATCGCTGGTGCGCGCCGCCGCGCTGGCGCAGGATCGCGCCTTCGACGCCGCCCGCGCCACCGGGATCGACGCGGACCTCGAACACGACGCGGCGGTGCTGGCCGCCAAAGCCAAGGTCGCCATCGAGGAGCCCGCACTGCGGGCGGCGGGGCGCATCTTCGATGCCGGCGGCGCCTCGGCCACCCGCGCCTCCGCACAGTACGACCGGCACTGGCGCAACCTGCGCACCCTGTTCTCCCACAACCCCGCGGTGTACAAGGCCCGCGCGCTGGGCGACCTCCTGGTCAACGGCACCCCGCTGCCCGAAGCGGGTCACTTCTGAGGCCGGAGTCATCGCTCGGAAACATCAATACGGCATGCAACGCCGAAGCTGCGCGCGACGGTTGGGTGCACACGGGTGACATCGGCAGGCTCGACGAGCACGGCTTCCGCTGCGTCGTCGACCGTAAGACGAACTGATCGTCAGCGGTGGCTTCAACAGCTGCCATCGGTGCGGTCTCGCGTTCGGACCGCACTCTCCGGCGCCGGGTGTTCCGCACGACAGACGTTCGCGCCGCAGCACTTCCGATGGTTCGTGTGAAACGCCTACGCGAACGACTGAGCCGGGTCGGACCCCCGCGAGATACTGCGGGAGGAAAGCCGTTGGTTCCACGGCACCGAACCCACCTGGACGCGCGTCGAAGCGCGCGGTGTCGCCTCCGTCGGCCGAATCCGGGTCACCCGCACGTGGACCGACGCACACCAGTAACGCCATCTCGACCTCGAGCCGGTCGTCTATCGGTCGACCCCGCCGCTCGATCGCTCGCGGTGGCTCGTACTTCACGGAATTGAAGTGGCTCGGGCCATGTCACCACCCAGCAGCGCGGCACCGCTTTACCACCGCAGCGAGGCCCGGTTGACGATCGTCACCCGGATCACCGGGGGACAACCAGGCCAGGCGGCACTCGCTGCGCGGCGGGCTATCCACGTGCCAATGGGCAGCAGGTCGATCACGATTGAGCTCATCCATCCAACCGGCGAATATTGACACGGTTACGCTGCAGGTTGAAGCTGAAGACCGGTGTGAGCAGTAGTCTCGTACAGCGGGGAGGGCCGCTGTGCACCACGACGGACCATCGGCAGCGTAGAGGCGATGGTTACGTGTCGGGATATCTTTCCCCGCTCGGTTCATGCGATGCGAAGCCTTGAACGCAGGTTCGGCTCCCCACCGATCGTTCTGATCCACGGGCTTCGGATGACGCCCGCAACTGCAACCGCGCTGGGCGGAGCGCTACGCTCTCGCATCGGCGACGAGCCCCGCGGGCACGTGGGCAGGGCCGACCAGCGACCTACCTACAAGGTGGTCGTCGCGGATGTCCCGAGTTCCGTGGAACTGAGCGGCGGCTCCGGTCGGCGCAGTGCTTCGTTCAGGTGATGACGAGTTGCTGCCCAGCGCGGGCACGAGCCTCGCACAGACGCGATTGTCGGAGTGGCTGACCCGCCGGGTGACCCAGTCGTGCGGGCGGCAGCGTGCCGCCCGCACCGAACACAGGCCGCTGTCGGGCCGGATCCGGCTTGAGCACGTCCTGCACAGCGAAGGAGCACGCCATGAGCTTTGTTCGATTCGCCCGAACCGCGCTCGTCACGATCGCCCTCGTCGCCGCCTCGGCCGCGGCGCTGGCCGGTCCGGCCGCTGCCCGAGGATTGCCCACAGTCGTCTTGGTGCACGGCGCCTTCGCCGACACCACCAGTTGGGACCCGGTCGCCGCAGAGTTGCGCGGCCGCGGCTACACCGTCGCCGTCCCCGACAACCCCCTGCGCGGACCCGGCTACGACGCGGCCACCGTCGAGAAGACCCTCGCCGGGATCTCCGGGCCCGTGGTGCTCGTGGGCCACTCCTACGGCGGCGCGGTCATCAGCAACATCCACAACCCGAACGTGCAGGCCCTTGTCTATGTCGCCGCGTTCGCGCCGGCAGAGGGGGAGCCCGTCCAGCTGGGACTGGATCCGATCCGATTCCCCGGTAGTCAGCTGCTCCCGCCCGTCTTGCAGGTCAAGCTCGTCGACGACGCGCACGCGATCGGCGGCAGGAACCTCGACGGCTACGTTGCCTCCGACGCGTTCCACCGGGTGTTCGCGCCGGATGTCAACGATGCGACGGCCGCGACCATGCTGGCTCACCAGCACTCGATCGCGCTGTGGGCCAACCTGGAGCCGTCCGGGCCGACGTCCTGGTCGAACACTCCGAGTTGGTCGCTGATCCCCACCGGCGACAACATCATCCCGCCCGCTTCGCAGCGCTTCATGGCCGGCCGCATCGGGGCGCACACCACCGAGATCGCCGCCTCACACGCCGTGCTCGTATCCCAGCCCGTCGCCGTCGCCGACGTCATCGTCACCGCCGCGGGCAGCTGACCGGGGGCAGGTCGAACCCCTATACCTGCCCGCGCTCGTCGCCGAGCGCCCGCACGTGGTGGCAGGAGCACACACCCACACCGACGAAATCTCCACCTCCGGCCGCCGGCGAGAGTCTGACGCTCGCAGGGTCGGCCGCGATCCGTGGGACGAGTTCTTCTTCCGGTTCCTGGATCCGACCCGCACCTACAGTTGCGCGTTGTGGAACCACCCTGAGGACACACTCGAACAAGCCCAACTGAACAAGATCGACCTCGCGTTGGGCAAATGCGACCTGCGACCCGGAATGACCCTGCTCGATGTCGGGTGCGGGTGGGGATCAGCCCTGCTGCGCGCCATGGACACCCGCCAGGTCAACACGATCGGGTTGACCGTCAGCCGCAGCCAATACCGGTACGTGCGCGACCAGCTCGCGCGCGGACATCCGTGCGGCCGGGTATGGCTGCAGGGCTGGGAAGCCTTCGACGGCCACGCCGACCGCATCGTGTGCATCGACGCCTTCGAATACTTCCACCACGACAGCTACGGCGAGTTCTTCCAGTTCGCCCACCACGCCCTGCCCGTCGGGGGTGTGCTGCTACTGCAAACCATCGTCGGTTACCACCGCGACGGCCGGCGCGCCCACGCTATCGAGCACACCGGCATCGATGACGCGTTCATGCAGTTCCTCACCGGCACGGTCTTCGCCGGTGGCCCACTGCCGGCCCCGACCGGCCGCGACCCCAAGGGCGTCACCGCATACGCCGAAGACGCCGGCTTCACCGTCACCGTCACCGGCATCCAGGCGATGGGACCGCACTACGCCACCACCCTGGACCACTGGGCGAGTGCCCTGCACGAACACCGCGACCACGCCATCGAGCTCACCGGAACCGGCATCTACAACGCCTATATCCGGTACCTGACCGGATGCGCCGACTACGCCCGCCGCGGCCACATCGACGTCATGCAATTCACCTGCACCAAACCCGGAACACCGCACTGAAACGGACACGAAGAACACGCGGCCACATTGGTTGCGCGGCGGGTTCATCGAGTGCGGCTGGCTTCCGGTGGAAGCGGTGAGGGCGACGAGCAGTCCGACACGCTGACGAAGCTCCGAGCTCCAGTGGCGCGTCGGTAGGCCGATGGCAGGACCGGTGGCTTGTCCGCGCGGGAGGGCACCTCGTCGGGGTCGAGTCCGCGGTCGATGCCGGCCGTGGGGCGGGTCGTGTGTGACTGGTCGGCCTCAAATCGTGGTCACGAAGCCGCCGTCGATCCTCAGATCGGATCCGGTGATGTTCGCGGACCGGTCGCTGGCCAGGAATACGACCAGGTCGGCAACCTCGTCCGGAGTGGTGAACCGGCCCATGGCGGCAGCACCGGCTGTCGCGGACCGCACCTGTTCCGGGCTCTGACCGCTGGCGTCGGCGATCGTGTCGGCCACCCCACCTTCGTCCAGCCACAGCCCTGTCGTCACGGGCCCGGGGCTGATGGAGTTGACGCGAATATTCCTCGGCCCCAATTCCTTCGACAATGCCTTGCCGAAATTGGTGACGGCGGCCTTGGTGGCGCAGTAGTCGTAGATGCCGGGTCCGGATAGTACGCGTTGACCGATCCGACAATGACGATCGATCCACCGCCACGGCGATACATCTGTGGCAGCGCGGCGCGGGTCGGCCGCACAGTCCCCATCACATTGAGATCCCAGGATGCCTGCCACTGGTCGTCGGTAACGCGCGCGATACCGCCCGGTTGGACAGTGACCGCCCCGACGTTGTTGACCAATACATCGATGCCACCGTGATCCGCCGCAGCCGCGATCAGGTCATCCGCGCCGCCGGGCAGCGACAAATCGGCGGATACAAAGGTCACTTTCCCGGCATCCACCAGCGCGCCGAGACCGGCTCCTCGGCTGCGTGATCCGGCCACGACGTGGGCCCCGGCGTCCACCAGCGCCTGGCTGATCGCAAGCCCGATACCTCTGCTGGCGCCGGTCACCACGGCGATCTTGCCCGACAGATGTAGATCCATACGTTCTCCCATCGCCAGCTCGGTTTGTGACTCCGAAGACGCTACGCCCGGCTCAGCTCTCTGCTTCGTCGAAGGCATACGGACTCTCCGAAAGGCTTTACATCCGCGGTCTTCCGTCGCGTCTGCGCAATCATCACCGAGCCCCCATGAATCCTGGGCCGTGCACGTGGTCGCCGTCCCGAGCCTCCGCACGACCCCGCATCTGACGAGCACTACGAGAACAGCTCCGTGTGTTCGGCGATGTACCGCCCAACCGTGGATGGCGGCTGTCCTGTGATCTTCTCGACGTCGTCGGTGGCTCGGTCGTAGCGCCCAGCGCGGTGCAGCAGTGCCATGGTGGCCAGGTGCTGCTCGACGTGCGCGGGCAGACCTCGGGGCTCGAGGACCTCCTCGACCCAGGTTTCCTGGGGGATGTCGGTGCCGCGAATCGGCCGGTGCAGTCCCAGGGTGTACTCGGCGGCCAGGCCATCGATGTCCAGACTCTGCGGACCGGTCAATTCGTAGACGTCGCCGATGCGGTGATTGGGATCTGTAAGTACTGCCGCAACCGTGCGTGCCACGTCGCTGGTCGCTATCGGTGACGTTCGACCCGTTCCGAAGGGGAGGGCCAGTACGTTTCGCTCGCGCAGCGACGGTGCCGCGAATCCGGTGAAGATCGGATTGTCCAGAAACACCGTCGGCCTGATGTGCACGGCCGGCACACCCGACCAGTTCATGACATGCTCGGCGAGATAATGCAACCGATGTTGGCGAGACTCGCCCACACTGGTCAGCGTCATTTGAGAAACGGTCATCTGGGACATGTTCACGATCACCTCGAGCTGGCCGTATGCCAATGCGGCGTCGCAGACGACGGCCGTCGCCTGCAGGTAGCCCGGCGAAACTCCCATCGAAAAGAACATGCGATCAGCACCGGTCATCGCGCCGACCACATCTCGTGGCTCGGTCAAATCGCCGACGACGACTTCAGCGCCCAGCGCGCGCAGCGGCTCGGCTCGGGCGTCGTCGTGGTGCACCAACGCGCGAACGCGGTCCCCACGTTCCCGCAGTCGCTCGATCACTTGCCTGCTCACGCCACCGGTGCCACCACCCGCCCCGGTGATCAGATACAAGGGCGCACTCATGCTCGCTCCTCACGGTGTGTTTTCCCAATGCTCGGCCAGGGGAGTGCGGCGAACCGCTCGAGCATCACACGGGACAACAGCAGCACCGAGCTACGTGGCCGGTGGTTCACCACGATGCGCTGGGCTTTCCGGCGGCGTCGAAGGTGACCTGAACAATGACGTGAATCGGCACGCCGGGGACCGATGCGGTGTAGTCCTCGAGGAAACTGTTCTCGTCGCATGGCCCGCCGTAGTGGAAATCTTGAAACTCATATATTTCACGGGCGGCGACCACGACTTCATGGACGGCATGCGCGCCTTGTATGGCGCCGTCCCACGCCGCGCCTTCCTCGGTTACATCGTCGGCGAGATTGTCCAGCCACGCTGGATAGTACGGCTTCCCCAGGTATGTCGATGTCACGCCGCGCCTCCCGTGGAATCCGGTAGCGAGCCGGCTCGCCGACACGCGCCCACGATGTAAGACCTATGACCCGTGCAACTATATCGACCGGCAGCCCCGGTTGCGGAAAGCCACTTGGACAATGCGGTAACGGCGCGCTCGCAGAACCGGCATCCGTGGCGCAGGAATAGGCGCGATGCGCCGACACTCCCGACCGCCGACGATCACGCGCTCAGCGGCATTACCCCATTCGCGGGGAGTGTCGAATATTACGACACTCCCCGCTCATTCGGAACTCTTGGCATGAGGTAAACGGGGTGATGTCCTGTGTAGTGCGTTCCCGTGGCGAACCGGGGTGTACACGTCGCGTGCGTAGTGAATCCCTCGCCGAACACCTACGCGATCTGCGACTATTAGGAGGGGTGTTCGAGTTCGATCCACCCGCGAACCACCGGCATCCGTACCTAGAACTGCGAGGACCTTGCAGAGGCGATTTTGACCGCCACGTACTGCGTTCGTTCCGGTGGAATGCACGCACTGTGTGCCTGTGGACGAGTTCATGTTCGGTCGGCGGCCCGTTCGAAACGATGGCGTCACCGTGATCCGATGTCGATTCGGAGGAGCACATGGTGTCTACAAGTGAGGCACGACGAATGACGATCGGCGATTTTCTGCTTCGCCGTCTGGCGGAGGCCGGGATAAGCCACCTGTTCGGTGTCCCCGGCGACTACAACCTCGAGTTGCTCCAGCAGCTCGAGGACAGCGGCACCATGCGTTGGGTCGGCACTTGCGGTGAGCTGGCCGCGTCCTACGCGGCGGATGGCTACGCGCGGCTCAATGGCATGGGCGCGCTGCTCGTGACGAACGCCGTAGGCGCGATGAGTGCGATCAACGGGGTCGCCGGATGCTATGCCGAGCACGTTCCGGTGGTCTGTATCTGCGGGTCGATTCCGCTCAGGTCCATCGATCGCGGCTTGGGGATGCATCACACGATGGGCGACGGGACGTGGGATCGCTTCCTCGGTGCTTACGCGCAGGTGACTGCCGCGCAGGCCAGGCTGACCCCCTGCAACGCGGCTGTCGAGATCGACCGACTGATTCTCACCGCATGGCGGGAGAAACTGCCCGTGTACGTGGAAGTGCCGTCCGACATCGCCTACCTCGATATCGAGGCCCCGTCCGAGCCGCTGGCCCTCGAACAACCGTCCAGTGACCCCGAACGGTTGCAGTCGTGCATCACCGCCGTCGCGCGCCACTTGTCCGATGCCAGGTCACCGGCGATTCTGGTGGATCTGGACGCCGACCGATTCAGCGTCGCCGCCGAGGTCATGGAACTCGCCGAGAAGATGCAACTTCCTATCGCGGTGAGCAGCACGGCAAAGGCGGTGATCGACGAGACGTTCCCTCACTACGTCGGTGTCTACAACGGCGAGGCAAGTGCGCCATACACACGCGACGCGATGGAGAACAGCGACTGCCTGCTGTGCATCGGCTACCGACCGATCGAAGTGACCACGGGCGACTTCACGGCCGCACTGCCCGCCGACACGATCCACCTGCGGGGACACTCGGTCGACGTCGGCAATGACAACTACCAGGCGGTAACGCTCCAGGAGGTTCTCGGCGGCATCATCGATGCGGTGCCGCACGTCACCAATCGCGCCACAAGCCGACCCACGGAAGCCGCACCACGCGTTCACGCCGACGGCTCTGCCAACCTGACACAGGCCATGTACTGGCAGGCCATCCAAGACTACATCCAGCCCGGGGACGTGCTACTAGTCGATAACGGCACGTCATACGCCCTCTTCGGCCTTCAACTCCCGCGAGGCTGCACCTTCGTCGGGTCGGTCAACTGGGGTTCGATCGGCTACTCGGTCGCTGCTCTGCTCGGCACGCTGACTGCGGCACCGGATCGACGCCACCTGCTGTTCGTCGGCGATGGCTCGTTCCAGCAGACCGCGCAGGAACTGTCGACCATCCTGCGGTACGACCACAAGCCGGTGATTTTCCTGATCAACAATGGCGGATACACCATCGAGCGTGGCTACCTCGGCAAAACCGAGTCCTACAACGACATCGCCACGTGGGCGTACGCGGACCTGCCGAAAGTGCTCCGCCCCGGCACCACCGCACGGTCGTACACCGCCAGAACTCCAGCGGACCTGCGCAACGCCCTATCCGCACCCAACGACACGCTGATCTTCATCGAATCCATCATGGATCCCCTCGATTCCCCCGCCCCGGTGACCGCCAGCAGCAACAGAGGAGCAGACCTCGACTATGGGCCGCGCGGCCCACAACACCACGAGGGTGCTCAGCTTCGACCCGCATGACCCGGAAGACGAAACGACAATGGCCCGAACGCTGTGCTCGCGAGAAAGGTTCAGGCTCAGACTTCAGCGCCTGTCACAACCACTGCGGTTGCTTGTCTGAGCGCTTGCGTCCTAGACCGGCGCGCCGCGGGCCGAGCTTCGAGAAGGTCGCAGGCGCGCGTGGCCGCAGGCGACCCCTGGGACGAGCGTGCATACGAAATGTACCCGCCCGCAATGAAATCCCTATACCGCGAGCGCGGAGCCACCTTCGGCAAGGAGCGCTACGGCGAACTCGGCATATCGCGCGAGGATGACGAGAACAGCATCTCTCGAACATTGTTCGGCAGCTCCTGCGAGGCCGGATCGGACTGCATGGCAGCGGATCCGCCGAGACTCCTACCCATGTGCACGACGTTCGATCGTGAGCTACAGCCACCCACATGAACGGAAAGGAATCGCGATGACCAGTTCCCCCGCCGACCTTATGCGACGCAATCTTCTGGACGTCTTCAACGAACCCGACCCGGCTCGCCGGGCCGCGGCCATCGCCGAGACGTATGCCGAGGACGTGATCTGGCACGAACCGGACCGAATTCTGCGCGGACGCAAGGACCTCGAGCGCCGGGCCGAGGAGTTGCGTGCCGAAAACCCGGACTGGACCTTCCGGCCCTTCGGTCCGGTGTCGGAACTCGACGACATCGGCCACCTCGGCTTCCAGTACGGCCCCGTCGACCGACCTCCGGTGATCAGCGGCATGGATATCGCTCGTACCGAGGACGGCGTCATCATCGAGCTCTACACCATCGTCACCGAGACTACGGCGGCGACGGTGCTGACGGCCAACCTGTACCGCGGCTGACCGTTCTCGAGCGCTGGTCCGACGGCACCATTCGGCTGTACTGGGCAAGCGAACTCATGTTCGTACCGCCAGATGATTCCGGGCAGGATCCCGGGCGCCCCGATAACGGTGGAGACGCCTGGGCACTGTTCGATCTGGCCACTACGCCGCCGTTCCGGCGATGGCGAGTTCGACACTCGCCCGCGAACTGGTGACGACGCTGACGGAGTTCGCGGACACTGTGGCGATTCGGCGCCGGCGGAGGCGACCCACGTGCCACGGGCCGGGAAGATCGGGTCAGCCGAGTTGGGGGACCACGCTGTGCACGCGGGTGATGAAAGTGGCGAAATCCGCCATGAACCGGGTGAGGAATCGCTTCGTCGAGTCGTCGAGGACATCGCCATCAGGGGTGAAGACGTCCGGGTGGAATTGGATGTAGGCCTCAGGGGAATTCATCTGCGGGGAATTGCAATAGCCGAGCACGCTGCGCAGACTGAGCTGAGCGAGCGCGGTGCCGAGTTTGCCCGGCGAGGCGCCGATGACGGCGGACGGCTTGAGCGCGAACGAGTTGTCGCCCCATGGGCGGCTGGCCCAGTCGATGGCGTTCTTCAGCGCTCCCGGGATCGAGCGGTTGTATTCCGGCGTCACGAACAGCACAGCGTCGACAGCGGCGATGGCCGCCTTGAGTGCGCGGCCCTCCGGCGGGTAGTCGACGTCGTAGTCGCGGTTGTACAGCGGCAGATCCTTGATCGGAATCTCGGTGAACGACAACTGGGTCGGCGCCAGCCGGATCAGAGCCTTGGACAGGATCCGGTTGGCGGATTCCCTGGAAAGACTGCCGACGATGTAGCCGACCGTGTAGGTACTCACGCGTTGCCTCCTGACCAGAGAGGTGCCCGGTGCTGTACGAAGCGCCGAGCGTCGTCGACGCGCGGCGGTTTCACGAGACTGCACGGACAACGTAGCACTTCACAGCGGTCGCGGCGCCCGAGAAACGGACGCCGCCGGTCGGCGGCGGTGTCGCGGTAGTGGATGGACCGTCTGTGGCTGAGCCGTTTGCTGAAGTGAGTGCGGTCCAGCTTCATCTAGTGCGGTCGTTGCTCATCGGATTGATCAATGGCCCCGGCCGATCTCGGCTTGAAAGTCATGGAACGCCCCCCTCTTCGAATACGAAAAGGGGTTTGCCCCCGTGTGCGGGTGTTTCGGCGAGCGAGACGGCTTCGGTGAAGTGTTCGAGCGGGAATGGCTGACCTGGGGGAATGTTCAGCACTTCGTCAGCGACGAGATCGCGAACCTCGGACAGCGCGCGCAGCGCATCCTGAGGTGAGGTAGTGCCGAGCCAGTGGTAGAGCCAGAAGCCACGGACCACTTTGGTTTCGTAGATGATCGAGCGTGCCAGCAGCGGGATCGTCAGCGCTGCCGGGTCGGCTTGGCGGTGGGTGGAGAGTGCGCCGTAGACCACGACCTCTCCGCCCGGAGCCAATGCCTGGGATACCCGGGCACCTACCTCGCCCGCGACACAGTCGATGGCCTTGCGCACCCCGGGCGGTCCTGCGATTTCGATGACACGCTGCAATAGGTCCTCATCCGCGGTGCAGATCACCTCCTCCCCACCGAGCGTCTTGATCTCCTCGACGGCATCGCGTCTCCGCACGACGTTGATCGTCCGAATACCCAAATGTCTGGCCAGTTGGATGACGAGCCGGCCGACAGTGGAGCCCGCGGCCGTCTGCAACATCCATTCACCCGGCCGTACGTCGAGTTCGTGAGTCACCAGTAACAGCGCGGTCAACGGATTGACCGCGAGCTGGCAGGCACTGGAATCGCTCAGATCATCGGGGACCGGCAGAAGCCTTCCTGTATCGGCGACGATGTATTCCTGCCACGTGCCGGTTACACCGACGGTCACCACGCGCTCGCCGATCCGCAGTCCCTCGGTATCCGGACCGAGCGCCTCGATTCGGCCCACGCATTCCATACCCACCACGGTGGGAAACTCGGGGGAGAAACCGTAGCGGCCACGCAGCATGTGCAGATCGCTGGCGTGGATCGGTGTCGCTTGCACGCGGATCAACGCCTGACCGGCTTCCGGCGTGGGAACGGGCCGTGATTCCAGCCGCAGGACGTCGGTTGGCTCGCCGATTTTTCCGGCTACGAGCGCGCGCATGGATTGTGGCATGAGCGAACTTTCGGCTCTCGGCGCCCGACTAACTCGGGCGTTCTGGACAGGAACACGCCGGTGTCTACGTCGGCGACTGGGCTCCGGACCTTTCTTTTCGATGGAGCAAGACCCGTGCGCACGTTGCCGTCGGCGTCCGGTCAATGCAGGCCGATGATCACCCGCTCACACCGGCCGATTACCGGCCGTTTCGCCTCTACCGCCCCAGGTATGACGCCAGAAGTTACCCCACAGCAACTGTGCTGGACGGTCGACTCGCCGATCCGATGCCCAGCTACCGGGTGAGCGAGGTACTCGGCGATCTGGCCATCGACAACGACAACGACAACGAGAAGCGGCTGCGGGCGACATCGCGGATTTCCCTGCGCACCGGATCGAGCGGGGACGACCGATAGACGACGACCGCGCTAGAGGTCGAGATAGCGTTGCTGGTGTGGCGAGTGGTACGGGGCGCCGCGTTGCGCGGGGACCCGCCGCAGCTCTTGTCGTGGTGACAAACGTCCGGTGAGACTTCGTACTCTCGGGACGATGGCGCGATCTGCGCGCCGATCTACTGTTTCGGCGTCGATCTCGAGCGAACCGCACAGCAGCGCGGCGGACCCATCCAGGAGAAAGATTTGATTGTGTTCATTCCGACCGAAGAACCATCGTCACGATCGGATACTCCGGCCGCCAACGATGCCCACTCGGCGATGAACAGCGCCGAGAATTCTCTCTCGCCGAATACCGAGCACGCATCCGACGATATTCTCCCGCTCGGACCGCCCGCACTGGTTCTGGGCATCGTGCTGCTCGGCGCCGGGTTCGCCGCGCTGCTACCGGCTCGGAGTTGGTCACGCGACTACGGCTCGCTGGTCCTCCCCGCCTATGTTCTTTACATCAGTCTCGCCGGTTCGCTGAGCGTCTGGGGTCTCCGGCTGGCCCACCGGCAGCACGTCCGAGCGCTTCGCAGCGCGACCGACCAGCGGAACTCCGCGGCGAGTTCCGTCGCGCAACGCGCTCGCCCGAGCGCCGAAACCCATCCCACGTTCGTGCGGCAAACGCAGCGATCAGACGCCGGGATCGGTGGCCGCGCGCAGGACCGGTAAGGCCCCCATCGCTAGGAACCGCATTCGGTCCTCCGAGTCCATCGGCAGGCTTGGGCACGCGACGACCGAGTGCCCTGGCGGACGCATCGCGGCCTTTGGCGATGAGGTGGACGAACCGGGCGAGATAGGTTTGAGGGCGCGGCCGCCCACTGCGCTCGTCGTGCGAGCCGGTCCGATCACCAGGCTCCGGCCGTGTACACGATGCCACCACGCCGATCGAGGTGTACCGGAGGCGCCTCCAGCAAGTTTGGCAGCACTGACCTTCAGAATCAATGCGTGTCTGCGGTATTCGGCTCAGCACGTCTAGCGTGTGCTGGTGAGTCGCAGCTGGTCGCAGCGAGTTTCTGGTGTGGAGGCCTTTGGTACCGGGTGCCGAGACGAGGGGGCCGGCCGTTTACAGCGGCGCGGTGGTGCTATTCGGTGAAGGACACGACATAGTGCCTCGACAACGGCTTCGACAACACGATCAAGGAGGTTCACGTGGCCGAGAAGAGCTACCGCTCCGCCGATACCGGCGAATACGTGAGCGAGGAGACCGCAGCGGAGAACCCGAAGACCACCCTCGGTGAGGATGAGCCTCACGACGGGGACAGCCGGCGCGACCGCTCAGCAATTACTGGACATTTCGTCAAGCCTGACACCAGCCGCCGTCACCCCGACACCACCGTGACCGAGAACGGATGACGCATCGAGTCGCGCCACCGTTTCGAGGCGGCGGCCAGTCCGGCATTCGATGGGAACTGCTCCGCGACAACGGCGGTTCGGTGTTTTACGGTCACCCGGTGTTCGGGCGTGTTCAGCAGGGCGGCCGATAGGGACGGCCGTGTAGGTAGAGTCCCCAGTCGCCTTCCCAGAGCGGCCCGCTGACCTGCGCGCAGATGCGGGGGATGAGTTCGTCTGGCGTGGTGTCCCACGATATAGGTGGGTGATCGTCGTATTGGGCGTGCACCCGTCCGCGCTCGTCGAACCGAAGCACGCGCAGGTGGACGGACAGCTCGGCGGGTAGGGACCAGGCGAACAGTTCCTGCGGTGCGGAGCGGTCGCGCAGGTCGAACAGTCGAACCGAACGATTGTCGCCCACTGCGAGCACGGTCGCGTCCGAGGACAGGCCAATGGCATACGTCGAGAGACCTGACGGGCTGCCGATGGATGCGGTCAGCCGCGCCTTGTCCGGATGTGTCAGATCGAATACCCGTATTCGGCCGTCCTCGTCGCCGAATACAAGCACACGACCGTCGCGGCTGAGGGTCGTCGCGGAGACCCGGTTCTTCTTGTCCGGGTACGTGGCGACGATCCGGGGAGTTCGCGGGTCGGTGGCGTCTACGATCGACATGCTGCCGTCGCCACCGGCGATGAGAATCAAACCCCGTTCGACGGCCTCCACCCGGCTTATTCGGAACTCGCTGTCGAGCGTGCCCAAGGGCACCGGATGGGTTCTGTCACCGACATCGAAGATCTCGAGTCCGTCGGGTACGCCAATCGCCAGTTCGGTACCTGTTGGGTCGAACGACAGCGCTGCACTGAGCCCGGTCATACTGTTGCGTATGTTCACGGTCCCGACTTGCACCGGGGCAGCCGGATCGCCTACATCCCAGAGGAACACGGAGGTGTCGTAGCCGCCGACGGCCAACGTGCGCCCATCAGGGCTGAACGCCAGTGCCACGCCGGTAGCAACAGGCAGGACGGCGGTCACCACTGGTCGGTCGACATCGACGAGATCCCGGAGCACCACCTCTTGGCTGCTGCCGGATGCCAGCAGCCGTCCGTCCGGACGCACCGCGATCGCGGCGGCCTGGTCCGTCAGATCGGTGAGCGCGGGGCCGTAAAGACGCCAGGTACGGACCCGCCCGCCGAAGGAAGCGGTCACGACATCGCGGCCGTCGGCGGTGAAAACGGCCCCTGACACCATGTTCACGCCGTCGTCCAGAACCTTCTCGATATGAATCCTCGCCAGGTCCGCGGTGTTCCACAATCTGGCGCTGTCGCGGCTCGCGGTGACCAAGTGGTGACCATCGCGACTGAAGACCGCAGTGCATACAGGACTCTCGTGCTTCTTCACTATCGCAGGGGCGGCAGGACCCGCGAAATTCCATACCGCCACCCGGCCGTCGTTACCGCCAGCCACCAGGGACCGTCCATCCGGTCCGAAATCCGCGACGCACACTCCTTCCGGACGGCCTGACAGAACCGCGCCCGGCGCCGGGGAGAGGGGGTCGGCCACGTTCCACAGGCGGATCGCGCCGTCGGGAGCTTCGACGGCCAGCAGCCGCCCATCCGGGCTGAAGGGGATCGACAGAACACCGGATACACCGTCGGTGATGCTGCCGGCCCGGCTCGGATGCGCGGGATCAGCGATCGACCATAGGTCAACCCGCCAGCCCTCGCGCCGGATCTGCCCGCCGACCGCCAATGTGCGGCCGTCTGGACTGAATCGAAGTGATACGACAGGCGGGCCGACGAACTGCGCGACAGCAATTGGGTCGGCCGGATTCGTAATGTCCCACAGACCAACGGTGCCGTCGAGACTGCCGGTGGCCAGCAGCCGGCCGTCCGGGCTGAAAGTCACCGAATAGGTGAATCGAAGGGCCAGCCTGCTCAACGCGTTGGACCTGTCCGCAGCGGTCAGATCCCACAGTGTGACGGTTTGTGACTCGCCTGCGGTAGCCAGCAGCATCCGGCCGGAATTGATCGCCGCCACGGAATCGGTGAAACCGAGGTAGGTCTCCTGTGGGGTGGCGACCGCGGCCAGCAGTCCGGACCACGCTTGGGAGGTCGGCGCGTACCGGTAGGCCAGAATGTTCAACTGCCTGGCGAGGTTCTGCTGCGTCGGTCGAACCCCCGCGGCATCCGCCGCGAGCCGACGCGAAAGCGCAATATCGCCCTGGTTTCTGGCTTCCAGCAGCTGCTGTCCCGCGAAGACCACAGCCACTACCGTCGCCACGGTCGAAAAAACGACGATGACGAGGGCCGCTCGGCGCAGCCTCAACCCTCTGCGATCCGCACTGTCGAGGTCGTCCGGGCTCCTGTCGTGCACGGGTGCGGCCAGTTTGCATATCGCGGACCGAAATGGACTGTTGCGCAACGTGAGCCGACGGGAATCGAGGTCGCGCAGGTCGACCCACAGCGGCTCACCGCGGAACCATCCGTCGAGCTGCGGTGGTAGCGCCGTGGTGCGCGATCGATCGAAGTCGCCGAGCCGCTCGTCCCAGTGGATCTCACCGGCGGCTACGACTATCAGGAATTTCTCCGGCGTGCCGATCTGCTTCCAGAACTCCACCTCCCGCCGCACCCCCTTGGACGCGGCGGCCTGCGGGGAGGCCAGCAGAATGAAGAACTCGGACTTCCGGATCGCGAGTTCGAGGGTGGCCCACAGGTCTGCGTTCGCGGGCAGACTCGTGTCGTCTCGGAATACCCGCAACGCACGTAATGTGTACCAGCGCCGGGCCAAACGGTGCAGACCCTGCTGTACCGCGGTCGCAACCACCCGGTCTTCGCCGTGGCTGTAGGAAATGAACGCGTTGTAGTCGTATTGTCTGCTCCGCGAATCGGCCACCGCACCAGCATGGCGCACCCAAACCCGTGCCGGTGCCAAAGACTGCTGAAAGCCCCTACACCGGCTTCACGGGCAACGTCGGTCGAAGCGCAGAAGCAATCCGATGGAACAGCATCTCGGAACTGATTATCGGCGAATGACGCGGCAAATCGGCCACTGAGTTGTAGCTGTTGAATCCGCGCAGGTAGTTGTAGATCATCGCTCGCGATACGCCGATCAGTTTTCGGGACCGAGGAGACGGTCTCCTCCGCCTGGCACGGGCCTGGTGGATCTGTTCGGCGGTAATCGCCGGTGGTGTTGCCGGTGGGTCCGTGCGGCGGGCCAAGCCCTACTCGGTGCCGTCGATGATCAGCTCGCGGATGAATTCGGCCAGCGCGGCGAAGGAGTGGAAGACCAGGCGCCCGCCGGAGATAAGGTCCTGCAGCGATCTGCCGAACCGACTGAAGAGCAGGGTGGTGATGCTGCCAGTGATGCGTCGGGTTCGGGTTGAGCACGGTTTCGATGGCCAGGTCGGTGAGGTCCGGAATCTCGTCGATGGTGGTCAGCCAGGGTCCGATGGGGCTGAATCCCCTGTAACTCTTGGCGAGGCTGAATTGCGGTGGGCTGCCGGCCATCTGCGCGGTCCGTTCGGAGATGTCCTGGCCCCCGCAGAGCCCGGCGAGGTGATCGAGCGCGGAGACGGCGGGGATGTCGCGGCCACCGCGGCCGATCACCGCGACGAGTTCGACTTCCCAGTCACAGGTGTCGGTCGGCAGCGCGATGTCGTCGGCCGGACCGGTGATCTAGGAGGTGAACTTCGTGAACACCAGCGGTTGGGTCGGCACGGCCAGACCGGTCTCGGCGCCGTGTCCGGCGTAGTTCAGTCCGACGGCGAAGATCTGGTATGGGCGGACAACCGGTGGCCCGAGGCGTTCGAGTTGGGCGAGCAGATCGGCGCGAGTCAGGCTCGCATCGGCTTTCGGACGTGTGGTGTCGAACCACACACGGATCCGGTCGAGGTTCGCGATCGCGTGGTCGAGGTCGCTGGGCAGCGCGCCGCCGGAGGCGTGAGCGATGTCGATGACGCCGTCGTCGGTGACGATGGTGGCCCGGCCGTCGAGGTTGGCGAGTCTCATTGTGGGTGTGCTGCTTTCGATCTGATCGGCGTTGCAGAAGCGCGCGGATAGAGCCTGAAGCCGTCGGGGTCACGCCAATAGTCGACCGGGCACTGTGCCAACACCGCGTACACCGTCGGTACCGCGCTCATCGCGGCAATCCGGCAGTGCGCCACGATATTCCAGAACTCCGCATAGAGGGCGAAGTCCCGGTATCCGAGTGGACCCGTCCACACTACGGACTGGCCGCGGAACAGCGGTGCGAGCAGGGTTACGACCAACGCGTTGACGTGAAACAGCGGAAGTGCCGCGAACATCACCGCGTCCTCGTCCAGCCCAGAGAAGTTCCTCGGCGGAGGTCTCGAGGGTCGAATTGTCGGTCATCGGGCGTACCTCACGACCGTGCGCTGGCGGCCCAGGTCGATCGCTCCATCGTCGGTGCCGATCACGGCCTCGACGGTGTCGCCATCCTTCAGATACTTGCTCATGCGACAGGCCGCCATTGATCGGCGCGGCGATACCCGCCGCCTGCGCGGCGAGGGTGGCCGGTATCAACTGCGCGCAATTGGGAGCGATGAGCGCGACCGCGTCGGTGCGGCGCACGCCCAATTCGTGCAGCAGGTTCGCGTACCGGTGGACGTCGGCGAGCAGTTCGCCGTAGCTGCGTCGCAACGGCTCTCGCCAGCGCGCCGCGTCCGGAAGCACGGTGAATGCGTTGTGTTCCGGCCAAAGCGTCGCCGCGCGGACGAGCAGGGCATAGGTCGATTCCGGCAAGCCGCGCGCCGCGAGCGGCACGGATTCGATCACCGCCAAGTCTTCCGGACCGGCATAGCGGGGCAGATCGGTGTGCTGATGATCAATGGCCCGAGCCTGTTCGCCGGATATGTCACCGGTCGCGACGAGCACGGGCATGTCCGAGAATCGGCTGCGTCGAAGTGGATTTCGACGACAGGACCACCGGGAGGGCCGAGTCCGTTCGAGCGCGGTACGTCCTGGGTTGCGACGGGGCGAACAGTCTGGTGCGCGGTGCGATCGGCGGACGCATGCAGGATCTGCGATTCGACCAGCGGTGGCTGGTGGCCGACATTGCCACGACGGCCGACCTGGGTCATTGGGAGGGCGTACAACAGATCTGCGATCCGTCGCGAGCGGCCACCTTCATGCGCGTCGGAAGAACTCGATACCGGTGGGAATTCCGATTGCACCCGGCTGAGACCGCGACCGACTATCGGGATCTCCTCCAGCTTCGGCCGTTGCTCGCCCCGTGGCTCGACGAAGCAGCCTACGAGCGATCCGAACTGGTGCGGGTCGCGGAGTACACCTTTCGTGCTCAGCTCGCCGACCGGTGGCGCAGTGGGCGAGTGTTCCTGCTCGGGGACGCCGCCCATCTCACCCCGCCATTCATCGGGCAGGGGATGGGTGCGGGTTTGCGTGATGCCGCCAACCTCAGCTGGAAGTTGGCCGGAGTGCTGCGCGGTGAGCTGTCCGAGGGGGTGCTCGATACCTACGAAGCCGAACGAAAACCACACCCACGGGCTATGATACGGCTGGCCAAGTTCACCGGCCTGACGATGACCGAAGGCGGAGAACTGGGTAACCGCCTGCGTAACCTCATCGCACCGCGACTGCGCGTCGTGCCCGGCCTCACCGGCATGGTCACCAGCGGAGAGTCCCCGCCCCTCCGCCGTTCCTCGCTGGTGGAGGCGCCGCGGATGCGTAGAGGTCTGACCGGCCGGCTCGTCCCGAACGACCGCTTGGCCGATGGGCGGCGCGTGGACGACGTCGTTATAGGGCGATACGCCATCATCACCACGGCCGAATTATCGCCAGGTGATCAGGCGATCGTGAAACAACGCGGCGGTGTCGTGCTGCGCCCCGAGCCGCATACGGATCTGTGCCGCTGGATTCGCCGCGGCCACGTGAGCGCGCTCCTGGTCCGGCCGGACGGCATCGTGCAGAGCTGCCGGGGAAGCCTGCCTGCTCTGTGCGCGTCGCTCCCGCGGTTCGCGCCGAGTATTCCGCGGACACGTGCGAGCTGAACGTCGCGGCCAAGGTGACCGAGCAGCAGGTGACCGGCCAGATCGAGCAGGTGATGTCCGGACTGAAGGGGTTGTCACAGGTCGCCGCCATCGTGGATCCATACAACTGTGGTCTAGGGCTCGCCGAGCGTCGTCCGATCACGCTTTCGTCATCCTCGAAGTAGCCACCGGTTTCCACCGCCTCGCGCCGCACTCTGATCAGTGCCCGATGCCGCTCGTTGCGCCGAAACCTTGCTCGGTGTCTAGCGCATCGGCGGCGATATCGACCCGTTCGATTCGCGATCCAGCCGTGCGGTGATTTCGGAGTCGGTCGATGCTCTACCGCACGTCATCAGCGACATCAGGCGCCGATGACGAGTGAGCGTTCTCCAAACCGGCTGCGATGACGGCGATTTCGCCCGCCTGTCCCGGTGGCACGCCGAGTGCGACCAGGCAGGCGCGGGCAGCGGCCACGTCGGGGTCGGCCTCGGTCCAGCTTCCGTCGGTGCGCGCCTCGAGCAGTGCCAGAACCAGCCCGGCGAGCGCGCGGGACAGCGCTTGGGCGGGGAGGTGATCGGAGTACACGCCGAGCTGCTGGCCGTGGCGCAGCATGGCCGCGCCGTGCTCGTGCACAGGCGACAGCCGCTCCTCGATCCGCGCGCCCAGGTTCGTCTCGGTCAGCTTGAACAGCAGGCGGTATTTGTCGCCGACCCGCCAGAGGGCGATCGTGCACCGGGCCGAGGTCACCGTCACCGGCTCGTCCGGGTCGAGCGAGCGCAGCGTGTGTGCGATGTCCTCTGACGCCAGGTCGAGGAGGCCGTCGATCAGTGCCTCCCTGGTCGGGAAGTGGCCGTAGAGAGTTCTGCGCACGACGCCTGCGGCCGAGGCGATCTCCTCCATGCTCGCCGCGGGATTGCGGGCCAGTTCGGCTGCCGCGATATCGAGGATCCGCTTCCGATTGGCCCGCGCTCGTGTGCCCGGGGTCGTCGAGGAAGTCGTGCTCCTGGTCGCTGTCATGTGAGTCCCTTCACGTCGAAGCCTTCCATAGTTGCGCATCGTTGTGCAAATTCTATACATTGCACAGCAATGTGCAAATGCACAATGGTGTGCAGATAGTGAGAGGAACGGATGTGTCTCTGCTAGTCACCTCACCGGTGGAACCGGGTGCCGTATACAGCCGCCGCTGGGCCGCGCTCGCCGTGTTGTGCCTGAGCGTGCTGATCGGTGTCATGACGAATACGTCGCTGATCGTGGCCGCTCCCGATATGACCCTCGACCTAGGTTTGTCCAGCCAGGACCTGCAGTGGGTCGTCGACGCCTACACCATCCCGTATGCCGCCTTGATGCTGCTCATGGGTGCGATCGGCGACAAGTACAGCCGCCGCGGCATGCTGATCCTGGGTCTGGCCGTCTTCGCGGCCGGCGCGGTGCTGGGCTCGACCGTCGACAGCGCCGACTGGGTGATCGCCGCGCGGGCGATCATGGGGACCGGGGCGGCGATGATCATGCCCGCGACGTTGTCTTTGCTCGTGGCGACCTTCCCGAAGCGGGAACGCGCCGTGGCCATCACGATCTGGACCGCTACCACCGGCCTCGCGATCGCGGTCGGTCCGTTGGTAGCGGGCTGGCTGCTCACCGACCACGGCTGGGCGTCGACCTTCCTGATCAACGTTCCCATCGCGGTCATATCGATAGTCGCGGCGCTGATAGTGGTCCCGCCGTCGCGGGCGCACACGACACAGCGATTGGACCTCATGGGCGGCGCACTGTCGGTCGTTGCGGTCGCGGCGCTGGTGTACATGATCATCGAAGGTCCGCGCAACGGCTGGCACACCTCCGCGGTGCTCGCCGGTGTGGTGGCCGCCTTCGCCGCGGCGGGGTTCATCGCCTGGGAACTGCGGCATCCCAACCCGATGCTCGATATCCGCAAATTCCGCGATCGTGCGTTCGCGGGTGCGAATCTCGCTGTGCTGCTGTTCTTCCTGGCCGCATTCGGCGCGATCTACTACGTCACGCAGCATCTGCAGTTCGTGCTCGGATACGACGCCCTCGCCACCGGCGTGCGGCTGCTGCCGCTGGCGGGCGCGGTCTTCGTCGGCTCGGCGATCACCGGCGTGCTGACGCCGCGCCTCGGGCTTCGGGCGATGGTGGTGGCGGGCATGCTGCTCGGCATCCTCGCCTTGGCGGCGTTGACCCAGGTCGACGCCGAGTCCGGCTACTCGGCGTTCGCCGGGCCACTGGTGCTGATGGGCCTGGCTATCGGACTGAGTGTCTCCCCGGCCACCGACACGATCATGGATGCCTTCCCGGAACGGCTGCTCGGCGTGGGTGGCGCGGTGAACGACACCTCGGTGGAACTGGGCGGCACGCTCGGCATCGCGATCCTCGGCTCACTTCTCGGCACCGCCTACGGCGACGAGATCGCACCGATCGTCACCGGCCGCATGCCCGCGGAAGCCGCCGGCGCGGTACAGGACTCCATCGGCGGCGCGCTCGTTGTGGCCCAGCGGCTCGACGAAGCCGGGATGCACCAACAGGCAGCCCAGTTGGTGTCCGCCGCCGATGCCGCCTTCGCCCACGCCGTGTCACACACCAGCCTGATCGCGGCGATCGTGCTGGCGGTCGGCACCCTCGCCGTCGCCGCACTGCTGCCCGGCGGGCGCAAGAAGGGGTCCGTCGCCGCTTCGAGTGCGGTCAAGGAAGAGATCACGGTCGGCTGACGGGGTCTGCGCTCCAACCGCACAGCGTGGGCACGCAGATGCGTGCCCACGCTTGCGCTGTCGGTGGAGAGGGCGTCTCTGTAATCGGTTCTCACAGCTGTCGGGGATTGCATGTGTCGATCTCCGATCCGGCGACGTGGAACGACCTCAGGTCGGGTGTCGGTGACCAGGATGGTGGCGGTGAAGTGCGGCGATCAGCGTGTCCGGCGAACCCCAGCCCCGGTTGGTGCCGTCCAGCGCTTCGGCTCGGTCGGGTCGGGTGGTCCGACGCGTTGGATTGGCTGTCGTCGGGCACGAGCAGCGCATCGCGATGTGTCACAGATGAAGGTCGTCGGGTTGCCGACCTCGCCCGCGCCCCAGGAGTCACCGAGGCCACCCTGTACCGCTGGAAGCGGCAGGCCCTGGTCGACCGTGGTCGCGCACCCAGCGGATGAGCGTATCCGTGGGTGTGACCGGCGCGGTTTCCAGACGTTCGGCAAGGTCTGCGTGACGCTCGCACCCAGCCTCCGACGATGATCCATGCGCCCTGGCAGTGGTCACCCGTGGAGTGCCGTGGCGACGTCGGCGCGCATTCGCGATTCGATGTGGCGAATCAATTTGGCCAGGTCGGCGCAATACACCGAGGGATTACGGAAGCCGTCGCCCGCACGGTATCGCGTGACGTAGTGACCACCGCCGCACACGGTGTGTATCGAGCAGGCGCGGCAGGTGTCGCTGAGCGCGTCCGCGCCGATCTGGCGCGCCACGATCTCGGGTACCAGCATCGCCTGGTCGAGCGGATTGCGTTGGCCGGAAGGCAGTTTGGTCGCACCCGAGAAGGTCGCCTTCAAGTCGTCGATCTGCGCTACACTTCCGTCGGTTTCGATCACCGCTATGCGGGTGGGGCCGAGGCCCCATACCTCTGATTCCACGGTCCCGCCCAGTATCAGGTCCATGATGTTCTCGAACATTCGGATCCGCGTGTCCAATTGCGGCGCGCCATACCAGCGGTCGAAGATCGGGATCAGCCAGTCCGCATACGGAGTGGCTCCGGGATCTGCGGATAACCCAGGCGGCGGCGTCGTCCAATTGCCCAGTGGAATCTCGAAATTGACTTTCGGGGGCTGAAACGCGAGTAATCCTTCGTAGGCCTGCAAGGGGTCGTTTGCGAGGTCGATGACGCAGAGCAGACCGTTGAGCAGATGCCGCCGATCGCCGACCGTCAATTTCTCGAGGGCGGCAGCGACCCGGGAGTAGCTGCCCGCGCCGCGGCGGTCCCGGCGATGGCGGTCGTGACTGCGCTCATCGCCGTCGAGACTGACGGTGATGCCGATGTCCCAGTCGTCGCAGATCCTGAGGAACTCGTCGTCGAGCAGCACGCCGTTGGTCTGCAGAGCGAGGTTGACAGCGGTAATCGGCTCCAGCGCCGCCCGCGCCTGCGATGCGAAATACTCGAGATCGGCATGACCCGCCATGAGCGGTTCGCCGCCGAAGAAGACGAGACTCACCGCGGGTGGGCCGAACCTGCGAACGTGATCGGCGATTGTTCGCAGGGCGTCGTCGAAAACCTCCCGGCGCATCGCCTTCGGCTGCTCCCGCCAACTCTGGTCGGCCATTTCGTAGATGTAGCAGTAATCGCACGCCAGATTGCATCGACTGTGAATCTTGAGGAGAAACTCCGTAAACGGAAGCGGCTCGAATCCGTTGCGCTGCAATTCGGCCACGTCGAGTCCCGTCTCGGGCCATGACTTCCGCACTGTGGGCAGCCCCAGTGCCACCGATGTCGGTTCCATTGTGTGCTCTCGATTCCTGGTTTCAGATATCGGTGCGTGGGCGGTCGGACAACCACCGCACCAGCTCGACGACGTCGGTCTCGGTGCCGTCGGACAGCAGCCGCTGGTACAGGCGCGCCGCCACCTCGGCCCGATCGTTGAGAACGCCGAAGTCGGTGTCGGGAAACAGTTCCGGCAGGCTCGAGGCCAGACCAGCCCAGAGCTGCGGGAGCAGCGGGTCGACGCGCAGATCCAGGGCGTACAACTCGACGGCCTCGGCAGGCTCGCCGGCCAGGTAGGCGCGAGTGCCGCGGGGCAGTTCCGCGGGGGCGACGCTCGAAGCGGCGGCCGGGTCGTGCATCCTCAGCCGTACCGGAATATGCAGATCGCGGTGGCGATCCGGGATCGTCTCCTGATCCACGTACCGTATGGACGGCAGTTCCGCGGGAGGTTCCGCTCGCGCGACCCACAGCTCCGCCAGCTCGGCCAGCTCGGCGTCGTCGGATGTACGATTGCGCACCTGCCAAGAAGTGCGATGTGCCACCAGAATCTCGGCCACCGCGTCGCGAGCCTCCGCCGGCACGTCCTCGTCGGCCCACGGCCGGACGCCTGCGGTCAGCGCGCTCAGGAACTCCTCTCCACTCTCGGTCAGCAGGCCAGAACCGGATGCCTGCTCCATCGCGGTCGCCAGTTGTGTACGCCCGCGCTCGAATTCGATGTGCGCACGCATCGATCGGTGGCAATCGGCATGCCGGTGTACCCGCCAGAAGTCGGTGACCCCGAAGAAGGCGTAGATCCCGTGCAGCAGACCGAGGATCGGCCGTGGATCATCGCGCCACGGCGCGTAGAAGCGACACGTCGGGTCGAGATCCACGATCAGCACCTGATCGGCGAGCATGGCGAGTTTGCTGTGCTGGATTTCGTGAATCAGCGACACCGCCATTTCACAGGAGTCCTTCGGGGCTGTGGTGTACACACAGCCGGTCCCGCTGAAGGCGGTGTGGCCGACGGTCGCCGCCACCGGTCGCGCGGTGAGCGGCGTCAGTAGCCGCAGGCAGGCACGCATCGGCGTCAGATAGCCGGGGAAGTCTCGTTGCAGGACGTGCCAGGCCTGCGCGAAATCCTCTCGCCAAGTGCGGAATTCGTCGGTCGTCAGCCGCGGTGCCGTACCCGAGGGCAGGTCGCGGAACGGGTCGAGATCATCGAGGACGACCTCCGGTTCGCCGTTTCCGCCGTGCAACCGCCGCAGCGGCAGCCACGCCGGGTCGGACTCGTCCGCAGGCGACGCCACCGAGATCGGGGCGCTGCCGTCAGCGACGATGCGTATCGCGCCATCCCCCCAGTTCAGCATGCAGTGGCCGTAGTCGCCCGCGGATCCAACCCGCGCCATCCCGACCCCGGGCAGCATGACTTCGCCGTTGCGTACGACAACCCGCATCGATCCGCTGGGCAGATTGGTGACCACGGCGGCCGCCGCCAACCAGCCGAGGTAGCCGCAGTCGGCCCACAACGGAGTTGGTTCCCGATCGTCCGAGCCGTTGCGCAAGCGCTGGAGCACGCGGCCGAGCCACACCCCGGTGTGCGGGTAGGCCAGCAGTGCCTCGACCGCGCCAGGATGTGACTCCTCCAGCTCGGTGAGGACCCGATAGGCATCGGAAAGGCCGGCGGCGTCGTCGATTTCCGGGTGGTGAGCGGTGACTTCGGTGATGAGCGCGCGTAGTAGTACGAGTCGTATGGTCAGCATGTCCGAAGTCATCCGGACGACGGCTGCCTCCGTGCCGTAACCGGTGAACAGCTCGGCCGCTGCATGGTCGATACCGATGGTCGGGGCGGACATGGTTGCACTCCTGTCGTCAGTGATCTGCGGCGGCGGCGAGGTCGGTGCGGACCCGCGCTCCGATGTGGTGGATCAGCTTCGTCAGGTCCGCGCAATACACGGAGGGATTGCGGAAGCCGTTATCGGCGCGATACCGGTGCACGTAGTGCCCGCCGCCGCAGACGCTGTGGATCGAACATGCCCGGCAAGTTTCACTCAGGGCATCCGCGCCGATCTGACGAGCGACGATCGCGGGTTCCAGCAGTGCGAGGTCGAGCGGATTGCCCACGTTCGCGGTGCGCAACTTGGTGGCCCCAGCGAAGGCCGACTTCAACTCGTCGACCTGCTCCAGAGTGCCGTCGGTTTCGATCACGGCCAGCTGTATGGGGGCCAGCCCGAGTAATTCGGATGTCACGGAGCCGCCCAGCAGCAGGTCGATGATGTCGTCGAAGATCCTGACCCGGGTCTCCAGCTCCGGAGCCCGGAACCAGCGATCGAACACCGAAATGAGCCAGTCGGCGTAGGGGGTAGCGGTGTGGTCGGCGGTCCGCGCCGGTGGTGGCGTCGTCCAAGTGCCGTGCGGAAGCAGAAAATCGACCGCCGGGGGTCGACAGGCCAGCAACGCTTCGTAGGTCCGCACCGGGTCGTTGGCCACATCGATGGTGCAGAGCAGGCCGGCGAACAGGTGCCGGTTCTCGTCCGCAGTCAGTTGCGTGATCCCGGCCGCGACGCGCGTGTAGCTCCCGGCGCCCCGCCGATCCCGGCGATGCCTGTCGTTACCGCTCTCGTCGCCGTCGAGGCTGACTCCTACGCGAACATTCCAGCGCGCGCAGATGCGCAAGAACTCCAGGTCGAGCAGCACGCCATTGGTCTGCACGCCCAGCCGCACCTCGGTGATCGGCTCCAGTGATTCGCGCGCCGACCGGGCGAAGTATTCGAGATCGCGATGTCCGACCAGCAGCGGTTCGCCACCGTGGAACACAAGATCCACCGCGGGCAGCTGGAAGCGGCGAGCATGATCGGCGATCATCTGAAGGGCCTCGTCGAAAACCCTGCGGCTCATGGTCTTCGGTTGATCGCGCCAGCTCTGATCGGCCATCTCGTAGACGTAGCAGTAGTCGCAGGCCAGGTTGCAACGGCTGTGGATCTTGACAACGAATTCCGTGAACGGCAGCGGCTCCCAGCCACGGCGGCGCAGTCCTTCGACATCCAATCCAATTGCGGGCCAGGACGTTTGCACCACGGGTACGCCCAACGGCACCGGGCCGGACTCCATATTCGCTCCCTCGAGCTGCGAGAACGGCCACGGGCGCGCTGCTACCGAGTCGCCCGTGGCCGCGTGATCACTTGGTGGGGTTGATGAACGACTTGAATCCGCCGGGGGCCCTGTCCTGCGAACCCTTGGCGTAGCGCTCGAGGGCGGCTCGCATGGCCGGAGTGCAGTGGGTGGCCAGCTCTTCCGTGTTGAGTGCCGCGAGTTCATCGAGTCTTCCCATTTACGGGACCTCCTTTTCTGTATTCCCGTAACGGCGCGGCAAATTGCCAGGCGTTGCAAGAATTGATCGGCTCGACAATGCCGACAAGTGAACGGGATATCTACCAATGGGTGACGATTGTCGTCCCGAGAGTGATCTTAATCGCGTGGAACGTACGATCGCTCACGCCTGTCCCCGTTGTTGGGAAGGACATCTCGCACTCGCGCAACAGCTATTCACGGTGATGGGCGAGTGCGAGGTCGTATGGAGCTCAGATTTGCAGGGGGCCGTTGGGTCAGCTCTTGATGTCGCTTTCAACTCGAACCCGCTTCGCTGCAAAGATGCGTGCAAGCGTGAACCGGCCCAGTTCGACAGAAAGTCGCATACCGCCCATTACGGACAATTCGCCAACTGGCGGCAATTCCTGCCGAATGCCCGCGCAGCGGCACGGTGTGCAGGTTGATGGGTAGCCGTCAATTCTGTGGGGCCAAGTCCGCGAGTGCGCCCCCGATCATCTCGCGCAACCAAATCCGCCGGTTCCACCTCGAAGGTCGCGGTCTGCTCATGGCGCTGCACAACTTTCGTGTCACCGTGGCCAAGGCGGCTCCGAAAGTCGCCGATAACACCGAAATAGCAACCGACGCGGCCGTCACAGTGACGTAACTCGCCGCCATGGCGGGCAAGGTCTGCCAACTCCGCGACCTTGGCCGTCACGGTCGCACTCGCCGCGATGTCCAGCGCCTTCGCCACGCCCGGTTCGGGTCCGCCATATGCGGGCGTCTATGCCGCGACCAACTGCACGTGCGAATGTCCTGGTAGACCCCACCCATATCCTTGATCGCACCGGTCACCGTGCCCCAGCCGGATCCCTTCCCTTGGATCAGGGCACTCGCTGCCGTGCCGCGTTCGCCGATGCTCTCCGGATACTCCCGATTCCCAACCATGGGAGTTTCGATTGTCAGGAATCCCATTGTCTTGCAATAGACTTCAGCCAACGGGGCCGATGGCATGTCGTCCAGCGAAGGTAATCTCCCAGAACGGTCGATTATCCGACTGCGCGATCGGCAATTTCACTGTCCGTACACGGGAGTGAAAGAAGGAGGTATCTCGTGGAGCATCTTGCCGTACCCGCCCGACAGGAGCGGCGCAGTTGATGGTAAGTAGTCCCGCGATATAGAAATTGACCACAGGTGGTCTGGTGCAATACTACCCGTGGTCGTTCACGCAGGTGGACGGAGCAAGAGATGGCGCCGTTGCCTGTATCGATAGGACATTTCCGGGAGCAACCCTTCTGGTCCGCGGCGGGATTGGATGCGACCCGGCTACCTTGGAAACCGGCGTGCGATTCTTCGGTGACATCATCGATCTTCTGCTCGGCGGACATCCGACATCGGAATTCGCTGGACTCACGCCCATTCGATTTGCCGTGATCTCGTGTCGGTACGGACTTCGACTCTGCCATTGACACCTAGCGACGGGACACCCATATGCCAACGACAGTCACCGGGATCGACGATGTCACGGCCAGCTCGAGTTCCGGATACGGAACCGAGCCTGCTATCGCGACGCTGACCGAAGGCGCGCTGTTGATGCGGCTGATCCTGCTGCGCACTCTCATCGCCGAAACCACGTCGCGGCCGGAAATTGCCGACGCCGCAGGACTTTCCCTTGCCTACCAGACGCTGGCCGAATTGCAACGATCCCATCCGGCCGAGGTCGCTACGCTGTTGTCGTACCCGCACGTCGGCCCGTGGCTCGCCCAGGTCCTGCAGCGCCTCCATGCCGAGCCCGACGACGCGCCGACCCCACTGTGGGCCGACTGTGGCTACCTGGGCTGGCTCGCCGCGGCAGGCTCCATCGCCTGTTTGCCCGGAGGTTCCATCAACCTCGTAGTGCGGAACGGCGTGGTGATGTTGCCCGGGATCGGCAGGGCCGAGCTCGGCCCTGCCGAGGACAACGGGCACTGCGAACTGCACTGGACACGGGACGGCGCGCTGCGCTTCACCCGGGGAACCAGCACAGTTCTGGTCCCGTCCCAGGATGACGAGTCCGATCCCGCCTGGCTGCCGCTGCGGCGATTGCGGGGGGCGGATGCGGAACGGGAGGTGTTCCTCGACGACCTGGACCCGTTCCGATACTTGCTGGACGGGCAGCAGCCACCACGGCTCACGACCGCCCAAGCCGGCACATGGCAACAGGATTTCGCGGCGGCCTGGGAACTACTGCGCCGAGACTTCGACCGGTACCTCGTGCCGATGCGCAGTTGCTTGCAGTCTTTGGCGCCGCTGAGTGCACAACCACTCGCGGCGAGCACGAGCCACACCGCATTCAACGGAGTCGGCTGCGTCTATACCACGGCCCCCACGGACCCATGCCAGCTGGCGCTCACGCTGATCCATGAGGTCCAGCACACGAAGTTCACGCTGCTGACCGATCAGATCGTGCTGTTCGATCCCGACTCGGTGTGCCGCTTCTACGCGCCGTGGCGCGACGACCCGCGTCCGATCATGGGCCTGCTGCACGGGATCTACGCATTCTTCGGAGTCACCGACTTCTGGCGAATACATCGTCACGCCGACTGCCACCGATCGATGGAAGCGAATGTCGATTTCGAATTGTGGCGTCTACAGGTGGAAGGTGCCGTGGCGCAGGCATCGACCTCGAGTCTGCTCACGGAGGCGGGTTCGCAATTCCTGAACGCGCTCAGCGCTGAAATGCGCCCGTGGGGAGAGGAGGACGTGCCCACGGCGGTCAGGGTCGCCGCGTCCGAGGTGGCGATAGCGCATCGGACGTTTTGGCAGGTGCGGAACCTGACACCGGACGTCGCCGGCATCGCCGAGCTGGCCGTGCGCTGGATCGCGCGGGCGCCACGGCCCGACGGCCTGCCGCCCGCGGATCAGGTGGACCAGGGCACCGTGCCGAACGATCATCGCCGCCTGCACCTTCCAGCGCAGCTGAAGCTGCTGGACCACGCCGCGGCCGAAGCTCTGTCGATCCCCGAGCAGCCGCGCGGCGACCGGGCCTATCTGGCGGGTGACATGGCTGCGGCGGTCGCGCTGTACACCGAGGAACTGCGCGTCGACCCGCTCCGGCCACAGTTGTGGGCGGGCTTGGCGCTGGCGTTGCCGAAGCTCCACCCGGACGATGACTTCAGCGTTCTCGATGACAGGGCCGAGGTCGCCGCCCACCTGTGCCAGGTACTGCTGGCGGATGCCGAAGGTGTCGAGATCGTCGATCTGGTGCGGTGGTTGTCGAGGTATCCGCGCACTCATGGGTAGATCGGGAATCCACGCCAACCGGAACTTCCTGCTGCTGTGGTCCGGAAACGCGACATCGCTGGTGGGCTTCCACGGCGTCCGAATCGCCTATCCGATGCTGGTTCTCGCGGTGACCGGCTCGCCCGCCGCGGCGGGATGGGTCGGTTTCGCGTTGAACCTGCCGAGTCTGATCTTCCAGATCCCGGCAGGCATCGTCGCGGACTATTCCAACCGGATCCGGACCCTGGTGATATGCCAGATCACCGGGTTTATCGCGGCCTGCCTGGCTGCCGGAGCGGTCGCTGCCGAGCTCTCGAGCCTCGCGCTGATAGTCGGTGTCACGGCGTTCATCGAGGGCAGTGTCTACGTCTTCGTCGGCCTCAGTGAGCTGGGCGCGATCCGCGACGTGGTGTCACACGCACAGCGACCCGCCGCGTTCTCGTTCCTCGAGGCCGAGCAACCGATCGCCATCCTGGTCGGACGAGCAGCAGGTGCGGCGGTCTACGGCGTGGCCCGCTGGCTGCCGTTCATCGCCGACGCCGTGTCGTATCTCTACTGCCTCGTCGCACTGTTGCTGATCCATCCGGACTCGACAGCACCGCAGAAAGCCGCCGAGCCCGACCGTCATTCGGTCCGGCGTACGATCGCCGACGGCTTCCGTGTCGTTTGGACCGAACCTTTCCTGCGGACGTCGACGGCGATGATCGGACTGTCGAATATCGTCATTCAGCTCGTCTTGCTGCTGATATTGGTGGAACTGAAGAACGGCGGCGGTCCCGCGTGGACCGTCGGCGTGGTGCTCGGCGCCGCGGGCGTCGGCGGAGTACTGGGCGCCGCCGCGGCAGCACGGCTCACCACTCGCTTCCCTCCTCGGAATGTCTATCGGGGCGCGCTGTGGGCATGGACGGCGCTGCTCGTTCCAATGGCGCTCAGCGCCGATCCGTTTGTGCTGGCCGCGTGTTGGTGTGGCATCGGCGGCGTGGGGGTCGTCAGCAACGTCGCGTTGACGATATCCCGGCTCGATGTGATCCCCGAACAGACCCTCGGTCGCGCGGTCGCGACGATGGCACTGTTCTGCGACGGCGCGGTCGCGCTCGGCGCGCTCGGGGCGGGCTATCTGTTGTCCACAGTTGGCGCCGTCGCCACGCGATGGTTGGCACTCACGGCCATGTTCACACTCGCCGCATACGCAAGTACTCGCACCACCCGCTCTCGCGATCTACCACTTGCGCTGACATCACCCGATTCCTGAGGCGCGAGCCTGCTCGTCCCAGTGGGGCAGCAGTGCCGCTCGGGCAGCGCGATCCATGATGAGATTCTGCTGTCTGCTCTCGATGCCGAGCCGACCGCGCCGCCGACCAGCGAGGGGCGAGCGGGAGGCTTCAAATCGGCTCGACGACGTTCTTCCGTAGGTGTCCGTAGACCACTGAGGTGCGTACGTCTGCGAGTTCCTTTCGCTCGGTCAGCTTGTCCAAGACCACCGAGTGCAGATGGTCGGTGTCGCGAACGGCCACATGAAGGAGGAAGTCGTCGGTGCCTGTCAGCGTGAAGATTTCGATCACCTCGGGCATTCGCGTTACGAAGGCTTGGAACTGTTCGATGACCGCACGTGTAGGCGGTCGTATCCGTACGGCGATGATCGCCTGCAGTCCCCGGCCGAGCGACGCGAGGTCTACCTCGGCGTGGTATCCCAGCAGCACGCCGCGCTCACGGAGGGAGCGAATCCGCTCCAAGCAGGTCGAGGGTGCGATGCCCAACTCCTGGGCCATGTCCCGGTTGGTGCGCCGACCGTCCAACTGCAGAAGCCGAAGTAACGCCGAATCTAGTTCATCCATATTCCGTCTCTCTGGTAAAACTCCGAATCTAATTCGGACATACTGCCAGGCTGCCCGGCTGATTGCTACGTTGATTGCCATATCTCCGTTCATAATTCGCCTCCGATGAAGCGGACGAACAGAGATCAGAAGTTTTTGGACGGTAAGGAGCACGGGAAGTGGATGAGCGGCAGGCCGAAGTCTTGGCGATCTGTTCGGTCGTAATGGCCGCGCTGTTGTGGAGCAGCTCGTACGCGGTAACCAAACTGGTGCTGACGGACGTCGGCCCGCTGAGCATCGGGGCCATCCGTTTCACGCTCGCCGCGGTACTGCTCGGGATCATCATGTTCTTGCGCCGCAACCCGGCCGTCAGACCGGATGCCCGTCGGCGGCGGCTGATCTACCTCAGTGGGTTGCTGGGCATTACGGCCTACTTCGTGCTGGAGAACATCGGCGTCGAGCTGTCGACCGCCTCCGACGCCTCGTTGATCGTGGCCACCTACCCATTGATGACCATGCTTTTGGAGCTGGTGGTCTTTCGGAGCAGAATGCCGCCGCTCCGGGTCGGCGGTGTGCTGCTGGCTACCCTGGGGGCTTTCCTCGTCGTTCACAACGGGGCGGATGTTGGAGGCAGCGGTCGCTGGTCCGGCGACATTCTGCTGTTGCTCGGCGGACTGGTGTGGGCCGGGTACAACATGCTGGGCAAGTATGCGGGGCACGGGCAGGACGCGGTGACCCTCACCTACTACCAGACCATGGCCGGCGCCGCCGGCTTCCTGTTCGCCTCGCTACCGGAGTTGAAGCATTGGCGGGTACCCGACGCCACGGCCTCGGCGCTGCTCGTGTATCTGGCCGTCGCATGTTCCGTCGGCGCCTTCCTGCTCTACAACTACGGCCTGCGCCGGATGGCCTCGAGCGTCGCGGTGAACATCCTCAACCTGGTGCCGGTGTTCGGTGTGCTCGGTGCCGTGGTGATCAATGCGGAGACGGTCCGGCCGGCGCAAGTCTTCGGTGGGGTCATCATCATCGCCGGGGTGACACTCGGATCGGTCGAGCACCGCTCGCCCGCCGGGAAAGTCGCAGTTCCCCGAACCGACCCGGCCACCGAGTGCGTGCGAACGAGTTCGTCCTGCAGGGTTGCGGTCGAGTCGTCGTCGGATTCGGCCCCGTCAGTGATCGACGAGAGGATGCGCCTGAATCGGTAGGGGAGTGGGCTTCAAGATCACGATCGCGTCCTGCTCGGTCGACTGTGCCCGAATGTCCGTGACTCCCTGCCTCGTCGGACCTCGACGCCGAGCTACCGAGTGAACCGAGCGATGTCCTCGGCAACGCGCCTGGTGCTTCGAAGGGGAACGCGTGACCGAGCCCGGGGTAGATCAGCAATTCCGAACCGTTGATGTAGCGATGTAGCACGATGGAGTTGGCGGCGGGTTCTTGCTCGTCGTTCTCCGCGCCCAAGATGAGGGTGGGCAGCTGCAGGGCCGGCAAGCTGCTGATGACGTTGGTGGTGGGGTTGATGAGCCAGTCGGTCATCGCGGCGCGTTGACGGTTGAGTCCGGTGAGGTTCGTCCCGATCCTGTTGAGGCGCAAGCCTGTTCGTCGACGCCACGCTGACAGAGCGTCGGGGTGGCCGCTGAAATACAGTGGAATGACCTGGTCGGCAGGCGCAAGCGGGTCGAACGCGGGCAGGCCTCGGACCAGACTGGGCGGATCGGGCAGCACCTGCTGTGTTCCGCCGGGGCCGGTTCCCATCAGGACCAGGGCGCCGACGTCATCGGGATGGTCCACGGCCATGCGTTGCGCGACGAATCCGCCGAGGGAGAAGCCCACCACGGTGGGGCGGTCCAGGTGGAGTGCCTGGATGAGGGCTGAAGCCTGATCGGAGAGCTGAGGGACAGTCGAGATGGCCGAAGAGCCGGCCGGGGTTCGTCCCACGCCGTCGGAGTCGAAGATGACGACGTGATTGGTCATGGCGAGGCGGTCGAGCAGTGCCGGATCCCAGTCGTCCATGCTGAGTCCGAGACATGGGGTCAGCAGCAAGGTTGGTCCATGTCCGAAGCTGCGGTAGGCGATCGGCAGCCCCGCGACGGTGACGACGTGCGTGGGTGCCGTCAGCGACGGCGACCGGTCGAAGTGATCGGCCGTTGTCGACTCGATGTCGGTATGGGCAGGCGGGCGGGCCGTAGGGGCGGCGTCAGCGGCGGTGGGCGCGACCAGCAGCATGCTGGTTGCCAGTGCGGCCACGACGGCCGAGGCGGGCACCGAGCATCGCGAGACGGGTCGCCCACGGTGGGGCATCGGCCCGCTGCCGGGTGTTGCCGGAGTTGGCTGCAGTGGATGGTGGGCGGACATGCGGGCTCCTCGCGGTTGCGGGATGGACTGAGTGGATGTGCTGCGATGGGCGTAGGCGTGCTGTTCGGACACACGTCCACTGCCTCTTCGGGTCTGAATGGTCGTCCCCGCGTATAGGAGATGCCGGGGGCCCGAAAGGATTCACAGCTGTCATCTGCCAAGAGGCGAAGCGGCGACCACGAGATCGTCACCGATACACCGCGTCGGCGGCGACAATCCGAGTCGGCCGGCGTATTCCGGTGCGACACCTGCGAGGCAAGGGCAATTTCGTCGCGCTGCTTCTCACATTCGATGCGCCACGTTCTGCAACATTCGGCCGGTTATGGGCTGCGCGGCGCGGCCGCGCCAGGACAGCGTCCCAGATTGCCTGGGCTGGGTGCGCGCCGTATTGACAAGTCCCCTGATCCCACGGGTGAGTCTTTACGCCCGAGTTCGGAAAACGACGGCGCACCCCGTCGAACGCACTGAGATGCCGCCGGTCGATCGATTGACTCGGTGATCGGCTGTGGCGCAGAACATCCGCTCGAGTAGCCGATTGAGTGCGTCTCGCGCCGAGCTTTCCATCCGGCTCGTGGACCGGGTCGCCTTCACTGCCGAGGCGGGGGATCGAGGTATGCGATCGTGGCTATCTGCACGAACGATCGGATCAGGGGGTTGGTGTCACCTTCATTCCAGGCAACCACCACTCTGCTCGGTGCCATGTCGATCAGTGGGACCGTGCCCAGTCCCTCTGGCACACTGTGCCCGAGCGGGGTGATGCCGACGGTGCCGTTCCAGAGCACGGCCTGCACACATTCCTGAACGACCCGCACTACCGGACCTTCGCGTGTCCGGCCCCCGTTCCAATAGGTCTGCCAGGTGGGATCGGTGCCGTCGGGGAACTGGAACCAGCGGCGGCCGGCCAGGTCGGCCAGCGTCAGGTGGTCGCGGCGGGCCAGTGGATCGTCGGCGCGCAAGACGGCCCCGACCGGGTCGGCACGCAGTTCATGCGCGGTCAGGGCGGTGTCGTCGAACGGGGCCCGGGTCACTGCGACGTCGACCAGGCCCGCCCGCAGTCCGCAGGTGGGGTCGGTGAGATCGGTGTCGCGGATGCGGATGTCGACCTCGGGATGCTTGTGGCGGTAGGCCGCGGCAAGCCTGGTGACACCGGGGTCGGTGCCGTCGCCCAGGATGCCGACGGTGAGATTCGCGGTTCCGGCCGCGGCGGCGACCCGCACGGTGGCGCGCTCGGCCTGATCGAGCAGGGCGCGCGCCTCGTCGAGCAGCACCATCCCGACCCGGGTGAGGCCGATGCCCGTGGGCGACCTGTCGAACAGGGGCGCACCGACTTCCGACTCCAATTGCCGGATGGCGCGGCTCAGGGGCGGCTGGCTCATGTGCAGCCGGGCGGCGGCGCGACCGAAATGGCGTTCCTCGGCAACAGCTACGAAGTAGCGCAGCATACGCAGCTCCACGCTGGCACGATACCCGTCCGGTATCGGCATCGCAGAACAGGTCTTGGACGCCCACGACAACTCGGCGGTGCAATCGAAACATGTCAGACGACAAAAACAACTCCGGCACAACCGTTTCGGTGGTGGGCCCGGGCGAGGGAGAGCTGATCATCCTGGGCGCCACGCGGATGCGCGTCCTCGAGGACGGCAGCAACACCGCGCACCGCCTCGGTATCGCCGAATCCATCGTTCCCCCACACACGCCCGGACCACCGCAGCACCGGCACGCCCAGCACGACGAAGGGTTCTACATCATCTCCGGCGCGCTGCGGTTCACCGTCGGCCACACCGACTACGACGTGACAGCGGGCACGCTCGTGATGGTCCCACCCGGCACCCCGCACACCTTCGCCAACATCACCGATCGACCAGCCGTCATGCTCAGCACCTTCACCCCCGACCTGTACGTGCAGTACTTCCGCGACCTCCAGGACATGGTCGCCGACAGCCGGGGACTGACACCGCAGGTGAACATCGAGGTGATGAGCCACTACGCCACCGACTTCGCCTGAACCCCAGCGGGCCGGGGCGCTTTCGCCTCGGCCCGCACATGACACCTCTGGATGGAATCGTGAACATCGCATTCTGGATCACTGCCGGTCTGCTCGCCCTCTTCTACCTCTACGCAGGCGGGCTGAAGATCACCCGAAGCCGGGATCAACTCCGGCCCATGATGTCCTGGGTGGACCGCATACCACTGTCCGTGATCCGGACCGTCGGCGCACTCGAAGTACTCGGCGCACTCGGGCTGATCCTTCCACCTCTGACCGGCCTGACGCCTGGGCTCGCCGTCGCCGCGGCCATCGGGTTCGTACTTCTGCAACTCGGTGCTATCCCCGTCCATCTGACCGGCGTAGACCACAAAGTCGCCCTCAACATCACCCTTCTTCTCATGGCCGTCGTGACCGTTTGGCTCGCAACCATCTGGGTGTGATGCGAGATTATCTCGGAGTCGGCTTCGCACCGCCCTACATGTCGTGTTCCCAGCTGCCGCGCGTGTCGACGTCCGCAGCGTCCGCCAGCGCCTCCAGCTCCGCGATCTCCTCGTCGGCGAGTTCGATGCCGTGAGCTCGGACCAACCCGTCGATGTAATCCGCCTTCGTGACCCCGATGATCGGGGTGGTCCCTTGGCGATGGCCCAGGCGGTGGCGACGTCGGCGGCGGACGCGCCTCGGTCCTCGCCGATCGCCCCCATCCGGTCCGTCAGCGACTGCAGCTGGGGGAGGATGCCGTTGTACACGGCCGCCCGGCTGCTGCCCTCCGGCAACGGATGGGCCGAGCTGTACCTGCCGGTCAGCGCCCCTTGCTCGAACCTGATCACGTACACCGCCGAACCCGGCCACCGCACCCGAAGACCGGCTCAAACTCCTCGCCAGCTGGGCAGCTACGCAATCTCGGGCAGAAGAGCCCACCCGCCACTCTCCTCAGCCCGGGCCGCTCTGATCCGTCGCGGTTCACCCGGCCGGGAATCCGGGGTACGAACTCGACCGGCCCGCGCGAAGTTCCTATACCCGCTGATTCACTATGTCTCGCGCGGGACGCGCGGGGGCCATGCCGGTGTGAACCGGATGGCCCGAGGAGTCGAAAGTGCGAACCCCCGTACTTGGTTTCGCCTCACACTGTTTGTTCGTCATCCGCTCGACCGGCACCCGGCAGTGCACCCTACTTCGGTGCCTGGAAGCCGCCGATCTTCTGCTCGAGCAGCTCGGCCAGCCGCAGCGGGGTGCGGTCCTCGAACATCGGACCGATGAGCTGCACTCCCACCGGCAGGCCCTCGGGTGAGCGGCCCGCGGGTATGGCGGTGGCGGGCAGGCCGGGCATGGTGGCCATACCGGCCCAGACGAGCTGGTCGAAGTACGGGTACTCGACGCCGTCGATGTCGATGTGCCGGTCCTCCAGACCTCCGTCGTGGTCGTGCGGGAACGCGGGAGTAGGCGTGATGGGGCACACCACGGCATCGAACGCGGCGAACAGCTGCCGCCAGCCGTGGCGGTGGAGTTCGCGACGGTTGTTCGCCTCGACCCAGTCGCGGTGGCTGAGCACCATGCCGCGCAGCCGCGCCGCATCGAGGCTCCGGTCGTCCGCGCTCAGTGCGGCGGCTTGGGTCCGCAGCTGTCGGTACACGTCGAGGGGAAGACCCGCGGCGGCGTTCGACAGCATCAGCTGCATATAAAGCGTCGCCGCTTCGATCGGATCAGGCAGCAGCGGGCTGTGCCGTTCGACGCAGGCGCCCTCGTCGACGAGGGCCTCGGCGACCCGGTTCACGCCCGCCCGCACCGCCGATCCGGTCGGAATGAGCGGATGTTCCTCGATGATCAGGACACGGAAGTCGGCCAGCCGTTCGTGGCGCGCGGGCGGCAGTGCGACGTCGTAGGCGACGCCGTAGGTCAGCGGGTCCGGTCCGGCCATCACGTCGAGCAGGAGCGTGAGGTCGCGGGCGGTGCGCGCCATCGGACCGACAACAGCGAGGTCGAGATCGACCGGCAATGCCGGCGCCGGCGGCGCGACCATACCGCGGGACGCCACCAGTCCGAGTGTCGGCTTGTGCGCGTAGATGCCGCAGAAATGCGCGGGGGTGCGCAGCGAACCGGCGAGGTCGGAGCCGATGGACAGCGCGCCGAATCCGGACGCCAGGGCCGCCGCGGAACCGCCGGACGACCCACCCGACGTGCGGCTGTGGTTCCACGGGTTGTTGGTGGTTCCGTAGATCTCGTTGAAGCTTTGGATATCTCGCAGCGTCAACGGCACATTGGTCTTTCCGAGCAGCACCGCGCCGGCGGCCTTCAGCCGCGACACCTGTACCGCGTCCTCGGCAGGCACATAATCCTTGTACTGCGGCATGCCCCAGGTCGTGGGCAGTCCGGCGATGTCGTAGGACTCCTTGACCGTCACCGGAATACCGAGCAGCGGCCGATCCTCGCCGCGGGCGCGCGCCTGGTCGGCAGCGCTTGCGGCGGCCCGCGCATTATCGAAATCCGGTACGCAGATCGCGTTGATCGCCTTGTCGTCGCGCTCGATACGCGCGATCGCCTCGTCGGTCAGTTCCACCGATGTCACTTCACCAGCATGCAAGGCGGCCGCGAGTTCTTCCACCGACTGAAAACTCCAATCCATGAATCCGACGGTATCGGCCTGCCGGACAGGACATAAAATGCCGCTTCGCGCAATGGAAAGTCGAGCGGACACCATGCACCGGTGAAGTCATGCGCTCGTTCTGCCATCGCCGGGAATTCCACCCCAGGTCACAGCGTCGGCAGCGGGCCAACTCCATGAGCGCGGGGCATAAGAATGCCGCGCCGGGCAACGGGATGTATGTCTCATATGCTCATCCGCGGTCAACGCGTTCGTAATCACTTCCGCCGACCTCTGGCCTAACGCACAAACCGACTGAGAGAAACCGCCGGAAAACACCGATACCGAGATTGGCCCGAGCGTCGCCGCGCCCAGGAAGAGCCCGGATCAGGCCCCTTCCGGTGATTCGGCCGTGCCGAGGCGGCGGATAAGGGCGCGGAGTTGAGTGCGATAGTACTCCTCGAATTCCGGTGACCCGGGAGTCTTTCCGGTGGCTCGCAGGGCGGCCTCGGGGAGCATCAGGGGCGCCAAAACCATGCTCATGACGGCCATGCGGACGAACGCGGGATCCAGCTCCGGGGCTATCTGGCCGCGCTCCTTTGCTCGGCGGAGGTTGGCCAGATCGGTGTCGATGACCGTGGCGTCGTCGATGTAGTCGGATTCGGTGCCGCCCCCGGTCAACCCGCGCCAGATGACCAGGCGGGCCGGGCGTGGGTCCGCCAGCGCGGCGGTGAGGTAACGGGCGGCGGTCTCGTCGAGGGGGAGTGCCGGATCGGCACGCTCGGCCTCGGCCTCCGGCCAGTGCCGTTGAATCTCTTGATAGAGGTTTTCCTTGCCGCCGAAGTAGTAGGCGATGAGCTGTTTGTTCACCCCCGCGCGAGCGGCGATGTCCTGGACCCGCGCACCGTCGAAGCCCTTTGCGGAGAACTCATCCAGGGCCGCATCGAGCAGAGCCTGACGGGAGCGCTCCGCGTCGCGGCGGCGCTCGTCCGCGCTGGGGGCGCGGCGCGGACGGCGGGCCGGGACTTCGGGCGTCGGATCCGTGCTGCGGGCCATGCGAACAGGTTACGCGTTCGGGTGACTGGTTCAACCAGTCGGATGCATTGTCATCCAATTGGTTGACAGAGTTTCCCGTGTGGATGACACTGCGAAGGTGACTGCTTCCAACGTTTCCGACGGCGTGACCACCGGGCTGAGCCCGCAGGCACGTCGGGCCGTGGTCGTCGTATTGGTCGGCGCGGTGCTCGCCTTCCTCGACGCCACGATCGTCAATGTCGCTCTGCACTCCCTGGCTACGGCCCTGGACGCGTCGCTGGACGCCATCCAGTGGGTCGTCACGGCTTATCTCCTGGTGCAGGTGGCGGTGCTGCCCGCAAGCGGCTGGGCCGCCCGAAAGATCGGGCCCAAGCGGCTCTATATGAGCACGCTCGGCCTGTTCACCGTCGCCTCGATCGCCTGCGGACTCGCGGACTCGGTGGGTACCCTGATCGTCGCCCGCGTCGCGCAGGGATTCGGTGCGGGGCTGATGATTCCCGTCGGGCAGTTGATCCTGATCGCCAGCGCTGGGCAGCGCGGCATGGCGCGAGCCATGGTGGCGGCGGGACTGCCGATGGTGCTGACACCCGTCATCGGGCCGACCATCGGCGGACTGTTGTTGCAATACGCGGGCTGGCAGTGGATCTTCCTGATCAACGTGCCATTCGGCGTGCTGGGCCTGGTGCTGGCGTGGCGACTGCTCCAGCCCGACGAGCCGACCGAAGCCGCGGGTCCGTTGGATGTCGTTGGAGTGGTGTTGATTTCACTCGGAACAGTGGGCGTCACTTTCGGATCGGCTCGCGCCGCAGTCCGGAATGTGACCGATCCGCAGGTGCTGGTTCCGGTCCTGGCCGGCGTCGCCGTCATCGGCCTTTTCGTCGCGCACGCGACGCGATCCGCGCATCCTGTTCTCGATCTGCGGCTGTGGCGGGATCCGCTGTTCCGTGCTGGTGCGGTCACGACGCTGGTGCTGGGCGCGGTGACCTTCGGGGCGATGGTGCTGCTGCCTCTGTATTTTCAGGTGATCCGAGATCAGGATGCCGCGCACACCGGAATGCTGCTGGCCCCGCAAGGGCTGGGAGCGGCCGTAGCCATGGGGCTGTCGGCACCCATGGTCGAGCGGCTCGGCGGGCTCACCAGCGTGATCGGTGCGGTGATCGGTGTCGTCGCCACGGTGCCGTTCCTGTTCGTTGCCTGCGACACGCCGTACTGGCTGCTGGCCGCCGCGATGATCGTGCGTGGCCTCGGCATCGGACTGGCCGCGACACCTGCCATGACGGTGGCGCTGCGCAACCTCGGCCCGGCTCAGATGGCGGATGCCACACCTCAGCTCAATATCATGCAGCGCATCGGCGGATCCATCGGCACGGCCGTGTTCGTGGTGGTCCTGCAGCAGGGGCTGAGAGACAGCGGGATCCAGCACTCGGAGCAGGCGGAGGCGTTCGCGACCACTTTCACCTGGGTGCTGGGAGCCGCACTGGTCGCCATTATTCCCGCGGCCGCGTTGGCCGCACGGGGCGGACGCGTCGACGCGGCCGATGACTCTCTCGGCAACTGAAGCAGACGCCGACGGGTCAGCGGTTTTCGTCCCTCAGGCGCGCGTTGCCCCCGATCGTAAGGGGGGTGTTCTTGCTCGGTGACGCGGCCCACCTCACCCCGCCGTTCATCGGTCAGGGGATGGGCGCGGGACTAACATCGACTGCCCGGTCTCGCCCGTGTGATATCCAGCGGCGAGATACCACCACTGCGCCGCTCGGCGCTGGAGGCCGCTCCACTGCTACGGCGCGGCAGGGCGTCTGTTGCCCAATGATCGCCTCGAGGACGGGCGCCGCCTCGACGAGGTCACGGATAGACCTGCGCCACTGAGCATGACGATGCCACCGGAACTATGGATCAGGGACTAGCTGCGGCTGCGGCTGCGGGGGCAGGGGGTGGGAGACGAGCTTCTGCGCCGAACGCTTGTTCATGCCGAACATGCGCAGCACATGGAAGGTCATCTCGTCGGTCAGCGCGCCCGCATCGGCCCCGGGTTGGGCGTCCAGGAGTTGCAGCAGGCCCAGCAGCGCGCCGCCTGCGGCCATGACGGCCATGTCCGGGTCCATCGGCTCGAACCGGCCCGCCTCCTGGGCGGCGATGATGTCGCGGCGGGCACGCGGGGCCAGGCCCTCGTCCCGAAGCAGCACCGGCATGCCGGAATTCAGCAGCACCCGCACTATCTCCGGCGCCTGCCGCTGGAGACGGCCGGTCATCCGGAAACTCACCGCGAATACCTCGGCCGGGTCGTCGTACAGCTTCACGATCTCGTCGCGCATCTCGCTGTAGACCTGCAACACCGAGCGGACGGCTTCGTCGAACAGCTCTTCCTTGGAGGTGAAGTGGTTGTAGAACGAGCCGAATCCCACGTCGGCGGCGTCGGTGATCTCTTGGATGCTCACCGCCGAACGTCCTTCCGCCAGGAACTTCCGTGCCGCGCCCAGCAGTGCGTTGCGGGTGCGTTCCCGGCGGCGGTCGATGCGATTTCGCACCACGGGGTCGGCGGACATGGATCCCTCTTCCATCGGCGAATGTCACTGTAATCGTATCTGATGGCTCCATCAGATACGATTACAGTGGTGACGGCCTCCCGGCGGTGGTCCATGCGCCGAACGCCGGGTGTCCTGGATGCGCTCGCCCGGCGTGGCTCGCTATGGATGCCCACGGTGCGCTCGATCCGCCGTTTCGCTCGGATCGACGACGACGGCCTGCTGAAACTCGCTTACCTCAGCGTCTTCAGTGCCGCCGCGTCGTACGGCTTCAGCTCGTGGATCCGCCCCGCCAGGACCTTGGACGCCCACTCCGGGTCCTGGAGCAGGGCGCGACCGACGGCGACCAAGTCGAATTCTTCGCGCTCCAGGCGATCGAGGAGGTTGTCGAGGCTGCCGAGTTCGGCGCCCTCGCCGGTGAAGGCACGGAGGAAGTCACCGTCCAGGCCGACCGAGCCGACGGTGATGGTGGGCTTGCCGGTGAGCTTCTTGGTCCAGCCTGCCAGGTTCAGGTCCGAGCCGTCGAACTCCGGGAGCCAGTAGCGACGGGTGGAGGCGTGGAAGGCGTCTACGCCGGCTGCGGCGAGCGGAGCCAGGATCGCTTCCAGCTCCTGCGGCGTCTCGGCGAGCCGTGCATCGTAGGCCTCCTGCTTCCACTGCGAGTAACGGAAGATCACGGGGAAGCCGGGCGAGACGGCCGCACGAACAGCGGCCACGATCTCGGCGGCGAACGTTGTCCGGGCCGCGATGCCGCCGCCGTAGGCATCGTCACGGCGGTTCGTTCGCGCCCACAGGAACTGGTCGAGGAGATAACCGTGAGCGCCGTGCAGTTCGACGCCGTCGAAGCCGATGCGCTCGGCGTCCGCCGCGGCCTCGGCGAAGGCGCCGATGACGTCGTCCAGGTCACCCTGGGTCATCGCCTTACCGAGACCCTCGGTGCCGTCGACGCGAATACCGGAGGGGCCGACGGCGGGCGCATCGGGGTAGGGCGCGTCCCCCTGGTTGCGGACCATGCCGATGTGCCACAGCTGCGGCACGATGGTGCCGCCTGCCGCGTGAACGTCCTCGGCGACCTTCGCCCACCCCGCCAACTGCTCTTCACCGTGGAAGCGCGGCACACGGTCACTCTGCCCAGCGGACTCGTGGCCGACGTAGGTGCCCTCGGTGACGATCAGGCCCACGCCGGCGGCGGCGCGGCGGGCGTAGTACGACCGCACATCGTCACCGGGAACGCCGCCGGGGGAGAACATGCGCGTCATCGGCGCCATCACGATGCGGTTCGGGACGGTCAGGCCGTTCAGCGCGACGGGCCGCGAGAGGATCTCGGCTGTGCGCGAGGCGTCGGACGCGGTGACGATCACTGGGTACTCCTCGTTGCTACGACTTCGATGGTTGAGAACTTCAAGCAATGGCCACACACGCTAAGGGTAAATATTTGAGATAGTCAAGTTTCTGCGGATAGGCTGGTTGCCATGGCAGAAGCTCCCCGCGTCGACACGGCCCAGTTGATGGAGCTGCTCTCGGTGTCGCTCGGCGTCTACTACGGCGACTTCACCGTCGCGGCGGCGAGCGAGAACTTGACGGCGAGCCAGGGCAAGGCGCTGACCGTGCTGCGCCGAGGGCCCGTCGCGATGCGCGCCTTGGCCGAGACCTTGGCCTGCGACGCCTCCAACGTCACCGGGATCATCAACCGGCTGGAGAAGCGTGGCCTCGTGCGACGAGAGGCCAGCGAAGCCGACCGGCGCGTCACCAATCTCGTCATCACGCCCGAGGGCGAACAGATAACCGACACGATCCGGGCGAAAATGCGCGCCACCCAGGACGGCCTGAACAGGCTCAGCGACCAGGACCGCGACTGTCTGTACGAACTGTTGGAACGAGTTTTCGTCTCCCGGCTCGTCACCCGAGCGGACTCACCTGCGTCGGTCGCAGGTCGATAAGCGCCGACGACGCCGGCACACCGACCCGAAAGAGCTGTTCCAGGCCAACCGTGACCGACGTTGGCGGTCTCCGCCTGATTCTGGACGACGTAGACGCTCCCCCGAAGGGCAGCCTCTGGGGGAGTCGAACCGTGCATCAAGCGGAGCCGCGATTCCCAGGACATCCGCTGTAGATGTCCCAGCCACCACTGATCTTCTTCCCACCCGCACCGGCCGTCCACGTCGCCGTGCCGTCCCGCCCCCCGTCGTGGCGATACCAGTGCAGATCCCCGTTCGGCTTGATGCCGTAGATGACGCACATGGAGACGTGGTCGTTCGGGACTCCGGCGGCGTGCATCGCGGCCCGATAGCGCCACAAGGAAAGACCGTCGGCGCGGCTAGCTGCGCCCGGGTCACGGTGGTCGATCATGCACGCTGGATTGCCGCGGCCGGGCCCGGCGAACACGCCGTCGGGCCCGGCTGTGAAGTGTCCGTTTACATCAGCGTCCCGCCACACCAGGACATAGGATGGGCGCCGGGCGAGTATCTTCAGGAACCCGGCTCAACCTGGGGTTCGAATTTCGCAACGAGCCAGACTCTCTTGATTTCCCCTTCGGGATTTTCGAAGTACGGCTTCACTTCATCCTTGTCATCCAGGAAACCGCTGATGGTCACCAGGTATTCGGTGCCGTCGACGCGGACGATGTCGTTCTCGTGGACTACCGGCGGTCTCACCACATCGGCGACGTCGCCCGGCTGGTTGGGCGTCTCGTCGTGACGGAAACGCAGGGTGAACGTATGGTCGAATCCCTCGTCGTGGAAGTCGACGGTGACCTTCAAGAAAACCGAGAACTGACTGTGTGGCAAATGAATTCGACGGTTGTAGTGTGTGAATATGCCGAGCCGGAAGTTCTGGCCGTCGAGGCGCGCGTCGACATCGGTGAGGCCGGTGAAGTCGTAGCCGCTCTTCTCCTCGTCTTGGCTGCCGCCCCATCGGATACTCGATTTGATGCCCGCGCTCGACCTGACTCCGGGCTGTCGCAAACCCTCGAACTGCGACTCGTCCACGCTGACGCGCGTCCAAACACCTCTGGTGTCCACTTTTCCCATGACAGACATGCCCCCTTGTTTCCGGACCGATCGGCGAACTGCCTATCTACCGTGAGACACATCATCCCCCACAGAGGGCGACCTGTCATCGAAATCGGTTGTGCGACAGGAATAATTGGGTCGAGCTACTACTCGGAGATCTTCGATGGACCCATGCGCGCCGAAGACGGTGAAGGCAGGTTGGCGCGCATCTCAGGGGTGTCGTAGCCACTGGTCGAGGGCGTGCTCACCGACGAAGGTGAGTCGGACCATCTCGTTCGGCGACGTATTTGCGTAGGAGTGCTGCTGGGTGCGCATCGATCGCCAAGTCCAGTTCGTCGCGAACATCTTTCGGAGCCGTCTTCGAATGCTATGAGACCAAAAGGAACTACGGATCGGTTGCGCGGCCCGGCGTCGTGATATGTCGGCGGCGGCGTGGTGCGCGACGCGGATCGCGGCACGCCGCAGCCTGCGGCGCCCAGCGCAGAAGTGCTGGCGCCGCGGGGCAGCGGGATGGCCTTGGCCGCATATACGCGTTGTGCCGCTACGGAATTCCAGGGGTCGCCGGGTGCGGGCCGACGCAGCCGAGTATGAAACAACCCGGTGGCCAATTCGCGAACGGTGCGGACATGGGTTTACCCAGGCAGGACAGCGGGTTGCAACCTGGGTAGGCCATCGGGCCGATGCCGAGTGCGGCGAGTGTCGCGTCCGGGTTCGAGATCATCGGATCGGACAGTTGGACATCGGATTGCTGTTCGTAGGGCGCCGCAGCGGGTATGCGAGGGTCCCGGAAGGCGGCGCCGACCGCGCGCAGGACATCGTGCGGGAAGCTCAACGCGCTCCCCGGCACCGTGACACCGGTCCAACTGACCATCAATCCGAGGCTCGGCACCACGAAATTGTCCTGGCGCATCATTCCCGACATCTGCATCGCATCCGGCGGCAGTCCAGGAAAGTAGTTGCCGCAGTCCGGCCCGTTCACCACGAACAGGAAGCCATAGCATGGGTTCGTCGGGGCGGGCCGGCCTGCCTGCGCGAGATATTCCGCGGAAATGATCTGGTGACCGCCCCACTGGCCGCGATTGGTGAGCAGCAGTCCGAGCTTGGCGAAGTCGTCCGGTGGCAGCAGTAGATGCGCGTAACCGTAGGTGTTTCCACTGCGGTCCCGTCCCCAGAAGTAGTCGGTCGGCGGAATTCCCAACGGATCGAAGAGCTTTCGTTGCGCGTACGTCTGAAAGTCCTCATCGACCGCACGCTGGATGACGTACACGAGCAGATCGACAGCGCGCTGACTGTAGCGCCACTCGGTGCCCTGCTGTTGATCGATCGGCATCGCCAGCGCCTGCGCCACCACATTCGGGTCGATTTGCGCCAACCCGGTGATGCCCTCCGAGGCCACCGCTACCCGCATGCCGCTGGATTCGATGAGCAGATTCCGCACCGTGATCGCGCGATGTCCGGCATCACCGAGCTCGGGCGGCAGATAGGCGCCGATCGGGTCATCGAGCCGCAGCCGCTGCTCGTCGACCGCGATCCCGGCTACCATCGAAACCACACTCTTGGTGCTACTCCATAGATTCCACGGCACACCGGCGGCCCGCGCGGTGTTCGGGCCGGTCGCGATCAGGCAATTGTTCCGAAAGATCTGCAGCGTCGTGCGGGTCGAATCCGCCGCGAGCGCCACCGCCTGGCGCAGCGCGGGCGAATCGAGTCCGACCTCCTCCGGGGTCGCTGTTTCCGGTACTCGTCCACTGCTGACCGCGCAATGCCTCAGCCCGTCCGGTTCGGCATGCGCCGTCACCGGCGCACCGATCCCGAACATCGACATTGCCGCCGTAATAGCGACCACCGCAACACTTCTCATAGCTCGACCCACGCCGGCCTCCGCTCTCGACGAACTCCACCTGGCTCATCGCCCCCACCTCACCCCCGGTTACGGCCCTGCACGCCCCTACTTGCAGGGGCGGCCCCGCACCGGCCCGCATCCGCTGGTGGTCGCGGCTGTGGCGAATCATGTTGAAATCCGGCCGACACCGCAGGGTCGCGTTGGCGACTCTCGCCGGAGATGGGCATTGTCACCGAGGATGCGTGGGTCATTCGGCCGGCACGGTATCCGGCTCGATCCCAGTGGATCGCAGAGCGGCCACCTCGGCACGTAATGCTCTGATCTCTGCGACGAGTTCGGTGATCTCCCGATCGGTACTCTCCACATTCGCCTCGACGCTCTTCAGCTGATCCATCACCCAGCTGGTGGTGGTGCCGATTGCGAAACTGATCAGGCCGATGCCCAAGGTCATCAGGATCAGCGAGATCAAACGGCCTTCGGTGGTCACCGGATACACATCGCCGTAGCCGACGGTGGTCACCGACACCATCGACCACCACAGCGCGTCACCGAAATTGTGGATCTTGCTGTCGGCCGCCCCGTACTCGGCGTCGAAGAATGCCAGGCTGCACAGCAGCAGAAGCAGTAGCGAACTAGTTCCGACGAATACCGCGAGCCTGGCTCTGGTCGTCGTGTTCCGGTTCAGGGTGCCGATCACGAGCATGGCCGCCCGCAACAGCCGCAGGGGGCGAAGCGGCGGCAACACCACGATCAACAGGTCGACCGGGTGGGTACGCAGGAATCGCAACCGGTTCCCGGACAGCACCAACCGCACGGCGAAATCCAGCGCGAACGCCGCCCAGATCAGCACGTCGACCCGGGTGAGCCAGGCGTCCAGGCGAGGCGATGCCCCGGTATCGAGCACCTGCCAGGCATAGACGCAGAGAAACGCGACGGCCAGCACCATCAAGGGGATGCCGGTCGTCCGCTCCCAAAACTCTCTGCGGGTGCACTCGGAATGTGTTTCGGTCATCGGACTACCTGTGTCGCTGCGCAGCGGTGTCGGCGACACCGCGGGTTCGGCCGCCGAGTCCCGAAAGAGACCGGCCGTTCTCCAGCCGATTCTCACACGGAACCCAGGTCACCGTGCCTATCCCGGTCGTCATTCCAGCGACGAGTCGGCCGGCGCCATCCGCGACGGCCGCCGCCGGCGCGGATGGCGGTGATCGAGTCGCGCATATTTTCTTGCGCGGCGCTGAGCTGGGAGTTCGGTGAGCGGCTCAGGGCTTCGCCGAAAACAAGTCTGTTTGTTCGGGAATTGTCTCGGCATCCTGGCACGGCGATCCGGGGAAGGGAGATCCGACGATGACAATGCCGTCGCACGCAGCCGTGCCGCTGCATCTGGCCGGGAACAACGCGCCGGTCACCGAGGAATGCACCGTGGAACCAGCGGAGGTGATCGGAGAAATACCCGCAGACTTGAACGGAATGTTCGTGCGTAATGGTCCCAACCCACGGACCGGTTGGTCACCGCACTACTTCGCCGGGGACGGCATGGTCCATGCGGTCGCCTTGACGGAAGGACGCGCGCGCTGGTATCGCAACCGCTACGTGCGCACCCCGCTCTACCACCACCCGGGCCGATCGCGCTTCGAACTCGGCTTCGACCCGGCGACCGCGACGATGGATTACCGGGTCACCACGGCCAACACTCACGTCGTCAGCCACGCGGGCCGACTTCTGGCGCTCGAGGAAGGCGGCTTCCCCTACCAGCTCACGCCGGAACTGGAGACCGTCGGACCGTTCACCTTCGACGGCGCGCTGCGAACGCCGATGACCGCGCACCCCAAGATCTGTCCGGAATCCGGCGAGTTGCTGTTCTTCGGTTACCGACTGCGCCCGCCGTATCTGACCTACCACCGTGTGTCACCCTCCGGCGAGCTGCTCCGGACCCAGCCGATCGAACTTCCGCGCGCCACGATGATGCACGACTTCGCCGTGACCCGGCACCATGTGGTCTTCATGGACCTGCCGGTCGTGTTCGACCAGGTCACCGCAGCGTGGCGCTGGGACGACGGACATCACGCGCGGTTCGGGGTGATGGCCCGCGCCGGTGGCCCGGTCCGCTGGTTCGACATCGAACCCTGCTATGTGTGGCATACCCTCAACGCCTTCGAGGCCGACGGCGCCATCACCCTCACCGGTACGCGGGTGGCAGCATTGTGGCGGGACGGCAGCGACGATATCGGCGGCGGACTGCCCCGCCTGCACCAGTGGCGCCTGCTGCTTGCCGAGGGCACCGTCACCGAACAGCAGGTGGACGACGCGGTGGTCGAGTATCCGCGCGTCGCCGACAGCACGGTCGGGCTCCACCACCGCTTCGGTTACCTGGTCAGCTTCTCGCTCGAAGCCGAACCGAGCCACTCCCGCATCTACCGCTACGACTTCGCCGACGGCGCCTCACGGCGCACTCACCGACTGCCGGAAGGGCGTAGCTGTGGTGAGGCCGTATTCGTCCCGCGCGCCCAGGCGACGGACGAAAACGACGGATACCTGATGAGTTTCGCCCACGATCGTCTTCACGGAAACGGCTACCTCCTGATTCTGGACGCCGCCGACCTCGCCAGCCCTCCCATCGCCGAAGTCCACCTGCCCGTCCGAATCCCCACCGGCTTCCACGGCAGTTGGATCCCCTCTTGACTCCATCTCCAGCTGTTGCGCCGACCGCCCGCGCGGTCTCCTCCAATCCGTGTGTCGAGGCAGCGCGGCGCGCAGGTGTGCGGCCGATGCCGCGGTGTCCGGGGCCGCCGTCGCGGACGGCGGGGAGCGTTCGATGCTCTACTGGTCCGACAACGCGGGCGGAGGCTCCCCGACGCCGATCTCGCGGCGTCGCGGTCACCGTAGGTGCTGGCCGAAGAACGTGAATACCCTCTGCCACGCGTCCGCGGCGACCTTCTCGTTCTCGCCGAACCCGAAGACGCGCGCCACCGCCTGCACGGGAGTGCGGTCGGCGAAGCTGTGACCCGCGTCGGGGTAGGTCTTGACGTCGTGTGGAATCTTCTTCTGGGTCAACACTTCTTCGAGGCGCGGGCCGCTACCCCGGTTCATCGGATCGCGTCGGCCGAAGCTGGCGACTATGGGGCACGCGCCCTCGACGATTTCGGCGTACTTGCTCTGCAGGGGCGGTGGATAGAACGGCGCTGATGCGCCGAAGCCCTTCGTAGAGGCGACGAGGGCGAACCCGCCGCCCGAGCAGAATCCGGCGATGCCGACTGCACCGGTGCAGTCGGACCTTTCTGCCAAGCATTTTCGTGCCGCCGCGATGTCGTCGAAGGTGCGGCCTTCATAGGCCATGAGATCGTTGAACATCGAGCGCATACAGCGGATCATCCCGCCGCGGGAGTACAGGTTGGGCACGATCGCCAGATAGCCGTTGCCGGCGATGCGACGCGCGATCTCCCGGTGGGGGTCGCGGAGCCCAAGGGCGTCGTGGATGACGACCACGCCAGGCCAGGGTCCTTCGCCGGACGGGATTTCGAGCACCGCGTCGATGGTTCCGTTGAGCGTCTCGATGCTGATATCTGTCATGGCGCTCTGACTTCCTTCGGTGGGTCGGGGCGAGTTTGTCGGGACGTCGAGCGGTGGACATCCACACGGCCAGCTGAATGCGGTGTCGAGTCTGCTGCGCAAACTCCGATTATCCCAGTTCAGGAGCCTTTTCCAGGTCGACACGCCTGTGCTCGACGCAGCCGGTCGAACAGAAGCTACCTCACCGCCCGCACCATCGAACTCGAATTGAAACCAGCACTAAGTTATTGCGATCGTCGGCGCTTCCGGCTGTCGAACGTAGGGGTCCACCGCGGAAGGCAGGGGATGATGGGGCTATGGCAGTACCGACGCCGCCTCTGAACCGATACGGCCTGTGAATCCGATGGAGCGCGTCGAGCCGAATCGGGCGGTCGGGGGCTGGGAGGTCCGGCCGCCGAGAAATCTTTCCGGTGGCGCGGGAGGGGCAAATCGCCGGGGCGCGGAGACCTGGCGCTGGATTTCGGCGACGCGATCGCTCACGGCGTCAGGACGATGCGACCGAAAACCTCTCCGGCGTCCATCTTCCGATGCGCCAGCGCGGCCTGCTCCAGCGGCAGCAATTCGTGCACTACCGCATCCAGTTCCCCGCGAGCCGCGGCGGCGAACTGCTCGGCGCGGATCGCTCGCTGGGCGGTGTGGTCGATGGTGTCGGCGCTGAAGGTTGCGAAGGAGAGCGACTTCTGGAACGCCGTCATCATCGTCATACCGAAATCGGCCGGTGGATAGCCCGCGACGATCCCCACGACCACCATGCGGCCGTTCGGCGCGAGTTTGCCGAGGAACGACGGGACGGCGGCGCCGGCGACGATGTCGATGATGACGTCGTAGTCCGCGCCACCGGTCCCGGCGCGGTCCAACACTTGGACGGCGCCGAGGGCGCGGAGCCGATCGCCTCTCTCCGGCGAGGAGGTCGTGACCGCGACCGCGGCGGCGCCGGCGCGAGCGGCGAGCTGCACGGCCGAGATTCCGATACTGCCCCCCGCTCCGCGCACCAGCACCGACTCGCCTGCGGCGAAGCGGGCATGGGCGAGACCGAAGTGCGCCACGACTCCGGAGCTGCCCAGGGTGACCGCCGCGGCCGGAGACAGGTGCTCGGGCAGCGCGAGGATCTGCTCGACGGCGGCGACGGCATGTTCGACATATCCGCCGCCGACCCCGGTGAACGCCCACACCCGCCGCCCCACCCACGAGCGGTCGACACCCGCGCCGACCGCGGTCACGACCCCGGCGACCTCGCTGCCGGGGATGTGCCCTTCCCGGAAGCCGTAACCGCCGAGGGTGCCGCGCCGGATCACCGCGTCCACTCCACCGACGCCGATCGCCTCCGTGGTGACGAGCACCTGTCCTGCGGCGGGCGACGGGATGCGAATGTCGGCCACTGCCATGCCGTCAGGGCTTCCGAAGGTCCGGATCTCGATGGCTTTCACTGGCTCTCCTCGTCTCCCGTCAGCCCCCCGAGCCGACGCTAACGGACGCATGCGTCCGCTTAGCTAAAGTGAGAGCGGTGGCCGACCGTTTGCCTCACACTCTGCGTTCGGATGCCAGGGACAACCGCGAACGCATCCTGGACGCCGCGCGTGCTCTGTTCGCCGCCGAGGGAATGACCGTGCCGATGCGCGATATCGCCCGCCATGCCCGGGTCGGGCCCGCGACGCTGTACCGGCACTTTCCGACCAAGGAGATCCTGGCCACCGCCGCGTTCGCCGGTGAGATGCGCGCCTGCCGCGCCCTCGTCGAGCAAGGACTGTCCGACCCGGATCCCTGGCATGGCTTCTGCCAGTTCATCGAGAACATCTGTGCGCTGCACGCCGACAACCGCGCCTTCACCGAGGCGTTCACCTCGACCTTTCCCGACGCAATCGACTTCGCCGCCGAACGTGCCGCTGCGCTACGGGCGGTCGGCGAACTGGCCCGCCGCGCCGAGAAGACAGGGCAGCTGCGACCCGACTTCGCAGTCGCCGACCTGAGCCTCATGCTCATGGCACACCGAGGAATCCGGGCCGGCTCGCAAACCCGTGTGGCGGCCTCGCGGCGCTTCGCCGCGCTCATGATCCAGGCGTTCCGCGCCTCGCCTGAGAACGGTCCGCTGTCGGCAATGCCGCGTGCGCGGTAGGAGTCGCTTTCCGCCGCAACGCAACACCGCGGGACGGTGGCAGCCTACACACCCTCCGACTCCGGCACCTCTGCGGCAGCGGACGCATCCGTCGCCAGTGCTCGACACCGCTGTGCGCACCCATCGAACCGTCGATCGACGTGGATCAGCGAATGGCCGGCCTCACGAGAACGCGGCCCGGCACGGTTATTCAGTCGGCCGCGGTCAGCAGCGGCGCGAGTTGGCGCAGCGAGCCGAGATAGTCCGCATCCAATGCCTGCAGCGCAATGTGGTCGGCACCAGCCTTCAGATGCTCGACCAGTTGCCCGGTGACCTCGACGGGCGTGCCGTGCACCGTGAGCACATCGATGAGACGGTCACTGCCCGGTTTGGTCACATCGTCCTCGGAGAAGCCGAGACGCCGCAGGTTCGAGACGTAATTGCGCAGGCCGAGATACATGTCCACCATCTGCCTGCCGACTTCGCGCGCCCGCTGCGGATCGTCGTCGAGCACGAGCTTCTGCTCCGCGACCAGCAGCGCGGAGCCGAGGATCCGGCGCGCCCGCGCGGTGTGCTCCGGCGGAGCCAGATACGGCAGCGCGCCGGCGGTGCGCTCGCGCGAGAGTTCGAGCACCTTCGGCCCGAGGGCCGCCAGTGCGATCCGCTCCTTCGGCACCCCGGCCTTGTCGAGCTCGTCGAGGTACTCCACCAGCGCGTCGTACGGTTTCTGATACGGCTTGTTGGCCTCCGGGTGCCCCACGCCGATACCGAGCAGGAAGCGGCCGGGGAATCGCTGTTCGATCCGGTGGAACGATTCGGCGACCGTATTCGCCGGTGCCGTCCAGATATTCACGATGCTGGTGGCGACGATCAACGTCTCCGTCGCCTCGAGCAACGACTCGACCACCGGCAAGTCGGCGGGCGGCGACCCACCGAGCCACAGCGCGCTGTAACCGAGACCCTCGAGTTCGGCGGCATCCGCGGGAGCGAATCCCCGGTAGCCGCGCCATACGCCGTACCGTCCGAGACCGTCGATCGCCATAAACGTCCGAACCTTCCTTTTGCCTCCGCTGGTCAGCGACCCGCCGCTGAAGGTATACCGTTTCGCGTCCCGGCCCACGCGGGCGTGGATGCCGGCGGGCGAAGATTTCCTCAGGAAAACGATAACGGTGCGGACGACCGGCGCCTACGACCTGGGTGCAGTCCGACCACTCGGCCGTGTCCCTGGTCCCGCGCGACAGCTCTGGATGAGTTCCGGATGCCGGCTCGGGGACGATCCGTCCGGCGGTCGGGCTGTCGCACACGCCGAACACCGGTCACGGTTCGTGCTCGGCGGTCGGATCAGTGCGCAGTATCGCGTGTCGCTCGATCCGGCAGGATCCCCGCTTGGACGAGTTCCTCGTAGATTCGCTGCTGCTCATCGTCGAGATTCGAGTACAGCATGGTGTACGCCAGCTCTTCCTCGGCGAGCACCGCAACCGGATCCCAGTCGTCTCCGAGCGCCGCCAAGACGGCGCTGCGCCGTCGTGCCTCGTCCAGCGTGAGGTCGTAAGCGAAATTATGGTCGGCCATTCGGCATCTCCAACCAGGTTCTTTCCAAAATGAATGGACGACGATGCCCAACCACATCTTTTGGCGCAATGATCTGCATCACGTTCTGTGATATGTCTTCGTCACATTCGATGTCCGTACATGCGCTGGACGGCGGAGTAGAGCGAATGATCGGAAGCGTATTCGGCCAGCGATTGATCCAGGCCCCGAATCCCGCTACCCGGCGCCCTCGCAACTGGACGCAACGCAAGCGGGCGGGTCATCCGGCTGCGCCGGGGCCCGGCAGTGTGTCGATGTCCTCCGCGTGCATCGGCTCGCCGCAGTGGGCGCAGCGCAGGTCGACGTCGCTGATCCGGCCGCACGCGTGGTGGCGGTAGAGCACCGGCGGGCCTTCCTGGCCCGAGAGCCATCTGTCACCCCAGCGGGTCATGACCATGAGCAGGTCCACCAGCTCGAGACCCTTCTTCGTGAGGTGGTACTCGTAGCGTGGCCGCTGGTCGTAAGGACGCCGGACGAGCACCCCCTGATCGACGAGGTGGTTCAGCCGCTCGGTCAGGACCTTGCGGGAGATTCCCAGGTCGGCCTGGATCTGGTCGAACCGATTGAGCCCGACCCACACATCCCGCAGGACCAGCGGTGACCACGGCTCCCCGATGACGTCGAGCGTCCGCGCGATCGAGCACGCCATCCCGCTGAAGTTCGTGCGCTGCATGGAAACAGCTTACCCATTGGAGTTCCTTCAGGGAACTGAAGGTGCTACGGTTCTGAAGTCTCTTGAAGGAACTCAGAGAGGAATGTGGAGATGAGCAAGGTTTCCGACCGCCAAAACCTCGTCACCACCGGCATCGAGGACGCGATCGCGGCAGCCCGTGAGACCGCAGGCGACAAGGATGTCGCCCTCATGGGCGGCGGCGTCGTGACCGAGGCGTTGAAAGCGGGACTCGTCGACGAAGTGGTTCTGCATCAGGTGCCGGTCCTGCTCGGCGAGGGCAGGCCCTTCTTCCGGGCGCTGCCCGAGCAGGTGCGTCTGCGTCTGGTCGAAGCCGTTCCCGCGCCGGGAGTCACTCACCTCCACTACGAGATTCAGCGTTGACCCTTCGATATCGATACCGAGAACTCACGCCCAGGAGATGACAAGCATGCTCGACCCCGAAGTGCGCCGCGTGCTCGAAGGCACCTCGATCGCCCACCTCGCCAGCATCCTGCCCGACGGCGCACTCCACTCCGTCCCCGTCTGGACCGGCACCCACGGCGACCATATCGCGATCATCACCGGCCCCGGCTATCGCAAGACTCGCAACATGCGCCGCGACCCCCGGATCGCACTGTCCCTCACACCGGTCGACAACCCGCTCCGGCCGGTCGTCATCCGCGGCAGGGTCGTCGCATGGCTCGAAGGCGACGCCGCATGGGAGATCGTCGACCAAATCTCGACGAAATACACCGGCAACCCCTACTCGCGGCAAGAGGAGCGGTTCATCGCGCTCATCGAGCCGACCCGTCAAAGCATCGGCTGAAACCGCGGGGCTTCACCCCGGCCGGATGTCCCTACCGTCCATCGCATCGGGGTAGTCGGTGGTTGTACAGCCGTCAGGGCGCATCCAACACACTTGCCGGAACCCCGTAGGGCAGGAACCGCACCCGACGGCGATCATCGGTGTTGTCGCGATGGGCGCGCAAAGCCTCGAGTTCGCTCGGAAATACCTGCTCGACCTTGGCCTCGCCGATGTCGTCGACTCTGTAGATCACCCACACCCCGCTGCCGGTCTCCCCGGTGGTCTCGCCCTCGGGTTTCGGTGGACGTGGCTGTTGTGGCTGGACGAACTGACCGAGCAGCGACGCCAGTGAACCGACGGTCGCGTGATCTACGCGATCCAGGTATACACCGGCTTTCCCGAGCAGGTCGCGGAGCTCGGTGCCCGCCCCGCGCAGTGCGCGTTCGAAATCTTCCGGATCGATGCCGAAAGGCCCGTTGGTTGGCATCGCATGTGCTCCTGGGGACGAGTTGGGTGCTACGTCCTCAGTGTCCTCGCCGAACGCCGACTCCGCCACGTCGAACGGCTGCGGGTCCGGGTCGGGTGCCGTTCAGGGGCGGCTACCGCGGCATGACAGTTGTCATGCCCGACATGTGACGGTTGACAGATCCCGGACGGCTCTCGCGTTCGTAGATTCGATTCCTGTCCGGCCCGTTCTTACAGGAGTTGCCCACCATGATCGTCGACGACACCGTTTCCCCCGCCGCGCAGGTTGCCACTGGGCGTCCGGACCTGCGAAAACTGTTCGCCCCCGTGGCGCGCGACATCCTGGTGCCGATAGCGGCCTACTTCGTGCTGCACGCGCTCGGCTGCTCCGATTTCATGGCGCTGCTTGCCGGGGCGCTGGCCTCCGCGGCGACCGTGCTCGTGGAGGTGGCGCGGAATCGCCGGATCGACCTGTTCGCCGGAATGGTCTTGTGCGGCTTCGTGATCGGACTGATCGGGTCGCTGCTCAGTGGCGACGCCCGCACGCTCATGGTGCAACAATCCGTGGTGACCGCCGGTATCGGCGTCACAATCCTCATCGGCCTGTTCTTCGGCAAACCGCTGACCTACTACGCCGCCCGCCGCGTCATGGCGACCGGCGACCTGGCCGTCATCGAGCACACCTACCGCACCAATGCGCTGGCCCGCCGCACCCACGTCCGCCTCTCGGCATTGTGGGGCGTGGGACTGGTCGTCGAGGCCGCGACCCGGATCGTGTTGGTCTACCGGCTGTCGGTGCCCACCATGGCGTGGTTGTCCACGGTGCTGCTGACGGCCACGTTGACGGTGCTGGCGGTCGTCACCGTCCGGAGGGTCAAGCGGATGCGCAAGGCGCTCCGGGGGTGACCGGCGCGGCTCGGTGCGGCACCTTCGGCTGGTACGGATCCTTGGTGTCGTTACCGTCGTGTGCGGCGAACCTTCGAGCGTGCGACCAGTTCGGTGGTCACCGCGACCGCGGATGCTTGGGCCAGCAGCAGGCCGGTGAGCACCAGCATCTGTACCGCGGCGGCCTGAAGGGCCGAGCCGCTGGCGAGCAGCACACCGACGAAAGCGCCGGGCAGAGTGACCAATCCGACGGTGCGAGTCTGATCGACGCCCGGCAACAGCGCATCCCCGACGCTCGGGCGGACGACCTCGAGGCGTGCTTCGCGTTCGGTGAAGCCCAGACTCATCGCCGCCTCCACTTCACCCCACCGTTGTTCGACCGTGTCGAGGGCTCGACGGGCGGCGAGCGATGTCGCGGTCATCGTTCCGCCCAGCACGATTCCGCCGATCGGGACCAACGCCACACCGGTGAGTGGGACTACGCCGCTGATCAGCATCAGCGGCACCACCACCCCGATGCCCGCCCCGAGTGCGACGGTGAGCCACATTCCCGACCAGCCGGCCGAGGACCGCTGCGCGGCGGTCGCCACCGCGGCGGCAAACATGACGGCCAGGACGAGCACCGCGGACCAGAGCTGTGCCAGTGCCGCGGCCAGGACCAGCGCGACGATTCCGAGTTGTGCGGCGCCGCGGATCGCGGCGCGCGGAGCCACGGGAGCCGGTCCCAATCGCGCCACCCGATAGCACGCGGCTGTCAGGGCCACCATCACCACGCACAGCACCGCCAGTTCGACGCCGGGCTCTACGGTCGCGTGCACCCGCGCCCCTTTCGTCTTCGCTCACGGCACCGGATTCGTTGCCTACGCTGTTGCGATTGTGCCGCCGACCGGCCTGGATCACACGAGTAGGTGATGGCGACGCCGCAATTGGCGCATGGTGCTGCCGGTGGCGGCGACCGGCTGTGCTGTCATCGTCGTGGGGCTTCAGTCGATCTTGGCCATCACATGCTTGACGCGGGTGTAGTCCTCCAGCCCGTACATCGACAGATCCTTGCCGTGTCCGGACGACTTGAACCCGCCGTGCGGCATCTCGGCGACCAGCGCGGTGTGGGTGTTGATCCACACGGAGCCGAAGTCGAGCGCGGCCGACACGCGGAGCGCCCTCGACACATCCTTGGTCCACACCGAGGAGGCAAGCCCGTATTCGACGCCGTTGGCCCACCGGATCGCCTCGTCTTCGTCGGTGAACGACTGCACGGTGATCACCGGGCCGAAGATCTCGTTCTGGCTCATCCGGTCATCCTGCAACAACCCCCCGATGACCGTCGGCTCGACGTAATACCCGTGGTCGCCCTGCCGGTGTCCACCGGCCACGACCGAAGCGTGATCGGGTACCTCGTCGAGGAAGCCGAGCACCCGCTGTAGTTGGTCGGCGTTGTTGACCGGTGGCACCCAGGCATCCTCGTCATCGGCGGCTTTGCCGAAAGTGGTTGTCGCGCCGCAGGCCTGCTCGGCCAGCGCCGCGGTCAGATCGTCGGCCACAGAGCCGTGACCGAGCACTCGGGTGGCCGCCGTGCAATCCTGCCCGGCGTTGAAATAGCCCGCGGCCGCGATACCCTGGGCGGCAGCAGCGATATCGGCGTCGGGGAACACGATCACCGGCGCTTTGCCGCCCAACTCCAAATGCGTCCGCTTCAGGTGGCTCCCGGCCGACTCCGCGACCGCACGGCCCGCGGCCACCGAACCGGTGATCGATACCATCTTCGGAGTCGGATGCGCGACCACCGCCGCGCCGGTCGCCCGGTCACCGGTTACCACGTTGAGCACACCTGGCGGCAGGTGTTCGGAGGCCAGTTCGGCGAGCATCACCGTCGTCACCGGAGTGGTTTCGCTCGGCTTGATCACCACGGTATTGCCTGCCGCTATCGCGGGAACGAACTTCCAGATGGCCATCATCATCGGGTAATTCCACGGTGTCACCTGCCCGATGACGCCGATCGGCTCCCGGCGGATCCAGGATGTATGGCCCGCCAGGTACTCGCAGGCCGACTTGCCCTCGAGTACCCGTGCCGCTCCCGCGAAGAATCGGGTCTGGTCCAGCATCTGCGGGATCTCCGCGGCCGAGGTGATGTGGTTCGGCTTGCCGGTGTCGCGGCCCTCGGCCTCGACAAGCGCGTCGGCGGCATTCTCCAACTCGTCGGCGAAATCCAACAGCGCCTTCTGGCGTTGCGCCGGCGTCGTCCGCTTCCAGTCGCGGAACGCTCTGGCGGCCGCTGCGTACGCGTTGTCGATGTCCTGTTCGTCGGACACCGGGGCGGTACCGTACCGATCGCCGGTAGCGGGGTCGACCAGTGCCATCGTCGCACCACCGACCGAGTCGACGAGCTTGCCGTCGATGAAGTTCTGAACCACTGTCATGATGCCTCCTCGATCGCTCTGTTCTGTCGACGATTCGTTGGCGTGGGACGGTCGGTCGACTCGGCATCTGGTCGCCATCGTCGGGCTATCAATTATCGTCGATATTTGATTTATCGATATCGAATGAATTGATTTTACTCCTCTCGTGACTGCCGAGGACTATGCTGCTGGAGTCCTGCTTATCCGCGCCGAACAGCGTCATTTCATCCGATTGCGACGAATTCCGCCTCGCTAAGAATATTGTCGTTCCAGATGTCGGAAAAGTTGTGCACCGCCTTCACCCCCCCGCCGACCGGCGTTGCCGCCGCCCATCGGGATATCGAATCATGGCTCGTGGCCCGTCTGGCCACGAAGGCGGCGGCGAATTCGATTGGGTTGGTGGAATGCGGCGGCGATTCTGCGGCAGATGCAGATTCGTCGACGGGAAGTGCCCCAGGCGGCCCGGCGGGAAGGCGGATGGACATCGGGGCGGGAGCGCCCCGATGACGCAACGAGTTATCCGTTGTATTCGCTGACGACGTCGACGACCCAGACCACACCGAAACGGTCCCGCAGCATCCCGTAGGCGGTCGCCCAGCTCGCCGGGCCTATCGGAATCACCACGGTGGCGCCCGCGGTGAGTTTCTCCCAGTAGTCCGACACCTCGCCGACGGTCTCTCCGCGCACGGAGACAAAGAACCCGTTCTCTCCAGGGTGGTAGTCCATCGACGAGGGCACGTCGTAGGCCATGACGTGGAACCCGCTGTCGGCCTGTACCTGGCCCCACATGATCTGGTCGGCTTCGGACTCGTCACGGACAGCTCCGGCGTCTCCGTAGGTGACGACGGCGAGGTGGCCGCCGAAAACGGACTGGTAGAACGCCAGCGCGGCGCGGGCGTCACCGCGGAAGTTCAGGTGGGTGGTGGTTGTGAGGGACAAGGTTGCTCCTGATTCGGCTCGATGGCTGACGTGAGCAACATTCGCAAGGGTAGTGGCCAAGTTGTGTCCTCTACTTCGGGCAGGATGACAAACATGCCGAAAACTTCCGCGCGACTGCTGGCACTGCTGTCCCTGCTCCAGGCGCGCCGGGACTGGCCGGGAATGCTGCTGGCCCAGCGGCTGGAAGTCAGCCCGCGCACGGTGCGCCGTGACGTGGACCGGCTGCGCGAACTCGGCTATCCGATCGTCACCAGCAAAGGCCCGGACGGGGGATACCGGCTCGGCGCGGGTACACAACTGCCGCCGCTGCTGTTCGACGACGAGCAGGCCGTCGCCCTGGCCGTCGCACTGCAGATCGCCACCACCGCAGGCGCCGGTATCGAAGAATCCGCGGCGCGAGCGCTGACCACCATCCGTCAGGTCATGCCCGCGCGGCTACGCCACCGCATGGACACTCTTCGGATCACCGCTGTCGCACCGCCCGCCGACCAGTCCGCACCCGAGGTTGGCACGGAGGTTCTCACGGCGATCGGCGCCGCCATCAATGCCCGCGAAGTACTGCGTTTCGACTACAACGGCGCGGCCGCACCGCTTGCCGCCGCGCACCCCCCGCGTCGAGTGCAGCCCCACCATCTCGTCACGTGGGGAGGGCGCTGGTACCTCGTGGCGTGGGACCTCGACCGTGACGACTGGCGGACGTTCCGAGCAGACCGGATCACCCCGCGCATCCCCACCGGCCCCCGCTTCGTTCCGCGCGAACTTCCTGCGGGAGATGTGGCCACCTTCGTGAGCAGCAGTTTTCGCGGTTCGGACGCGAACGGCGGATGGCCCTGCCGCGGTGCGGTCATCCTGCACCTGCCCGCCACCGCGGTCGCACCGTTCCTCCACGACGGAGTGGTCGAGGCGCTCGGTCCCGACCGCTGCCGAATCGTCCTGGGCTCGTGGTCGTGGCCCGCGCTCGCAAGCTCTCTCGGCAGGTTCGACGCTGACATCGAGGTCATCGGCCCGCCCGAACTCACCGCCGCTTTCGCCCACCTGGCCCGCCGCTACACCGACGCAGCGAACAGCGGACCCGGCCGGCAGGTGTGCGGGTGAGTCGTTGTCCGGCGGCGCACTCGAATCAGCACGGAACCGCGTCGGGCCCGAACCGATCGCCGGGATCGAACACACCGAGCAGCCGTATACCTGACGAGCAGGTGCGATATACGAGAGGGTGTTGCCTTCGGCTGAACAATCACGCAGGTGGTCGGCAACCGTAACTTTGCGGCATTCGATACCACGGGCGCGGGCAGACCCTGGCGCACGCGGAACACCGGATAGGCCGAGCTTCGTTGACCACCAGCTTATTGCCGACGAATGTATGCACGATAAGAGACTTCGAATGGCCGGCGTCAACCAAACCGGTGAAGACGAAGTCGTACATGGTGAGGCGTCTTCCGCATTCGCAGACGATTTTTTGGAGGTAGTACTCGTCGCCGGCGAGCATGCCCTCTCGCAGGTCGAGGATCCGCTCCGTCCGTGCGATGTCGACGTCATCTGATTTGGTCGACTTCGTATCGTCTCTGAGTTCGGCAACACTCGGTCCCGATTGTTCGAATTTCTCGCGGGACAGCGAAACGACTCGATCGTAGTCAGCCATTACCGTCCTCCAGGTTCTGGGAGCCATCCCCTCGGCTGCGGTGTCCGGAGGCCGAGTGTAGCCGCCGTTGGATTCGTGGGCCGCATCCGCTCTGCGTTCTCGTTGGCGTGTCGCTGCGCGCGGAATTCGAGATGATTTCCGAGTCGCCCCCCGGTCGCGCCGTGCACCGGCGCGGGGTGCCGACCGCCGCTCACCGCAGACAGCCGACAGAGTCACCGGGCGGCGGTGGGTGGAGACAGCGCGAGGTGTCGGGGGTAGGTCCCGACCGGACGGTTGCCGACTACGCAGATCGTCCGCAGCTCGCTGTGAGCAGTAGGGGCCTCTGTCTCGTTCGGAGGAGCCAGGCGGCTGCGATCGCGCCCGTACCGACGTGATTCTTCGGTCGATGGGCGGGGTAGCCCAAAGGCACGGAATCTTCTGACGCGAGGCTCGCGGGAACACCGTGGCCTCGGGATCTAGCGGATGGTGAGGACGACGGATCATGACCGGTTTGAGCGAGGGTGTCTATCGGATCGTCAATGTCGGCGCCGGTTGTGTGCTGGCGCTCGACAGCGCTGATCAGGTGACGGTGGTGGCGGAGCCAGGTGTCGAGGACGGCTGGCAGCATTGGCTGTTGTCCAGAGCGCCGGAATTCGGCGAGGGAATTTGGTATATCGGCAGCGGACGCACCGGCACCAGGCTCGGACTCGGCGACGGGGTGGTGAGCGAGGGAACCCACCTCGAGTGCAGTGGGACGCCGATGGGGTGGCAGATCACCGCCGAGGAAGCCCACCCCGACTGTTACCGCATCGCTGTCTGGGCCGCCTGCGAGTTCGTCCTCGACCTGCCCGGTCACGACGGTGAAATCGGACCCGAGCAGATCGGGCTCGCGCGATCCGCGCCGATCAGCCGCACCCAGCAGTGGCAATTCCAGCACACCTGATCATCCGCCGGACGGCGGACAGCGCGATCGAACAGGACGCTGTTCAAAACTCAATCATGTGGAACCCCGGTCGGAATGGGCGCGCGCAGTAGTCGGTGCGCCTCGGGTGTGCCGTCGAGGGCTCGGGTGGGTTCGCGCCACCGCAAGGTTTCTCGATGATCACCGGGAGGGGATCGGGTATCGGTCGGCGGACACAGTCGACGATGCCAGAATCCGAACGAACGCGTGTACCTCCGCAAGAGTGTGCGCGGGCATCATGGTGTCGCAGAACGGCAGGGCTGCCGCCATCGCGCCGGTGGCCGGCTGGAACCCGGACTCGCCCGCACGGGGATTGAGCCAGATGACGCGCCAAGCCCGGCGTCTGATCCGGGCCATCGCGCGGGCCAAGAGATCGGGAGTGTCGCTGTCCCAACCGTCCGAGGCGATGACGACGACGGCGCCGCGCACTGCGTTACCGGACGGAGTCGCCAGCAGTGTGCCGAGGCATCGGCCGATGTGCGTGCCGCCGTAGCGGTCGAGCACCTTGTCGTTGGCCCGGGCCACCGCCACCTCCGGGGAACGGTGCGCGAGCACGGGGGTGAGCCTGGTCAGGGAAGTGGAGAAGGCGAACGCCTCGGGTCGATCGGACGAACGGCGTTGCATGGCGGCCCGCATCAGGTGCAGGTAGATCGTCGAATACGGCTGCATGGAGCGGCTGACGTCGCAGATCATGACGATCCGGCGCGGGCGACGCCTGGGACGGGTGCGGACCAGCACCGCCGACTCCCAGCCGGTGCGCCGCGAGTGGTTCATCGTCGCCCGGAAGTCGATCCGCTTGCCATGCGGATCACTTTCCTGGCGCGTGCTGCGGCGCTGCGGCCAGAGCGCCGCCGCCTGTTCCAGCCAGGCGCCGATCGTTCGCAGATCGTCCGGATCGAAGCAGGCGAACGGTTCCTGTTCCCGTGCGGCGAACCGGCTCGGCAGCACGTCCGGCAGCGCTGGAGCCTGGTCGGTGGACCGGTCGGCGCCGGTTGCCGATCGCGGCGTCGCCCAGGGGACATCACCGCCGTGCCGAGACCGCCCCCGACCGACTGTGCCCGGCGCCGACGCGCGTTCGGCCGGTAGTCCGTGCGTCCGGCTCGCCGGGTCCACACCCAGCACCGCGTCGGCGAACACCGCCGCGAAGACCGCGTCGAAGGCGGCGAGATCTTGCATGCGATCGACGAGCGTCAGTCGCATGGCCCAGTAGAGTTCGGTGCGCGAGCGCGGCGCCATGCGACGCCAGGCTTGCACGAACAGCGCGGGACCGCTCGGCGCCACCGCGACGCCACTTCCCCGCAGCCGCGCGACCACCGCGACGGCGAACGCCGCCAGATCCACGCCGCGCAGCAGTGCCGCCCGCGTCATCGATTCGTGCGTATCCGCTTGCGCAGCAAAATTATTCCGAGCACTGCCGCGAGTGCGAACACGACCGCGGGCGCATATTTCTTGATCATCGCGGGCCCCATGAGTTCGACAAGGTCCAGCGGCGCGGGCTCGGGCGGCGCCACCGGCTGTGCTGCTCGGCGGTCCGGCTCGGCTACCGGCTCCACAGAGGTCTCATCGGCAGCCGCGAGTTTCGTTTCCAAGGATGTGACGAACTGATTCATCATCTTCTCGGACACCTGTTGCAGCATTCCGCTGCCGAACTGGGCGAGTTTGCCGACAACCTTGAGGTCGGTGTCGACGGTGACCCGGGTCCTGCCGTCGTCCGCGCACAGCCGTGTGGTGATGGTCGCGGCGGCGTTCCCGGATCCGTGCGAATCCCGGCCGCGCCCGCTGATGACAGCACGATGGTCGTGTTCGTCGCGCTCGACGAACTGCGCTTTGCCGGTGAATTCGCTGGTCACCGGGCCGACTTTGACCTTCAATCTGCCGAGGAAGTCGTCTCCCTGCCGTCCGACCATCTGTGCGCCGGGCAGGAGCGGGACGACCTGTTCGAGGTCGGTCAGTACCTCCCAGGCCCGCTCGACGGGTGCGTTCACGGTGAACTCGTTGGCGATCTTCATTGCGGCATCCCTCTCATCCGGTAGCCAGGTCTCGCGTGTATTCGTCGAACGCCTCCCGCACGGTCGCGCGGTCGTCGGGCGTCTTCGCCAGCGCGCTGAGTGCTGCGACCGCCTCCGGCGCGACGAGATCGGCGACATCGAGCGTCGCCAACGCGGCGATCCAGTCGATGGTCTCGGCGACGCCGGGCGGCTTGTCGAGATCGAGACCGCGAGCGTGCGCGACGAACAGGGTGGCATGCTCGATCAGCGCATCGGTCGCCCCGGGCACGGTGCGTCGCACGATCGCCACCGCGCGGGACGGTTCGGGGTAGTCGATCCAGTGGTAGAGGCAGCGCCGCCGCAGCGCGTCGTGCAGGTCGCGACTGCGGTTCGAGGTCAGCACCGCGAGCGGCGGCCGCTCGGCGGTGAAGGTGCCGAGTTCCGGCACGGTCACCGCGGCCTCACCGAGGAATTCCAGCAGCAACGCCTCGAATTCGTCGTCGGCGCGGTCGATTTCGTCGACCAGCAGCACGGGAGGCGTCGGACCGCGATAACGGACACAGCGCAGAATCGGACGGTCGACCAGGAATGCCTCGGTGAACAAGTCGGCTTCGGTGAGATCGGCGCCGCGCGCCTCGGCGAGCCGAATGCTGAGCAGCTGACGCTGGTAATTCCAGTCGTACAGCGCTTCGTTCACGGTGAGGCCCTCGTAGCACTGCAGGCGGATCAGCGGAGCGGCGAGCGCGGTGGCAAGGGTCTTCGCCGCGGTCGTCTTGCCGACTCCCGGCTCGCCTTCCAGCAGTAGGGGCCGACCCAACGTGGTGGCCAGATAGAAGGCGGCGGCGGTACCGGTGTCGAGCAGGTAGTCGTCGGCGTCGAATCGCCGGACCACGTCCTCGATATCGGCGAACGGCGACATCATGGCGAGGTCGAGGCGCGCAGGCGCTCGTAATCGGCCCAGGTGTCCACATCCAAGGGCACCGCTGCGTCGACGTCGAGCCGGGACACCGGGACGCGGCCCGACTCGATGATCTTCCAGACCGCCTTGTCGCCGTGCAATCGGGCCAACGCGCCGAACAGGCCGCGGGGCAACCAGAACGGATGCCCGACGCCGTCGCGGTAGCCGCAGACTGTGATCGCCGCGGTCGTCGCGTCGGCGATCAGTCGTTCGACGGTCGCGGCCGACAGACCCGGTTGATCACCGAGCATCAGCACGATTCCGGTGGCCAGGGGATGTACCGAGCCCAGGGCCGAACGCAACGACGAGGAACAGCCCGAACCGAAGTCGTCGGCCACGACCACCTCCACACCGGTGAGATCGACCTGCTGCCGGACCGCTGCGGCCGCCCCGCCGAGGGTGACGATGATCTGACCGAAACCGCAGGCTCGAACCACCTCCAGTGTGGCGCCGAGAAGTGTCGTATCCCGGTATGGCAGTAGCTGTTTCGGTGTGCCGAGACGCCGTGAGGTTCCCGCCGCGAGTACGACCCCGGTGACGAATCCGTTTGTCATGAGCCCGTCTTCGCCTCGGCGAAGGAAGTGCGGCAGCCGGAGCCGCAGAACCAGTAGTCGACGTCGTCGATGGTGAGATGTGGTGTGTCCGGCCCGACCGCCACGGTCATACCGCACACCGGATCGAGCGCCTCGAACGTGACGCTCGACAGGCGAACCGGGATGGCCAAGCCGCCCTTGCGGATCGCCTGGATCACTTCCGCGACGATCGAGACGGCGATCTCCGCCGAGGTCTTGGCGCCGATCGGCAGGCCCACCGGGGTGCGCACGCGCATCTGCTCGGCTTCGGTCAAGCCGAGCTCGTCCAGAATCGACGCTCCCCGGATCTTGCTGGCCACCAGACCGACATACCCCACACCCGAGTCGAGCGCGGCGCGGATCGTCTCGGCTTCCGGGCCGCCGTGGCTCGCGATCACCACCGCGGTCGTGTCGGTCAGCGAATCCGGCGAGTCGGATCCGCCGATACCGCGCTGCACATCGAATCCCACCAGTGCGCACAGCTCGGCCAGTGCGTCCGCGATCGGTGTCGCGCCGCAGATGCGCACCAGAGGAGCCGGGACCTGCGGCTCGAGGAATATCTCCAGCGCTCCGCCGGACAGACAGGGATTCACCACCACAGCCGCGCCGGGGGCTTCGGGAAATTGCAGGTCGCCGTCGGGCAGCACGCGCAGCAGCACGCTCTCGTTCGATTGCAGGGCGCCCAGCGCGGCCTTGCGGACCGAGTTCTGGGCGCACTGGCCGCCGACGAATCCTTCGATCGTCCCGTCCTGCAACAGGATCGCCTCGTCCCCGGCATGCGCCGAGGTCGGCTGCTGCGCTCGGACGACGGTCGCGTGCACGAACGGAGTCCGGGTCCGAACCAGTTGCTGGGCACGCTCGGTCATCTTCATCGGTGTTCCCATCGCTCCCACCCCGCTCAGACGGGCGGTGTGGCCCGGCCCTGCATCGCTTCCCAGACCCGCGACGGCGTCAGCGGCATGTCGGCGTGCCGAACCTTATAGGGCGCCAATGCGTCCACCACCGCGTTGACCACTGCCGCCGGTGATCCGACGGTCGCCGATTCGCCGATACCTTTCGCGCCGATCGGGTGGTGCGGTGAAGGAGTGACCGTGTACCCGGTCTCGAAATGCGGAACTTCGAGCGCGGTTGGGATGAGGTAGTCCATCAGGGATCCGCCGAGGCAATTGCCGTCCTCGTCGAAGGCGATGATCTCCATCAGCGCCATGCCGATGCCGTCGGTGATGCCGCCGTGCACCTGACCCTCGATGATCATCGGATTGATCCGGGTCCCGCAGTCGTCGACGGCGAGGAAGCGCCGGACCTTCACCACGGCCGTCCCCGGGTCGACATCGACGACGCAGAAGTACGCGCCATAGGGGTAGGTGAGATTCGCCGGGTTGTAACAGATCTGCGCGTCGAGTCCGCCCTCGATACCCTCCGGCAGATCACCCGCGCCGTGTGCTCGCATCGCGATCTGCTGGATCGTGACGGCCGCGGACGGGTCGCCTTTGACGTGGAACAAGCCCTTCTCCCACTCCAGATCGGCGACGGATACTTCGAGCATGCCGGACGCGATGATCCGGGCCTTGTCGCGCACCTTCCGCGCCACCAGCGCGGCAGCGGCGCCCGAGACCGGAGTCGAGCGGCTGCCGTAGGTGCCGAGGCCGAACGGGGTCTGATCGGTGTCGCCGTGGACGACGTCGATGTCGTCCGGCGGTATCCCGAGTTCCTCGGCGACGATCTGGGCGAACGTCGTCTCGTGTCCCTGCCCCTGGGTCTGCACCGACAGCCGCACAACGGCTTTGCCGGTCGGGTGGACCCGCAGCTCACACCCGTCGGCCATCCCGAGCCCGAGGATGTCCATATCCTTGCGCGGTCCCGCGCCGGCGGCTTCGGTGAAGAAAGCCATCCCGATGCCCATCAGCTCACCGCGGGCGCGCTTTTCCCGCTGTTCCTCTCGCAGGGCGTCGTATCCGATCATGTCCATCGCCAAGCGCATGGTCTTCTCGTAGTCACCGGAGTCGTAAACCCAACCGGTCTTGCTGGTGTACGGGAACTGTTCGGGCCGGAGCAGATTGCGCAGCCGTAGCTGCGCCGGATCCATCTTCAGTTCCTGCGCGAGGCAATCCACCAACCGCTCGACGAAGTAGACGGCCTCGGTGATCCGGAACGAGCACGCGTAGGCGACGCCGCCAGGGGCCTTGTTCGTGTAGACCGCCGTCATCTTGCAGTAGGCGGCCTCGATGTCGTAGCTGCCGGTGAAGACACCGAAGAAGCCGGCCGGATATTTCAACGGGGCGGCCGTGCCGTTGAACGCGCCGTGATCGGCGAGCACGGTGGACCGGATGGCCAGGATCTTGCCGTCGGCGTCGGCCGCGATCTCACCGAGCATGATGTAGTCGCGGGCGAACCCGGTGCTGGTCAGGTTCTCGCTGCGATCCTCCATCCATTTGACCGGTTTGCCCAGTAGCAGCGACCCGACGATGGCGCAGACGTATCCCGGGTAGATGGGCACCTTGTTGCCGAAACCACCGCCGATATCGGGTGCGATCACCCGGATCTTGTGCTCAGGCAGCCCGGCCACCATCGCGTAGAGCGTGCGATGGGCGTGCGGCGCCTGACTCGTCGACCACAGGGTGAGCTTGCCGGTCACCGGATCGAGATCCGCGACGGCGCCGCAGGTTTCCATCGGGGCGGGATGCACGCGCGGATAAACGATCTCCTGCTCGACGACGACGTCCGCACGGGCGAACACCGCCTCGGTCGCGGCGGCGTCACCGGTCTCCCAGTCGAAGCAGTGGTTGTCCCGCTTGTCCTCGAGATCGTCTCGGATCACCGGCATCTCGGGCGAGAGCGCGGTCCGGGCATCGATCACCGGAGGGAGCATGTCGTACTCCACGTCGATGAGTTCCAGCGCGTCACGCGCGGCGTAGCGGTCCTCCGCGACGACGAAGGCCACCTCCTGGCCTTGGAACCGGACCTTGTCGGTCGCCAGCACCGCCTGCACGTCGTTGGAAAGCGTCGGCATCCAGGCCAGTCCCTTGGCGGCGAGGTCCGCGCCGGTGACGACCGCCTTCACCTTCGGATGCGCCTGTGCCGCGGAGACGTCGACGCTCACGATCCGCGCGTGCGCGAACGGCGAACGCAGGATCGCCATATGCAGCATGCCGGGCAGTTGGACGTCGTCGACGAAATTGCCGCGTCCGCGAATGAACCGGGGATCCTCCTTGCGGAGCATCCTGCCGTGCCCGCACGGCCTGCGGTCGTTGTCGACGCGGTCTTCCGGCCGGGATTCGACGGCGGTCATGATGTGCTCCCTACCGGCGCCGCGGTGGGCGCGGGTTCCGGCTCCGCCGCTTCGCCCCGTTGCTTCGCCGCGGCCCACTGGATCGACCGCACGATGGTGGTGTATCCGGTGCAGCGGCAGATCTGGCCCGAGATCGCCTCCCGGATGGTCTGCTCGTCGGGATCCGGGTTGCGGTCGAGTAGTGCCCGGGCCGTGATCATCATCCCGGGCGTGCAGAATCCGCACTGCAGCCCGTGACACTGCATGAAGCCTTCTTGCACGGGATCGAGCTTGCCGTCGACCTCGAGTCCCTCGACGGTGCGCACCGAACGCCCGCCGGCCATGACGGCCAGCATCGTGCACGACTTCACCGGTTCGCCGTCCACCTCCACCACACAGGTGCCGCAGTTGCTGGTGTCACATCCCCAGTGGGTTCCGGTGAGCCGCAATTGGTCTCGTAGGAAGTGCACGAGCAGGGTGCGCGGCTCGACGTCGGCGCTCACCTGCTCGCCGTTGACGGTCATGGTTACCTGCATGGCTAGTTCCCTCTCAGCGCGGGATCGTTCGGTACGCGCTCGACCGCGGTGCGCAGCGCGCGGATCGTCAGTTCGGAGGCGAGGTGGCGCTTGTAGTCCGCGCTGCCACGCGAATCGGAAGCGGGTGAGCACGCCGCGCTCGCCCGGCGGCCCACCTCCGCGAAGATCTCTTCGGTGGGCGCCTCACCGATGAGCAGGTCCGAGGCGGTGGCCAGCGCCGCCGGATCGGGCTCGACGGCGGTCAGGCCGATCCGGGCGGCCGCTATCGCACCGTCGCGCAGTGTCACCGTCGCGCCTGCCGCCGCGATCGCCCAGTCGCCGACTCGGCGCTTCACCTCCTTGTAGGCGCTGGAGGTCCGATGCCGCACGGGAATTCTGATCTCGATCAGAAGTTCATTGCGCATCATGGCGGTCTCGTACGGGCCGACCAGGAAGTCGTCCATCGCGATCTCCCGGTCACCGGACGGTCCGCGCACCAGGCTGGTGGCGCCGAGAACCGTGCAGACCGTGGTCAGATCCTCGGCGGGATCGGCCTGGCACAGCGAGCCGCCGATCGTGCCGCGGTTGCGCACGACCGGGTCGGCGATCACGCGCTCGGCGTCACGGAAGATCGGGCATACCGCGGCGAGATCGTCGGATTCGAGCAGATGCCGGTGCCGCACCATCGAGCCGATGCGCACCAGGGTCGGATCGGTGACTATATAGCCCAGCTCGGCAGCCAGGTCGTTGATGTCGATGAGATATTCCGGATTGGCCAGGCGCAGTTTCATCATCGGCAACAGGCTGTGCCCGCCCGCGATGATGCGCGCCTCCTCTCCGAGCCGGTCCAGGAGTCCGATGGCGTGATCCACGCCCGTCGCGCGCTCGTATTCGAATGGTCCGGGCACCTGCATGTGACCCACCTCACGTTCATGGGGAGAAGCTCAGCTTCTGCGCCGCTGAACTGGGGGTCAAGGCCGGATTAAGTAATCACTTAATCGGCTGTCGGTGCCGTGTGGTGAATCCGTCCGCCGGTTCCGGTCAGCGAACGGCCGTGCCCACCCCAGCGCCGCGCGATGATCTCGGCCGCGATGGACACCGCCGTCTCCTCCGGCGTCCGGCCGCCCAGATCCAGCCCGATCGGGCTGGCGAGCCGGGCGAGTTGCTCCTCGGTGAGTCCGGCCTGCCGCAGGCGCGCCAGCCGCTGGTCGTGCGTGCGGCGCGACCCCATGGCGCCGACATAACCGATCCGCGGCGCCCGCAGGGCCACCTCGAGCAGCGGAACGTCGAACTTGGGATCGTGGGTCAGCACGCAGACGACGGTCCGCGCATCGACCGCGCCTGCCGCGATCTGCGCGGTCAGGTAGCGGTGCGGCCAGTCGACGACGACCTCGTCGGCGGTCGGGAACCGGGCCGAGGTGGCGAAGATCGGCCGCGCGTCGCATACGGTCACCCGGTAGCCGAGAAATGATCCCTGCTGCGCCACGGCGGCGGCGAAATCGATGGCCCCGAACACCAGCATCCGCGGCTGCCTGGCATGACTGGCGACGAAAACCGCCATGCCCTCGCCGCGACGCTGCCCGTCCGGGCCATAGGACAGCACCTCGCTGCGGCCCGCCGCGAGCAACCCGGCCGCGTCATCGATCACCGCGTCGTCGGTGCGCGCCGACCCCAGCGTGCCGCGCGCGTCACTCGGCCGGATCAGCAGCCGCCGCCCGATCCGGCCGGGGTCCGGGTGCTCGATGACGGTCGCGATCGCGACCGGCCGGTGCTCGGCGATGTCCGCGGCCACCTCGCCGAGTTCCGGAAACGTCTTCCGGGAGATGGGTTCGACGAAGATGTCGATGATGCCGCCGCAGGTGAGGCCGACGGCGAACGCGTCGTCATCGGAGAACCCGAACCGCTGCAGCACCGGAAGACCGGTGCGCACGACATCGGTGGCGAGTTCGTAGACCGCGCCTTCGACGCAGCCGCCGGAGACCGAACCGCCGACCGTACCGTCCGGGGCGACGACCATGGCGGCGCCTGGCGGCCGCGGCGCCGAGCGGAAGGTGCGTACGACCGTCGCGACCCCAGCCGTGCCCCCGGCGTTCCACGTTGCCATCAGATCCGTGAGCACGTCCTGCATGATGCGTCCTCCGGGCGCGATACGGCGGTAGGCACCGCGTCCACCTCCAAACTAGACTCGGATCGTGACGCCCGCCCAGCTTCGGGCCTACTCGACCGTGGTGCGGCTCGGCTCCGTCCATGCGGCGGCCAGAGAGCTGGGGATGTCCGACGCCGGTGTCTCGTTGCACATCGCCCAGCTGCGCAAAGAGCTCGACGACCCGTTGTTCACCCGCGCCGCCGCGGGGCTGGCCTTCACGCCCGGCGGATTGCGCTTGGCCAGCCGGGCCATCGAGATCCTCGGACTGCAACGGCAGACCGCGATCGAGGTGAGCGAAGCCGCCCATGGCCGACGGCTGCTGCGCATCGCGGCATCGAGCGCGTTCGCCGAACATGCCGCGCCGGGCCTCATCGACTTGTTCGCGGCGCGGGCGAAGGATCTGGCGGTCGAGCTGAGCGTGCACCCCACCAGCCGGTTCCGGGGTCTGATCGAGACCCGTGCGGTGGACATCGCGCTCGGGCCCGGGCCGGAGAACGCCGACACGGCCATCGCCGCCCGGCCGTTCCTGAAGTATCAGATCATCTCGGTCGCGCGCCCCGACAGCCCCCTGGCGGGCGCCGCCGCACCTCCGGCGCTGCTGCGGGAGCAGCCGTGGATGCTGGGTCCCAGCGCGGGCAGTGTGGACGGGCACATCGCGACGATGCTGCGCGAGTTGGCGGTACCCGAATCCCATCAGCGGATCTTCCAGAGCGACGCCGCCGCTCTGGAAGAGGTCCGCCGGGTCGGAGGCATCACCCCGACGATCGGTTTCGCCGTGGCCGCCGATCTCGCGGCCGGTCGGTTGATCCACGTCAAGGGACCAGGGCTCCAGGTATCCGACGAGTGGTGCGCCACCACGTTGCCGCCCGATTCCCGCCAGCCCGCGGTGTCGGAACTGCTGCGGTTCATCACCACCCCGCGATGCATCCAGGCGATGATCCGTGGGTCCGGCGTGGGCGTCACGCGGTTTCGCCCGAAAGTGCATGTGACCCTGTGGAGTTGAAACCGCGACTGCTGCGCACCGTTGACGGGATGCTTCGCCTCGAGTCGGCACGACGGCCTCGATGGCGGAGTCGATGTTGTCGGCGATGCGGAACATCTGGCCGCCGCGGGCCGCGACGTAGAGTTGGGTTTACACGGCCGGCAGGAGGCTGATGTGAGCGAGCCGGACAGGATCATCCAGCATTTGCGGCGGGCCCTCGGCGCGGAGGACGGCCTTGCCGCCCGGCTCGAGCACTCGTTGGTTCAGGCCCGCGCATCCGCGCAGCCGCAACTGGACCCCGCGCTTTTCGCGGCGCTGGATTGGCCGCAGAATCTCGAGCAGTACGAGGCCTACCTGGAGCGTTTCCTTCGCTGGGTGCCCGTGGAATCCGATGCGCCCGTCTGGACCGCACCCGCGCCGGAGCGGGGTTACGCAGGTGAGGTCACCGATCGGATGTGCCACTTCTTCTGGCTCGTCGACCAGCACGTGGGCGATGACCAGACGGCGATCGCCGAGTCTTCGGCGGCCTTCCGGGATTGGGTTACCGAGTTCGCGCGCGAGTGGGGCGGCTTCCTCGACACCACCCGGTCCTTCGGCCCCGAAATCCTGAACAGCTTCATCGACAACGCCCCGGAGTATCGCGTCGGGGAGTCGTTCGTCGACGGCATCCCCAACATGCCCAGCGGCTGGTTGACGTTCAACCAATTCATCGCCCGCGAGCTCAACGGCGGTCTGCGTCCGATTTCCGACCCGGGCGACAACCGGGTGATCACCTCGCCGGCGGACTGCATCTTCCAGCATCAGTACGCCATCGACGCCGGATCGAACATTCCGGCCGTCCCCATCAAAGGCACCCACAGGTACGGCAACATCACACGACTCCTGGCGGGCAGTCGCTACGCCGAGAGTTTCGCAGGGGGAACGTTCGTCCACTACAACTTGCCGGCCTGCGCCTACCACCGCTTCCATCTACCGGTCTCGGGCCTGGTCGCGGAGTCCTACCTGATCAACGGCAAGGTTTTTCTGAAGGTCGAGATCGACGATCACCACCTGGTCTGCCGAGACGACGCCCAGACGGGCTATCAGTTCTCTCAAACCCGCGGTGTCGTCACCATCGACACCTCCGTCGCACCGGCCGGTGACATCGGCATCGTCGCGGTCGTTTGCGTCGGCATGTCCCACGTGGGTTCGGTCGTGCTCACCGCGGTCGAGAACAGGCAGATGGAGAAGGGCCAGCAGTTCGGCTACTTCCAGTTCGGCGGCTCCGACATCATCCTCCTCTTCCAGAACAAGCTCGATCTGCACGTGAACACCGACGACGACTACCGGCTCGTCGGATCACCCGCAGCGCACTTCGCGTCGGCGACCAACCGCTGACTTGAAAAGCTTTGCGACCACGAGGCTCTGGGCCGCGACCGGTGCGGCGGGCGTCAGGGTAGGGGAGGAAGTACGACGGGGGAGTGGCGTCTTGGTGTTGGGGATCCACGGCGTCAGCTGGTTGTTCTCACGACGCGCCGGATAGCCACTTCCGGAAGCGGCCGGAAACGGAATCTTTGCGCCGTGGTGGTCGGCGGGTGGGGTCGAACCAGCTGGGCAACGGTTCTCGCGCGGCGAGCCAGGTTCGCGGCACTCCTCCGAGCGGGCCGGGGTGCGTGTCGGTGCCGGTGTGGGCGGCGACGATTCCGCCGACGATGGCGCTCGTGGTGTCGATATCGCCGTCCGCGGCGATACACGTGGTGATCGCGGCCGGGTAGTCGTCGAGATGCGTCGCCGCTACCCAGATCGTGAACGGCACCGTGTTCTGCGCGGTGACCCGGGATCCGTTGCCGAGTTCGTCCGCGGCCTCCTCCGCGGAGGCCTCGAGCAGACTTCGAGCACGGCGAATCAGGCGGGTCGTCTCGCCATCGTCGAGGCGGTCGAGGACGCCGGTGATGAAATCCGCTGGCGTGGGCCGACTTCCGCGCAGGCGAGCATGTGCGGCCTGACCGGCCGCGAGCGCCACCGCGACCGCGCCGAGGACGCCCTCCGGATGCAGATGCGTCACCTGCGCCGATCGCGCCGCTTCGGCGGCGATCTTTTCCGGATCGTCGGCGTAGAAGGCGCCGAGCGGAGCGACCCGCATGGCCGCACCGTTTCCACAGGATCCCTGGTTGTCGTACACGGCTCCGGCCGCCTCCCGCCAGTGCACGCCGTCGCGGATCCGGCGCAAGGTACCGACCGCCAGGAAGCCGTAGTCACGGCTCGGGTCGAATCGGCGCGCGAAGGCGGCGGCGAGCCGATCCTGGTCGATCCCACCGCGACCGATGAGTTCGGCAACCACGGTGCAGGCCATTTCGGTGTCGTCGGTCCACCCGCACTGCCGGGCCGGGAGATTGCCGGCCCGAAGATCCGGAATCGACCGGCCCATGATGGGAAATTCCGCTCCCAGCGCGTCTCCCACGGACAGTCCATCGAGTGAATCGAGCATCAACTCAACATGCATCGCGTCTGATGGTAGCCATCCGAAACGGCGGTACATACGAATGCGCAGGCTGGGCCGTACCTGAACCGAGCGCTGACGGCGGAACGCCCAGCTGGGCGAGATGGGTGAATTCGCTGCCGTCGGGCGCCACGGGAACAATTGCATGTTCATACTTAGATATGCGCATCAAGATATGTATCACCCGTAGAGCCGTTGACGGCAATGCAGCGCTTGTCCTAGCCTCGGCGAGGTGAACAATGATCACCCGGCGGTCGTAACCACTTCCGTCTCGTGTGCGGGAGATCTGGACGGCCTCCGCTTCGTAGATGTCCGTGGGGTGACTCGACGGCTCATATGTGTCGATCACGTGGGGGGAGGCACTCGCCGCGTCCTTGGGCCTGCTCGCGGCGCGGGATCGGCGCGATAGCGATGACCAAGCGCGGGTTGACCCGGGATCGTCTGGCCGACATCGCTCACGATTACGTCTCGGAGAACGGTCTGGACGCGCTCACGATGCGACGGTTGGCGGCCGCGGCGGGGGTGACGCCGGGTGCGTTGTACAAGCATTTACGGGACCGGAAGGATCTCCAGCGTGCGATGGCCGACACCATTTTCCGGGCCGTCGACCTGTCGGATATCGACCTCGGCAACCCCGATGTCGCTCAGACGATGATCTGCTGTCGGCGTATTCGTGCGGCGATACTTCGTTTCCGTGAGGGAGGGCGCGTCGTCGCGGGCTCGTACTCGCCTTCGCCGGAGACCATCAGAGTCTCCAGTACGCTGACGACACTCCTCCGCGGTGTGGTTCTGCCGCAGTTCGGCGTCGGCGAGATCGTTTTGGTATTGCGTTCCTACATCACGGGTTTCGTCATCGAGGAACAGGCCTATCTCGAACTGAGCAACGCGGGCGAGTGGGATTCCCTGGTGGCGCGAATTTCGACCGGTGATCATGCCCGGCAGGAGGGCGCCGACGATGTCCTCGCGATTATGACCGGTGATCGGGATCTGAGGTTCGCGGACGGATTGCGCGCTGTTCTCTACGGCAAGGTTCGAGATTCGGCGAACATCCCTGCCCCGGTGCATAACTGACCGCGGCGTCGGATTCGGCCGAATCGACGGGCGCGGCCGCATCATGGCTGATCGGCTCAACCGGTTCGCGGTCTGTCCGGACGTCGACGCATCGGCGAAGGCGGTGCGCTTCATATGCATCTGCGACCTGGGTCGGCGCGTCGGGCCTCCCGGGTGCGGGGTGGCAGCGCGACGGGGTGAATCGGCATCCGAGCCTTTTGTATGCCTACGGTAAAGCCGAGGTCGGGAAGATCGCGATCGGAACGCGCTACGGCGGGCGCATCGAGTCATTTGCTCCGTACCCCGGGTGAGGAGGTGAACCCGGGACAACTACGCGGTGCCTCGTCACGGGGTCGTCCGGTGGGTCGCGAAGTGGCGGGTTCCCCGTTCGTGGGAGGGGAGACGTCTGCGAAAGGGAGACGCCGTTCGCGTGCAGGTTGCGGCGCCACAGCTCTCGGTACTCGCTAAAATATTCGAAACCGACCAGTAATTCGCGTTTCTGGTTTCGTAGCGGAATCCGACGACGCGAGCGTACGCGAGGCGAAAAGATTGACGCGGCACCGGCCTGCCTCTAACCTTCGCGTGGTGAACGATGCTTACCATGCGGCGTCGGGGTGGCCGTCGCAGGTATCGCCATCTCTGCGACCGACGGCTGCCGGATCACTCCACGCTTCCCTGACCGTCGCAGTCGGCAGCGGGCTACCCGGCGCGCCTGCCCCGCACCCGCGCGACGATACGGCCGAGTAACCACCGGACAGGTGTAATTGCACCGACCGGATGTGCGACAAAGGGTATCCACCCTTTTGCCCGTCGACCGGGCCACAACTTCGGAGAGGAAGGACGGCGAGTGTTCAGCCGCATCGCCATTGTGAACCGGGGAGAGGCCGCCATGCGCCTCATCCACGCGGTCCGAGACCTGGCCGCGGAAACGGCACGTTCGATCGAGACCATCGCCTTCTACACCGATGTCGATCGCAACGCGACGTTCGTGCGCGAGGCCGATATCACCTATGACCTCGGGCCGGCCTCCGCGCGACCGTACCTGGATCTGAAGGCGCTCGAACGGGCGCTGGTGGCGACCCGGGCCGACGCCGCGTGGGTCGGCTGGGGCTTCGTCGCCGAAGATCCGGCGTTCGCCGAGTTGTGCGACCAGATCGGCGTGACCTTCATCGGTCCGGATGCCGAGGCGATGCGCAAACTCGGCGACAAGATCGGCGCGAAGCTCATCGCCGAAGAGGTCGGTGTACCGGTCGCGCCGTGGAGCCGCGGCCCGGTCGAGACCGTCGACGACGCGCTCGCCTCCGCCGCCGACATCGGCTACCCGCTCATGCTGAAAGCGACCGCGGGCGGCGGCGGGCGCGGTATTCGCGTTGTCACCGACGAGGCCGAGTTGGTCGACGCCTACGAACGCACCCGGCAGGAGGCCGCCCGCGCGTTCGGCAGTGGTGTGGTGTTCCTCGAACGGCTCGTCACCGGCGCTCGCCATGTCGAGGTTCAGGTGATCGCGGACGGTCAGGGCACCGCTTGGGCGCTGGGTGTGCGCGACTGCTCGGTGCAGCGGCGCAACCAGAAGGTCATCGAGGAGTCCGCGTCACCTGTGCTGCGGCCCGAGCAGGTCGCCGAACTCAAGGCCTCGGCCGAGCGCCTGGCGGTCGCGGTCGGTTACCGCGGCGCGGCGACCGTCGAGTTCCTCTATCACCCCGGTGACGAGCTGTTCGCGTTCCTCGAGGTCAACACCCGTCTGCAGGTCGAACACCCGATCACCGAGCAGACCACCGGTTTCGACCTGGTTCGCGCGCAACTGGCGGTGGCTTCGGGTGAACGGCTCGAGGGCGAGCCGCCCGCCGAGCGTGGGCACGCCATCGAAGCGCGGCTCAACGCCGAGGACCCCGACCGCGACTTCGCTCCCGCGCCGGGCCGGATCGCCCGCTTGGACCTGCCCGCGGGGCCGGGTATTCGGGTCGACACCGGTGTCAGTGAAGGCGATGTCATCCCCGCCGATTTCGATTCGATGATCGCCAAGATCATCGCTTACGGCCGCGACCGGTCCGAGGCGCTGGGTAGGTTGCGCCGGGCCGTCGGGCAGACCCGGGTGATCATCGAGGGCGGCGCTACGAACAAGAGTTTCGTCCTCGAACTGCTGGACCAGCCCGAGGTGATCGACGCGAGCGCCGACACCGGCTGGATCGACCGGGTGCGCGGACAGGGTCGCCTCGTTTCGCACCGCAACTCCGCCGTCGCGCTCGCGGCCGCCGCCATCGATGCCTACGAGGAAGAGGAACGGGCCGAGCGGGACCGCCTGCTGTCCACCGCCGCGGGCGGTCGTCCCCTGGTGCAGCACCACGCGGGCCGACCGCTCGACCTCAAATTGCGCGGAGTCGGCTATCGGGTGCGCGTGGCCCGTACCGGCGCGCATCGGTTCCGCATCGGCATCGAGGCGGGCGAGGACATCCGCACCGCCGATGTCGACCTGGTCCGCTATGACCGGCATTCCGGCCAGATCGTGGTCAACGGCACCGCCTTCCGCGTCACCGCGGGCACGCACGGGCCGATCCACGTGGTCGACGTCGATGGTGTGACCCATCGGGTGAGCCGGGACGAGGGCGGCGTCGTCCGCTCACCCGCACCCGCGCTCGTGGTCGCCACGCCGTTGCAGGTCGGCGACGAGGTCGAGGCCAACGCGCCGCTGCTGGTGCTGGAGAGCATGAAGATGGAGACGGTGCTGCGCGCACCGTTCAAGGCGCGGCTGAAGGAATGCGCCGTCTCGGTCGGTACCCAGGTGGAGACCGGGGCGCCGCTGCTGCGGCTGGAGCGCCTGGTGGACGACGCGGTCGAGGAGACCGCGGCCGTCGGGTCGGTTGAACTGGACCTGCCCGCCGGGGATGCGCAGGCTCATCCGCACGAGCGGATCGTCCGACGATCGCAGGACCTGCGCGGCCTGCTGCTCGGTTTCGACGTCGATCCGCACGACGACCGCCGGGTGCTGACGGATTACCTCGATGCCCGCCGTATCGCCGTCGCGGACGACCGCAGGCCGCTGGCGGAGGAACTCGAGCTCATCGACGTGTTCACCGACCTCGCCGAGTTGAGCCACAACCGGCCGTCGGGTGAGGACGCCCAAGGGCATGTCCACAGTGCCCGCGAGTACTTCCACACCTACCTGCAGAGCCTGGACGTCGAACGGGCCGGACTGCCGGAATCGTTCAAGAGCAAGCTCGCGCGGGCGCTCGGCCACTACGGCGTGTCCGATTTGGAACGTTCCCCCGAGCTCGAGGCCGCGGTCTTCCGGATCTTCCTCGCCCAGCAACGCACCGACACCGTCGCGGTCGTGACGGCACTGCTGCGGGAGTGGCTGGGCGAGCGGATGCCCGATCGAGCCCTGCGCGAACCGGTCGGTCTGGCACTGGAACGGCTGGTCGCCGCGACCCAGGTGCATTTCCCCGTAGTCGCCGATCTTGCTCGCGGTCTGGTGTTCGGCTGGTACGGCCAGCCGTTGCTGCGGCGTAATCGCGCCCGCGTGTACACCAATGTCCGCCGGTCCCTGCGGTACCTGGACACCCATCCCGACGCGTCCGATCGCGCGGAGCGTATCTCCGACATGGTCCGCAGCACCGAACCGCTGGTGCGGTTGCTGGGCCAGCGGCTGGTGCGCGGCAGCGACGACAACACGGCGATGCTCGAGGTGCTGACCCGCCGGTACTACGGCAACAAGGGGCTCACCGGCGTCCGCACCCACGACGTCGACGGATGCCGCTACCTGATCGCCGACCGCGACGGTGCGAGCCTGGTGTCCGCCGCGGTGCGCTTCGACGCGCTCGGTGCTGCGGTGCGCGGGCTGGCCGAACTGACCGGCGACGCGGTGTCGATCGACGCCGACATCTACCTCAGCTGGGAGAAGCAGCCCGTCGACTTCGACGCCATGGCCGCGGCTCTGCACTCGGTGCTCAGCGCGCAGCCGCTGCCGAAGCAGGTGCACCGGATCACCGCGACAGTCGCGGGCAGCAACGGCGCGGTCATGCATCACCACTTCACCTTCCGCCCGTCGGCCACCGGCCCGGCCGAGGAACGACTGATCCGCGGCCTGCATCCGTACATCGCGCAGCGGATGCAAATGGAGCGGCTGCGCAAGTTCGATCTGACGCGCCTGCCGTCGTCCGACGACGAGGAGATCTATCTGTTCCGGTGCGTCGCGAAGGACAATCCGGCCGACGACCGGCTCATCGCGTTCGCCCAGGTGCGGGACCTGACCGCGCTGCGCGAACACGACGGACGGCTGCTCGCGCTGCCGACCGCCGAGAGCACGATCGCCACCTGCCTCGACTCGATCCGCCGGGCGCAGTCGCAGCGGCCGTCGGCGAAGCGGCTCAACACCAATCGCATCGTGATGTACGTCTGGCCGCCGCTGGATGTCACCCGCGCCGAGCTCGAGCGGATCGGCGGGCATGTGCTGCCGACGACCGCGGGCGCCGGACTCGAGGAGATCGTGCTCATCGCGCGGGAACGCGACGCGGACACCGGCGAGTTGACGAAGGTGGCCATCCGGATCAGTTTCGATGCCGCGGGCGGCACCGTGGTGACCTTCGGCGAGCCGTCCGACGAACCGATCGAACCGCTCGACGCTTATCGGCAGAAGGTGCTGCGCGCCGCGGGCCGCAATGCGGTGTACCCCTACGAATTGACCGGCCTGCTCGGCGATTTCACCGAATACGACCTCGACAGCGACCACACGCTGGTCCCGGTCGACCGGCCGAAGGGGCGCAATACCGCCGCGATCGTCGCCGGCGTCATCACCACGGCCACCCCGAAACACCCGGAGGGCGTCACGCGGGTGGTGCTGCTCGGCGACCCGACGAAAGCATTGGGCGCGCTGTCGGAACCGGAGTGCAGGCGGGTGATCGCCGCACTGGACCTGGCCGAGCGCCTGGAGGTGCCGCTGGAGTGGTACGCGCTGTCGGCGGGCGCTCGCATCTCGATGGAATCGGGCACCGAGAACATGGACTGGGTGGCGGCCGCGCTCAAGCGGATCGTCGAATTCACCCAGGCGGGCCGCGAGATCAACATCGTGGTCGCGGGCATCAATGTCGGAGCTCAGCCGTACTGGAACGCCGAGGCGACCATGCTCATGCACACCAAGGGCATCCTGGTGATGACGCCGGATTCGGCCATGGTGCTCACCGGTAAGCAGGCGCTGGACTTCTCCGGCGGCGTGTCGGCCGAGGACAACTTCGGCATCGGCGGTTACGACCGGGTCATGGGTCCGAACGGACAGGCACAGTACTGGGCGCCGAACCTGGCCGCGGCGCGCGACATCCTGATGGCGCACTACGACCACACCTACATCGTCCCTGGTGAGCAGGCGCCGCGGCGGTCGCAGACGAGCGATCCCATCGATCGCGACATCTCCGATTTCCCGCACGTCCTGGCGGGCAGCGACTTCGCCACCGTCGGCGAGATCTTCTCCGCCACCGCGAATCCGGACCGGAAGAAGCCGTTCGACATCCGCACGGTGATGCGCGCGGTCGCCGACCAGGACCACCCCGTGCTGGAGCGCTGGGCGGGCATGGCCGACGCCGAGACCGCCGTCGTGCAGGACGCGCATCTGGGCGGAATCCCGGTGTGCCTGCTGGGCATCGAGTCCAGGGGCGTGCCGCGGCACGGTTTTCCGCCCACCGACGGCCCGGACACCTACACCGCGGGCACGCTGTTCCCCCGGTCGTCGAAGAAGGCCGCGCGGGCGATCAACGCCGCGAGCGGCAACCGTCCGCTGGTGGTGCTGGCGAACCTGTCGGGCTTCGACGGGTCGCCGGAGTCGATGCGCAAGTTGCAGTTGGAGTACGGCGCCGAGATCGGCCGTGCGATCGTCAACTTCGACGGTCCGATCGTGTTCTGCGTGATCTCCCGCTATCACGGTGGCGCGTTCGTCGTCTTCTCGAAGGCGTTGAACCCGAACATGACCGTCCTGGCGCTGGAAGGCTCATTCGCCTCGGTGCTCGGCGGCGCGCCCGCCGCGGCGGCGGTGTTCTCCGGTGACGTCGCCACCCGCACCACGGCCGACCCGCGGGTGCAGGAGCTGGAGGTGCGCGTCGCCAACGCGGCCGGTACCGATCGCGCCACTCTGAGCGCCGAACTGGACGAACTGCGCTCCTCGGTGCGCGCGGAGAAACTCGGTGAAGTGGCCGCGGAGTTCGACCGCATCCACAACATCCAGCGCGCCGTCGAAGTCGGCTCTGTCGATGCGGTCATCCGCGCCGATGAACTGCGGCTTCGCGTCATCGAAGCCATCCAGGAGCGCCTGGACGGCTGACGGCGGGCGGGCGGCGTCCTCGGCGGGCGGCGGCTGGACGGTCGGTTGTGCTCGATAGCGGCACAATCCGGTCGGCAGTCGTCGCCCGCCCTCGTGTGCGAGCTCGGCTACGGCCCCACGGCTCCTCGTGGTGCACCGTGAATCGGTAGCGTTGACGGTCCGTCGACCGCGGTGGCGGTGCCCGTCTATCGCCGGTTCCGGGGGTGCCGCGCAAAGCTCGCCGGTCTGGTGACTATCACCGGCACCTGCGCCCCGTGTAGTACGGCTCTACTGACCGAACCGAGCGGCATCGCGGAGAATTCGTCGTGCCCGCGGCTGCCGACGACGATCGACCGCGCTTTCTCGCCCGCCTCGAGCAGTCGCCTGGCGGGGTGGTCCTCGACCACGACACGCCTCACCGTCACTTCCGGATACGCCTCGCTGTACCCTGCCAAACTCCGGTCGAGCAATCCCTCGCCACCCTCCCGCGATTCGATGAGCGAGCCGGGGAAGCCGGACAACGCGTGGACCGCAACGAGATCGGCGCCGCGAAACGCCGCTTCGTCGAAAGCCAAGGAGACGGCTGCCGCGCTGCTCGTGGAGGCGTCGACGCCGACGACGACAGGCCCGTCGCCGTGCTCGACGCCACGGGGAACGACGGCAACGGGGCATCCCGCCTGCCGCGCCAGCGCGGTGCTCAGCGATCCCAGCATCGCGCGGCTGAACGCGCCGAGGTCATGGGCGCCGACCACGAGCAGCCGCGCGGTCTCGGATCGGCGGCGCAGAACCGGAACGGGGGCGGCGTTGGTCAACTCCGCGGTCACGTCGATCCGATTGATCGGAGCGGATTCGGCGATGGCCGTGGCGTACGCGATCTCCAACGCGTCCGGGCCGCCCCAGCGATAGCTGCCGGGGGCGGACGGCCCGAACTCGACGCCGGAACCGTGGTCGCCGAGGCCACCGGTCAGATAGACGAGGTGCAGCGGTGCGTGGCGGTGGGCGGCGTCGATGGCGGCCCAGCGCACGGCGGCAAGCGCCACCTCGGAACCGTCGACACCCGCGAGGATCGGAGCCTTGCTCGAAGTGAACATGGGTTCTCCTCCGGTTCGCATGCGGGGGCCGTTGTCGGGCCGGGTCGAGATCGTGGCGGCGTACCTGCGAGTGTCCGTCTCCTCGGCGAGGCGGCAGTAGAGCAACCGGTAGCCAGCGGCGAAGGACCAAGGTCCCGCTCTTGCACGCGGCCGGGAGCCGCCTTCCCCGCGGCGACCTCTGCGGCGAAGTCGCGGAGCACGGATGGTGCGTTCGAGCCTCGACTGGTGATACATCCGCTGGCCTCGCCGAATCAAGGGCGGTGCCGAGGCAGACGGGTACGGGCGCGACTACGGGAAACGGGTAGTCGGCTACTCGCGTCGGCAGGTCGAGGAGAGCGAAGGCTCGACTGCATCCTCGGGAGCATGCCTGTCTCGGGGGAGGTGATCATGAGAAACGATTCGCGAGTATTCCTTGTCGCGGCGGCCGTAGCGGGACTGCTCGGCGCGGTGTCGGTACCGGTCGCGGCACCGGAGCCGGTTACCACCGTGCCCAACCCGTCGCCGGTCACGTCGCAACCCGCTTGGCCGAACAGCACGCCCACGGATGACTGGCCGCCCAAGACTACGCGGTCCGATTGGACGACCACCCCGACGACACCGGAGCCCACGACGGGGAAACGGGAGCCCACGACCACGACCGAACCGGAACCGACAACCACGACGACAAGGCCGGAACCGACAACCACGACGACAAGGCCGGAACCGACAACCACGACGACAAAGCCGGAACCGACAACCACGACGACGAAATCGGAACCGACAACCACGACGACGAAACCGGGACCGACGATCACGACGACGAAACCGGTCCGTACACCTGCGTCGCCACTGAGTTCCGGTCCTTCCCCCGTTCCGCCCGAGAGTTCCGCCGTGCTTCCCGCACCCGTGCTCGTCGCGCCGGCCACGGCCGAACGCGGCACCGTGATCACTGTGCACGGCGAGCGCTGGCCCTGCGGCCTGGTGCGGGTGCTTCCGGACTGGTCCGCAGCGGTGACCGCTCAGGTTCAGGGTGGTTCGTTCGATGCTCGCGTCGATGTGCCAGAGGGAGCCGAACTGGGTCTGCACTCCATCCCCGCCGCCTGTTCGGAAACCTCACAGCGCATTGTCGCGAAGACGTCCGTGGAGATTTCACCCGCGCGGCTCGTCCCCACATCCAACGGACCCGGAACCCCGGAACCGACCGGCGATCCTCCGCCTCCTCCGGAACAAGTTGATGCGGGCAACCCGGACACCGGCCCCGTCGGCATAGTGGGCCTCGGAGGGTTCCTCCTTGCCCTCGGTGCCGCGGCGCTGGTCGTACGGGGTCGCGGGAAACGCCCGGGCGGCGCGTCGCACGACGAGGATCCGCATCTGCCACGGGTACAGGTGCGTGTGGTCGCGGACGTCCCCCCATCCATCCACGTTCGCCAGGGCGCCCGCGCTCCCGACGTCCGGGTGCGCCTGCGGGCCCGCGAGCCATGGCTGAATGTCAAGGAGGTATTCGGATGACAAGTCCAGCGTTGATCAGGGCTCGGACAGTACTGTTCCAGAACGCTCCGCACGATGTCGGTGTGGGCGAGTTGGCCGAGTGCCTGCACGAAAGGGGCGCTGAACACTTGGCACTGCGCCGGGCGCCGGGCGTGGCCGCACTACTGGAGTCGGCGGCGCTGCACGAGGTGGCCGAGACGATAGATGGGCTGCTCGAGGTCGACTTGGGCACTGTCGCGATCGAGGGTTGGCGCCGCTACGACCGGCTACGCATGGCGGCGATGCGTACAAGTGCGGGCGGAGCCGAGCAGGTGACGCTGTTCGAACACGAGATCACCCAGACCTACCATCCGTGCCTGGATGTCACCATCGACGGAAACCCGGTGGGGGAGTTCACGATCGAACTCTGCGTCGCGCTACTGCTCCAGCCGCTCGCCGCCACCGTTCGCAACGGCATGCTGGCGGCGCTCGGCCCCGGCGATTGCACCGTGACGGTATCGATCGGCGCGCCGGAGCTCGGGCCGATCATGAAACGCCAACGTACGCTGCACACGGCGACCATGATCGACCTCCGATGGCCCATCCCGCTCGTCGAGCAGCCCGGAGCCTCGTCGGTCGATCGCGTGCACCGGGTGCGTCCGCCGCAATCGCGGTGGACCGGCGGGTGATGAAAAAGTATGGACGTCAGGGCATGTCGCCGCCCGGGCCTTCACCGGCCGGGCCGTGCTCTCATTCCGTCGAGCCGGAAGCGCGGCGAGAGCTGTCGGTCGTGCAGCTGACATGGGTGGACGGCTTGGGGCCGACCATCAGGCCGGTGGATGCCAGCTCGGTGTTGAGCCGGTCGAGCGCGATGCCCGGCTCGACCACGGCGGTGGCGGCGGCACGGTCCACCGACACCACACGCGTGCAGTATTTACTCCGGTCCATGACGATCGCCGCGTTGCGGCATTGCCCGGCCAGGCTCGTGCCGCCACCATGCGACACCACCGGCACGTCGTGCGCGCGACAGACGGCGACCGCCGTGGCCGCGTCCTCCGGTGTGCGCGGCGCGACCACCCCGAGGGGGACGGCGCGATAGTTGGACGCATCCGTCGAGTACGTCGCGCGGCTTCCTGAGTCGAATCGAACCTCTCCGTCGATCCGCTCGGTGAGTTCCGCGCGCAGTGCCTCCAACGGCCATTGGGAACGACCGGAAGCGCTGTGATGGCCGGGCAATTGAAGCGAACGCGCCATTTCGGGCACATCGTCTCGACGACGGCAGGTGAGCATCGGAACAGACGAGAACACCGCGCGGATACCCGTCCGGTCGCCGCGTATGCCTCGGGTTGAGGGCCGCCGGCCGGGGTAATCGGCCCCGGAGACGACACCTCGAAGGCGGACAGGAGAACCACATGGCTGACCAGGTCGCCGACTATGTCTTGCGACGACTGCGTGAGTGGGGCGTGCAGCAGGTGTTCGGCTATCCGGGCGACGGCATCAACGGCTTGATCGCCGCGTTCGGGCGGGCGGACAACAAACCCGCCTTCATTCAGGCGCGCCACGAGGAGATGTCCGCGTTCCAGGCGGTGGGCTACGCGAAGTTCAGCGGCGAGGTCGGCGTCTGCACCGCCACGTCAGGTCCGGGAGCGATCCATCTGCTCAACGGCCTCTATGACGCGAAACTCGATCACGTGCCGGTCGTGGCGATCGTCGGGCAGACCGCGCGCAGCGCGATGGGCGGCAGCTATCAGCAGGAAGTCGATCTGCAGAGCCTGTTCAAGGATGTCGCGTCGGACTATCTGGTCGAGGTGAACGTTCCCGATCAATTGCCCAACGCGCTCGACCGCGCGTTCCGTATCGCGACCACCCGCCGGGCCCCCACGGCGCTGATCATCCCCTCCGATCTGCAGGAGGAGCGCTATCAGCCGCCCGAGCACGCGTTCAAGCAAGTGCCATCCAGCCCGCCCTCGGCACTGCATGCCACGGTCACCGCGGATCGCGCAGGCATAGAACGAGCCGCCGAGATCATCGACGCCGGGTCGCGGGTGGCGATCCTCGTCGGGCAAGGCGCCCGGGACGCCGCCGAGCAGGTGATGGAGCTGGCCGAGATCACCGGAGCCGGGGTGGCCAAAGCCCTGCTCGGCAAGGACGTGCTATCGGACGACCTGCCGTACGTGACCGGATCCATCGGGCTCCTGGGTACCCGGCCCAGCTATGAACTGATGCGCGACTGCGACACCCTGTTGATCATCGGATCGAATTTCCCTTATTCGCAGTTCCTTCCGGACTTCGGTCAGGCGCGTGCGGTGCAGATCGACATCGACGGCGCCATGATCGGCATGCGATACCCCACCGAGGTCAACCTCGTCGGTGACGCGAAACGAACACTCACCGAACTGCTTCCGCTGCTGAGCCGCAAGTCCGATCGCAGCTGGCGGACGACGATCGAATCCAACGTGCGGCGCTGGTGGGAGACGATCGAACGCCAGTCGCTGCTGGACGCGAAGCCGGTCAATCCCATGCGGGTGGTGTGGGAACTGTCGCGGTGCATCCCGGAGGACGCCATCGTGACCGCGGACTCCGGGTCGTCCACCAACTGGTATGCCCGCTGTCTGCGGTTCCGCGGGCGGATGCGGGGTTCGTTGTCGGGGACGCTGGCCACCATGGGGCCCGGTGTGCCGTACGCGATCGGCGCGAAATTCGCCCACCCGGACCGGCCGGTGGTCGCTCTCGTCGGTGACGGGGCGATGCAGATGAACGGCGCGGCCGAATTGCTGACCATCAGCCGTTACCGCGAGCAGTGGCGCAATCCACGGCTGGTGGTGTGCGTGTTCCACAACAACGACCTGAACCAGGTCACGTGGGAGCTGCGCTCGATGGGGGGCGCGCCGAAATTCGAGGAATCGCAGTCGCTGCCGGAGGTCTCCTACGCCGAGCTCGCCCGCACGTACGGTCTGGGCGCCATCGCAGTGGACGACCCGAACGACCTCGCGCCTGCCTGGGAAGCGGCGCTGTCGGCCGAGCGGCCCACGGTGCTCGACGTCCGCTGCGATCCGGAGGTACCGCCGATCCCACCGCACGCCACCTGGGACCAGATGAAATCCACCGCCGAAGCGGTGCTGCGCGGCGACCCCGACGCCTGGCATCTCGTGGCACAAGGCGTGAAAGTCAAGGCCCAGGAATTCGTCCCCGGCCACCGCGGGTGAAGGTCTCGCCGGTAGTAGGTGAGGAGTATCGATGACTCGAGTGTCGTATCCACTCGCACCGCAGGTCACACCGACCAGGCCGTTTCCGGCGCGGACGGCTCCGAAGGGCTCGGTGTTGTGGCGGCTGGTCACCACGACGGACCCGAAGGTGCTCGGCATCATGTATCTCGTCGCCGCTACCGCCTTCTTCATGCTCGGCGGTCTGATGGCGCTGCTCATGCGCGCGGAACTGGCACGGCCGGGCCTGCAGTTCCTCTCACCCGAGCAGTACAACCAGCTGTTCACCATCCACGGCACCGTCATGCTCCTGCTGTATGCGACTCCGACGGTGTTCGGATTCGCCAACGCGGTCCTTCCGTTGCAACTCGGAGCACCCGACGTGGCATTTCCACGGTTGAATGCCTTGAGCTTCTGGCTGTTCCTCTTCGGCGGAACGATGGTGGTCTCCGGATTCGTGACACCCGGCGGCGCGGCTGATTTCGGATGGACTGCGTATACGCCACTGAGCGATATCATCCATGCGCCCGGCGCAGGAGCCGACCTGTGGATCATGGGCTTGGTCGTATCCGGTTTGGGCACCATTCTCGGCGCGGTGAACATGATCACCACCATCGTCTGCCTGCGCGCGCCCGGCATGACGATGTTCCGCATGTCCATGTTCGGGTGGAACATCCTGGTGACCAGCGTGCTGGTGTTGCTCGCGTTCCCGATTCTCACCGCCGCCTTGATGGCGCTGGCCTACGACCGGCATCTCGGCGGGCACATCTACGACACGGCTACCGGTGGCGTCCTGCTCTGGCAGCATCTGTTCTGGTTCTTCGGGCACCCCGAGGTCTACATCGTGGCCCTGCCGTTCTTCGGGATCATCAGCGAGATCCTGCCCGTGTTCAGCCGCAAACCCCTGTTCGGCTATGGACCTCTGGTGTACGCCACCATCTCGATCGGAGTGCTGTCGGCAGCGGTATGGGCGCACCACATGTTCGCGACCGGGGCGGTGCTGATGCCCTTCTTCTCGATGATGACCTTCCTGATCGCGGTGCCGACCGGGGTCAAATTCTTCAACTGGATCGGCACCATGTGGAAGGGGAACCTGACTTTCGAGACCCCGATGCTGTTTGCCGTCGGCTTCATCGTCACTTTCTTGTTCGGCGGGCTGTCCGGCGTCATCCTCGCCAGCCCGCCACTGGACTGGCAGATTCACGACACCTATTTCGTCGTAGCCCACTTCCACTACGTGTTGTTCGGCACGATCGTTTTCGCCACTTTCGGCGGAATCTACTTCTGGTTCCCCAAGATGACCGGGCGCTACATGGACGAGCGCCTGGGCAGGCTGCATTTCTGGACGACATTCGTCGGCTTCCACACGACCTTTTTGGTCCAGCACTGGCTGGGCGCCGAAGGTATGCCCCGCCGGTACGCCGACTATCTGCCGACCGACGGCTTCACGGCGCTGAACGCCATCTCGACCATCGGATCGTTCATTCTGGGCGTCTCGATGGTCACGTTCGTGTGGAACGCCTTCCGCAGCTACCGCTACGGCGAGGTCGTCACCGTGGACGACGCCTGGGGCGCGGGAAATTCACTCGAATGGGCCACGACCTGCCCGCCTCCCCGGCACAACTTCTACGAACTCCCCCGTATTCGATCCGAACGCCCGGCCTTCGAACTCCACTACCCGCACATGCGAGAACGGATGCGCGCGGAATCGTACGTCGGCTGGGGCTCGTAGGTGGCATGAAGCCGGTGTGATCATCGCGGTTCGCCGCGATGGTCGGCCGGGGTGTAGGGGATGTTGGCAGCGCGGTTCTCATCGACCCGGATCGCGCGCCCGAGTTGCGGGAAGGCGCGCTGGGCGCAGTCGGGGCGTTCGCAGATCTTGCAGCCCGCGCCGATGGGCACCGCGGAGGTGTCGTCGTGGATGGGCAAGCCGTGGGAGTAGACGAGCTTGTCGGCGTAGGCGAGGTCGCATCCCAGGCCGATCGCGAAATCCCTTCTGGGAGAGAGGTATCCGGGGGTGCTCTCGTCGGTGGTTCGGGCCAGCCAGAGGTATTTGCGTCCGTCGGGCATCTCGGCGATCTGGGTACGGATCCGACCGGGCGTGGTGAAGGCTTCGTGGACGACCCACAGCGGGCAGCTGCCGCCGACCCTGGAGAAATGGAACGCGGTCGCGGATTGGCGTTTGGAGATGTTGCCCGCGCGGTCGGTGCGTACGAAGAAGAACGGGACTCCGCGTCGTCCGGGGCGTTGCAGTGTGGACAGGCGGTGGCAGACGGTCTCGAAGCCGACCTCGAACATCGCCGACAGCAGATCGATGTCGTAGCGCAGCTCTTCGGCGGCGTCCCGGAACCGGGTGTAGGGCAGGATCAGCGCCCCGGCGAAGTAGTTCGCCAACCCGACCCGCAGGAGCCCGCGCGATTCGTCAGCCATCGACTCCACCCTCGCGGTCAACGCATCGATGGCCGCGGTCTGGGTGAGAAAAGCCAGCTGCGTGGCGAGCTGAAAGGCCCGCTGACCGGCGGAGAGCCTGCGGGCGAGCGTGATACGGCCCGCTTCGGGGTCGTAGACGCGCTTGGGGCCGGGGCGGTGTGGGTCGTCGGATCTGATCGCGACCGTGATGCCGTGCCGCTCGCGCAGGAGTTTGCTCAGTTGCAGGTCGAGGCCGCCGATGCCCAGACCGTGGTCGGCGAAGAGTCGTTCGGCGGCCTGGTCGAGTTCGGGGATGTGGTTGCGGTGGTCGTAAAAGAAGTCGCGCACGTCCTCGTACGGCATGGCACGACCGGGGTCGGCGGTAGGGCTTTCGATGCCCGCGGAGAATCGTTCGAGTTGTTCGGTCGCGCCACGCAGACGTCGGTGCAGGCTCACCAGGACGCGGGCGGCGGCGGGCACCCGGGAGACCAGGTCGTCGAGTTCGGCGGTGGACACCGTCGCGCCGTCGGGATCCTCGGCGAAGACGTCGTGCAGGTCGGCCAGCAGTCGCGCGTCGGTGTCGGCGGCGAAGAACCCCATGTCCAGATCGAAGGTGGAATTCAGGCGTAGCAGCACCGGCACCGTCAGGGGCCGCTGATCGTTCTCCAGCTGGTTGACGTAGCTGACCGACAGCGCGAGCGCCTTCGCCAGGCCCGATTGCGACAAGCCGCGTTGCTCGCGCAGTGCGCGCAGCCGTCCGCCCGCATACATCTTCTGCATGCTCGCGAATGTAGCACCACGAGATTTCGCAATTTCCACAAATTTGCTGATTGCGGTACGCAAAATTCGGCATTTGTAACGGATTTCCCGCGTGCATAGGCGTGTGTAGTGTGCGAAAAGAAACCCGGAAATCGATGATCTGGAGGCTTTCGTCGTGAAAAACCACTTCGTCCGCACGCGTCGCTCCGCTGAGCACTTCCCCCGCGAGGAGCACCTCGCGTGGCGGATCGCTGAGGTTGCCGCGGACCCGGTGGCGGTCGCTCCGGAGACCGAGGAGATGATCGTCAACCGGATCATCGACAACGCGGCGGTCGCGGCGGCGTCGGTGACGCGTCGTCCGGTGGCCAACGCGCGCGCCCAGGCGCTGGCGCACCCGTACCAGCCGGGCGCGACCGTCTTCGGCGTCGACGGCCGATGCTCGCCGGAGTGGGCGGCCTGGGCTAACGGCGTGGCCGTGCGCGAACTGGATTTCCACGACACGTTCTTGGCCGCGGAGTACTCCCACCCCGGCGACAACATCCCGTCGATCCTGGCGGTAGCCCAGCATGCCGGACGCGGCGGGCGGGATCTGATCCGCGGGTTGGCGACCGGATACGAGATCCAGGTGGACCTGGTGCGGGCGATCTGCCTGCACGAGCACAAGATCGACCACGTCGCCCACCTCGGCCCGTCCGCCGCCGCCGGTATCGGCACGCTGCTCGGCCTGGACACCGAGACCATCTATCAGGCCATCGGTCAGGCACTGCACACCACCACCGCCACCCGGCAATCGCGCAAGGGAGAAATCTCCAGTTGGAAGGCCTACGCACCCGCTTTCGCCGGGAAGATGGCGGTGGAAGCGGTCGATCGTGCCCTGCGCGGTGAAGGCGCGCCGTCGCCGATCTGGGAAGGGGAGGACGGCGTCATCGCCTGGCTGCTGGGCGGCCCCGACAAGGAGTATTCGGTGCCGCTGCCCGGCCCGGGTGAACCCAAGCGCGGCATACTCGACACCTACACCAAGGAGCATTCCGCCGAATACCAGAGCCAGGCGCCGATCGACCTGGCGCGCCGGTTGCGTGAGCGGATCGGCGACCTGGACCGGATCGCCTCTATCGTGCTGTACACCAGCCACCACACGCACGTGGTGATCGGCACCGGATCGGGCGATCCGCAGAAGTTCGACCCGACGGCGTCCCGCGAAACCCTCGATCACTCCGTCATGTACATCTTCGCCGTCGCCCTGCAGGACGGCACCTGGCACCACGAGCGCTCTTACGCCCCCGAACGTGCACAGCGGCCCGACACCGTCGAGTTGTGGCGCAAGATCTCCACCGCCGAGGACCCGGAGTGGACCCGGCGCTATCACTCGACCGACCCGAACGAGAAGGCGTTCGGCGCCCGTGTCGAGGTCACGCTGAAGAGCGGCGAGGTGATCGTCGACGAACTCGCGGTCGCCGACGCGCACCCGCTCGGCGCGCGGCCGTTCACCCGCGACCAGTACATCGCCAAGTTCCGGACGTTGGCCGAGGGAGTGATCGACGCGGGCGAGCAGGACCGCTTCCTCGACGTGGCCCAGCGCACCCCGCAGTTGTCCGCCGAGGAACTGGGTCAGTTGAACTTCACCGTCTCCGACGAGGTACTCGCGCGGGCGCCGAAATTGCCGAAGGGACTGTTCTGATGACCGGCCTGCTGGCCGCGGCCACGCCGGCCGCCGACAAACGCGCCGCGTTCCGCGCGGGGCTGGCCTCCGGAACGATCCAGCGTTTCCCGGGTGCGTTCAATCCGCTGGTAGCCAAGCTGATTCAAGAAATCGGCTTCGAAGGCGTGTATGTCTCCGGCGCGGTGGTCTCGGCCGATCTGGCGCTGCCGGATATCGGGCTCACCACCTCGACCGAGGTGGCGGAGCGCGGTCGGCAGATCGCGCGCGTGACCGATCTGCCGGTGCTCATCGATGCCGACACCGGCTTCGGCGAGCCGATGAGCGCCGCGCGCACGGTCTCGATGCTGGAAGACGCCGGAATCGCGGGCTGCCATCTCGAGGATCAGGTGAATCCGAAACGGTGCGGTCACCTCGACGGCAAGGCTGTGGTGCCGGTCGAGGAGATGGTGCGCAGGCTCCGGGCCGCGGTGTCCGCCCGGCGGGATCCGAATTTCGTGCTCTGCGCGCGCACCGACGCCGCCGGGATCGAAGGCATCGACGCCGCGATCGATCGGGCCGGGGCCTATGCCGAAGCGGGCGCGGACCTGATTTTCACCGAAGCGTTGCGCACCGTCGCGGATTTCGAGAAGTTCCGGGCCGCGATGCCGATCCCATTGCTGGCGAATATGACCGAGTTCGGTAAGTCCGAACTCATCCCGGCGGCGACACTGGAGCGGATCGGCTACAACGCGGTGATCTACCCGGTGTCCACCCTGCGGTTGGCGATGTTCGCGGCCGAAGCCGGGTTGCGGGAGATCTTCGAGCAGGGCACGCAATCGGGCTCGCTCGATCGAATGCAGCCCCGCTCTCGCCTGTACGAGCTTCTCCAGTACGAGCGATACAACGAATTCGACTCCGACATCTTCGATTTCACTCTGGGAAGGAACCAGTGACCATAGCCAAAGGCCTAGCAGGCGTCGTCGTCGACACCACGGCCATCTCGAAGGTGGTGCCGGAAACCAACTCTCTGACCTACCGTGGCTACGCCGTACAGGACCTGGCCGCACACTGCGGTTTCGAACAAGTGGCGTATCTGCTCTGGTACGGCGAGTTGCCCTCGGACGCCGAACTGGAGCGGTTCCAGCAGCGAGAACGCGCGTCCCGCCGGGCCGACCGGTCACTGCTGTCGCTGGTGGCCAAGTTGCCCGACACCTGCCACCCGATGGATGTGGTCCGCACCGCCATCAGCTACCTCGGCGCGGAAGACCCGGCCGAAGACGACAATTCGGCGAACGCCAACCGCGCCAAGGCTCTTCGCATGTTCGCGGTGCTGCCGACCATCGTCGCGGCCGACCATCGCCGTCGCCATGGCCTGGACCCGATCGCACCGCATTCCCATCTGGGGTACGCGGAGAACTTCCTGAACATGTGCTTCGGGACCATCCCGTCGCGCGCGTTGGTGGAAGCGTTCGAAGTGTCGTTGATCCTCTACGCCGAGCACAGCTTCAACGCCTCCACCTTCGCCGCCCGCGTCGTCACCTCCACGCAGTCGGACATATACAGCGCCGTCACCGCCGCCATCGGCGCATTGAAAGGGCCCCTGCACGGCGGCGCGAACGAAGCCGTCATGCACGACATGCTGGAGATCGACGACCCCGCGCTGGCCCCGGCATGGTTGCGTAACAAGCTGGCGCGCAAGGAGAAGGTGATGGGCTTCGGCCACCGCGTCTACAAGAACGGTGACTCCCGCGTCCCCACCATGAAGAAAGCCTTCCTGGATATCGCCGCGGCGACCGACGGCCAGAAGTGGGTGCGTATATACGAGGTCCTCGAACGCACCATGCGCGAGGCCACCGGCATCGAACCGAATCTCGACTTCCCGACCGGCCCCGCCTACTACCTGCTCGGTTTCGATATCGAGGTGTTCACCCCGATCTTCGTGATGAGCCGCATCACCGGCTGGACCGCGCACATCATCGAGCAGGGCGAATCCAACGCGTTGATCCGGCCACTGAGCGAATACGTCGGCGTCCCGCAACGGACGGTCGTCGCCTGAACTTTCCGCACTGCGGATCGTGCTCAGGTGCGATCGGCCGGGAACCGGGAGGAGTTGTCGGCCCTTAACTTTTCGCCGACTCTCGGTGGCGGGCGGGGCGCTCGGACTCGCCCAGGCCCGTTGCGTATCACCGCGCGGCGCCGCCCCGGCGGGGAGTGTTCGCCCGCCCGCGATCCTTCCCCGCTGCGCCGGATGAACGGTTGGTTCCGGGCCGCGGTCGGGGCCCATTCCGGGTTCTTTCATCTGGGCGATGGCGATCCTCAGGCCCCGATCGGAGTCCGGCACCTTAGTGATCTCCGCCATGGCGGCGCTGGCCTGTGTGACGACTGCGCGCAACGGAATTGGATAGGGGGCAGCGGCCCTTGCGGTCCCGCCCTACACTCGACGCACACGCAAGCTCTCCAGGAGGTGATCGGCGGTTGAATCCCATGAATCCGCGCGACCAGCACACCGCACGTTATGAAGCCGGTTATCAGCCGGGCGATTACCGTGATCCCGGGTACGGCCAGGATCGCGGAAACGGCCGGTCCTCCGGGTACGGCCAGGATCGCGGGTACAGCCAGGCCTCGGGATACGGCCAGGATCACGGGTATGCCCAGGATCAGGGGTACGCCCAGGATCACAGATACGACCAGGCGTCCGGATACGGCCAGGACCAGGGACAGGGCGCGTATCAGCACTCCGAACGCCCGGAGAGGCAACCTCGGTCGCGGCAGGAGCCGGACGTCAATATCGGCATGTTCGTCGGCGGTGTGATCGCCGCGGCGGTGGTGACCGCGCTCGCGGCGTGGTTGTGCGCCTGGATCATCGAGATCATCGCCACCCGGGTGAGCGAGAGCGGCAAGTTCGGGGTGTGGAACCCGATGGCCCAAGATGCGTACTGGTTCGCCGTGGTGGCATTCATTTGTGCGCTGTTGGGCGGGGTGCTGTGGTATCTGCTGCGCTTGGGCACTCCGTCGCCGGAGTTGTTCTTCGGCTGGATCGTGGGCATTCTGACCGCCGCGGCGGTGATCATTCCTCTGGCACTGTCCAGCGACCTCTGGGTCGGCATCTCCACCGGGATCGAACATTTGGTGATCGGGCTCCCGATCCTCAGCCTCGTGCGCATGGTGGGCGCGAAGACCATCGTGCCCCGGTGATCGACCCTGCGTAGTGTTCGCCCGCGCGCTGCCGCGAGCCGGATGCCTCCCCCACTCAGGGTGGCCGTGGCGCCGGAGGATTCGTCGGGTGTGGGAGCGCGGTTGATCGAGGAGCGTGCACCTTCACTCGCCTTGCCGACCCATCCGCGCGGGTATGTGACTGCTTATTCACCCCACCGCTACGATTGATGGTAACGGTAGGGCCTTTTGTTCGCCGCGCGACGCACGTGGTGCCGCAAGTTGCGCCATCGGGATGCGAGAAAACCGCTGCAGCAGCGGGAATGGACGGTACTCGCACTGGCTGATGTCTCCGGAAGCCAGCGACGGAGACTGGGTTGCGATGAGCTGAGGCGGCACGCTGGACGATCAATATGTTAATGGCTATTCTTACGCTGTGCCCGCGTGTGGACGTCCTTGTGCCCGCACGATCGGTGCTCGGCTCAATGAGGAGTGGCGCAGGTATGGATGGACTCAGGCGGCGCGCGGCGTCGAAACCCGTTGTGCGATCACGATCCGGAGCGACCGGATCTCCGAGGCGTCGAACTCGGCGCGGCCCGAACGGCATGACGGACCCCCTGCGGCTACCGTGATGAGCGCCGGGGGTATTCGATGCTCGCTCGATGGAAGACGATCGCCGCTGCGTTGGTAGCCGTGGCGGTGACCACCGTTCATCTCGGTGTCGTGTCCGCTTCGGACGGCGCACCGGCCCATTGCCCAGAGTTGTACGTGGTGGCGATTCCCGGAACGTGGGAAACGTCCAACACCGATCCGGGCAAAGGAATGCTCGCGCTGAGCCTGAATGATCTACCCGGGGATGTCCAGGTCGACTATGTCCCCTACGCGGCAACGGCTTTCCCATGGGAAAGCGAAGTGTACGGTCGCTCCAAACAGGAGGCGATCGACAAAGCGCGCGTTCTGGTGTCGGCAGTGGCCCAGCTGTGCGGGGCCACCCGGATCGCGCTGCTCGGCTACAGCCAAGGCGCGGACGCGGCAGGTGATCTCGCGGCCGAAATCGGTACCGGACTGGGCGTGGTGCCGCCACACCGGGTCGTGCTGGTCGGGCTGATTTCCGATCCTCGTCGCTCACCCGGCGACCTCCTGATCGGGCCGCCTGTCCCGGGTGCGGGCGCGATCGGCCCTCGCGCAGGGGGTTTCGGCTGGCTCACCGCGCGGACCTACACCTTCTGCATCGCGGGTGACCTGTATTGCGCGATGCCGGACGGCGACTTCGCCGGACGCATCGCCGGCTTCTTCGTGCAACTGTCGAATCCCGATCCCGGCAACATGGGTGAATACCAGCGGCAGGCAATCGAAATCATCGGTGACGCACTGGCCGCGGGAGGCCTCGGTCTCTTGTCCGATCAGCTCAACGCCTCCGCTTACGAACAGCGGAAGCGGCAGATCGATGAATTCCTGAAGTCCGGCATTCACCAGAGTTATCCCGCGTACGCCATCGGCCCCGATGCGGCCACGCCGTTGACCTGGCTGCGCCAGCGCCTCATCGAGGCGACGAGTTCCTGACCCTCCGTTCGGTAACGAGCACCTCGCCGCTGGAGCCGGTATCCACCGCGCCTGATCCGAGTGCACTTCTGCACCGGTATCCGGGATCCGGTGCGCCGCGACCTGGCCGCGGTCCACGATGGCGTGCGCCTGTGCGGGCCTGTTCTCGGCCTGGTCGAACGGCACATTGCCCGCGACACGCGACCAGGTCGTCGAACACCTCGCCGAGACGCTGACCGCTTACCGTCGCCTGTACCGCCGAGCCCCGTCCGATGATTGACGGCAGCTGCCGTCAGTTCTAAATTGAAGGCACTTGCCGTCAGTTCGAAAGGTGTCGTCATGGCCCTGTTCAACCCGAAGACCGAGACGTTCGAGGAGTTCGATCCCGCCACGCGGGCTCGGCTGCGGTCGGTGGTCGACTTCTTCGAGCGGAAGGGCAAGCAGGCGCTCACCAGCGACGCGCACCGAGCGGAGTGGTACGAGGACTGGATGCGGTTCCTGGCGGAGAGCCGGATCATCGCCTACATGGCGACCCCGCGGGCGAGTTCGGGCGCGGATCCGGAGAAGCGCTGGGACACCGCGTTCATTTCCCGGTTCAACGAGATCACCGGCTTCTACGGATCGCAGTACTGGTATGCGTGGGGCGTCTCCACGCTCGGCCTCGCCACCATCTGGCAGAGCGCCAACGGCAAGGCGCATCTGCGTGCGGCCGAGGAACTCGACCGCGGCGGGATCATCGGGTTCGGGCTGTCGGAAAAGGACCATGGCGCCGACATCTACGCTACCGATATGCTGCTCTCTCCCGATGGCGCAGGGGGTTTCACCGCCACGGGCAGCAAGTACTACATCGGCAACGGCAACGTGGCCAGGATCGTGCCGACCATCGGCAGGCGCACCGACCTGGAGGGTTCCGACGCGTACGTCTGGTTCATCGCCGACAGCCAGCACCCGAACTACCGGCTGGTCAAGAACGTCATCCACGGGCAGAACTTCGTCTCCGCCTACGACCTGGTGGACTATCCCGTCTCGGCCGACGACGTACTCCACGTAGGCCGCAAGGCGTTCGACTCCGCGCTCGCCGCGGTCAACCTCGGCAAGTTCAACATCGGCATGGTCGCGTTGGGGATCGTGGAGCACTGTTTCTACGAGACGATCAACCACGCCGCCGCCAAGGTCCTGTTCGGGCACCCCGTCACGGATTTCCCGCAAGTGCGCCAGATCCTGAGCGACAGCTACGTGCGCATGACCGCCATGCGGCTCTACCACGAACGAGCGATCGACTACATGCGCTGCTCGACCCCGGAGGACCGCCGCTTCGTGATGTTCAACTCCATCGGCAAGATGAAGGTCACTCGCGAGGCCGAGCGCGTGTTCCGTGAACTCTCGGATGTCGTCTCCGCCAGAGGATTCGAGAAGGACTCCTACTTCGCGACGGCACGCGGCACCATCGACTCGATGCCACGGCTGGAGGGCACCGCACACGTCAATATGGCCTTGACGTTGAAATTCATGCCGAACTTCTTGTTCAACCCCGCGGAACTGCCGCCGGTACCGGTGCGACGAGATCCCGGCGACGACGAGTCGCTGTTCCGGCAACCGGGCGCGGCGGGGTTGGGCGCAGTGCGATTCGCGGATTGGCGGCCGGCGTACGAACGCTATCGGCACCTGCCCAACGTGGCATTGTTCGTCGAGCAAGCCGAGCGCTTCACTCATTTCCCCGTGCAGGCACCGCCTACCCCGGCCCAACTCGAGGATCTGGACTATCAGCTCGCGGTGGGGGAATTGTTCACGCTGCTGCCTTACGGGCAGCTCATCCTGGAACAAGCCGAGATCAAAGGGGCGTCCGAGGACATTGTGGACTCGATCTTCGAGATATTCGTGCGCGACTTCTCCTCGTACGCGCTGGGAGTCTTCTCGAAAGCCTCCTCGACCACCGCTCAACAGGATTGGGCACTGAGCGTGCTGCATAAGCCGATCATCGACGTCCAGCGAACCGCGCGCCTGCACGACGAGGTGATGAGCCACGCGGGCGTGTTCGAAATGAACCCGTAGCCGGCTGCCCCTCCTCGACGGCGCACGCCGTCGCCGTCGCCGTCGAGGACTGTCGAGATTACGCAGGAACCTGTGGTCTCGAGGCGGCGCGGGCCGAGTTCGCGGCCGCACCGGTGCGGACACCGGCCTTTTCTTGTGGTCGCCGAGGCGGTGATCGCCACAGGGCGTGCTGGGTCGGGGAGGCTACCGGTGACCGCGGTGGAAGGCTGGCCAGTGGAACCGCCCCGGCGACGGCATGAACTTGCGGCGGCCGATCAGTGCGCCGTGTAGGCACCGGCGTCGAGGTCCTCGATGAGGGTCGGTCCGGTAGGTGTCCAGCCCAGCAGCTCTCGCGTCGCATCGCTGGTCGCCGAGAGGTCCATCGCGAAGAATGCGCCGATCCACCCGAAATGACCTTGGATGTCCTGCGGGGCGATGGAGGTCACGGGCAGGTCCAGCGCTCGGCCGATCGCATCGGCGATCACGCGGCTCGGCACGCCCTCTTCGGCGACGGCGTGCAGGCGAGTTCCCGCCGGGGCCTTGCCGAGGCCGAGCGTGACCAGTCGGGCGGCGTCGGCTCGATGGACCGCGGCCCACCGGTTGGCGCCGTCGCCGGGGTAGCCGGAGACGCCGGTCCGGCGAGCGATCGCGGCGAGGGTCGCGATGAAACCGTGGTCCCCGGCGCCGTGCACGGTTGGCGCGAAACGCAGGCTCACGGCGTGCACGTCGCGGTCGACGTACTCGAGCGCCAAGTTCTCGCTTCCTCCGCGCGGCGAGTCGGGGCCGTGGAACGGAGAAGGGTCGGCCTCCGTCGCGGGCCTGCCCTGGCTGAGGGCGGCGACGCCCGACGCGAGCAGGAAGGGGCGGCCGGTGCCGGCGAGCGCGTCGCCGATGGTCTGAACGGCGGCTCGCTCGGCCGCATTGGAGGCGGCGAGGTCGGACCAATCGTGTTTGTTCGCCAGATGAATGACGGCGTCGGCCGCCTCGGCTCCGGAGCGGATGCCGTCGAGGTCGTCCAGGTCGCCGCGGCGGACCTGGGCGCCTTTTGCCTCGAGGGCTGCGGCGGATCCGTCGGATCTGGCCAGTCCGGTGACCTCATGGCCGTCGGCGAGCAGGTCGGCGACGGTGGCCGAGCCGATCCATCCAGAGGCTCCGGTGACGAAAACATGCATGACGTGAACTCCTTCGTCCACTCCGCCGCTGAAGCGGGGAGCGATCCCTGCGAGGTGATGTCTGTGACTGACGTCAGTCACAGACATCACCTTACGCCTTCATGTCAGTAGCTGTCATCACTACACTTGGCGACATGGCACGTTGGGAACCTGGGGCCGCGGAGCGGCTGCGGCAGGCCGCGCTCGAACTGTTCGCCACCCGGGGCTTCGAACAGACCACCGCAACGGAGATCGCGCAGTCCGCCGGCCTGACCGAACGCACGTTCTTCCGTCACTTCAGTGACAAGCGAGAGGTTCTCTTCCGTGGACAGGGCTTACTGGCCGAAGCGTTCGTCACCGGTGTGGACGCCGCACCCCCGGACACCTCCGCGATCGACATCGTCGCCTCCGCGCTGCAGTCCGTAGCGTCGTTCTTTCCCGACGAACGCCGGTCGGACTCCCGTACGCGACAATTCGTGATCGACCAGAACCCCGCACTACAGGAACGCGAGCGGCACAAGCTCGCAGGTCTCGCCACGACGGTCGCCGACGCCCTGCGCGCGCGAGGCGTCGACGACCTCGCCGCGAGGCTGGCGGCGGAGTCGTGCATCACGGTGTTCGGGATCGCTTTCACGCAATGGATTCGCGAAGACGAGCAGCGGTCGCTCGCCGAGATAGCAGCCGATGTGTTCGGCGAGTTGCTGACCCTCGCGGGAAAAGCGACAGCGCATCGCGCGACGCCCGCGGATCGCGCCGCCGGGCAATCCTGAGAAACTGTCGCCGCCCGCCATCGCTCATGACGCCGTTGATGCTCGGCTCACTCGATCGGTCCTTCCTGCGTTCCGGCGCGGCCGACCTCATCGCGGCGCGTTGGTCGCAGTAGGCAGGGCAGACGGGGCTCGGTGACCGCGATTCGGCAATTGACATCCGCTCCATCCCGAAAGTACCTTTGCGAGCAAAGATAAATACCTTTGATCGCAAAGGTATTTTCCATAGCGCTCCGCCGAGCCAGGTCCGGCGGGCCCGTCCGTCGAGGAGCAGATCATGTCGGATGAGACGCACGACTCCGCGCACGTGACGCGTTGGATCCGCGACTGCGCCCGCCCCCTCGCCACGCTCGACGCCGATGGATCGCTCATGGACTTGGCGGCGTTGGCCGACCGGGCTGACGGCACGGTCGTCGTCGGAGTCGGCGCGACGACCCGCGCGGGGCACGAACTGTCCGTGACCGCACACCGGATATTGCGAGTGTTCGTGGAAACTCTAGGTTTTCGGGCGCTCGCCCTACTCGATGACGAATCCGTCGTGGCGGCCATGGACGAATACGCGCGGACGGGTGCCGGGGACGTGCGGGCGATTCTGGGCGATGCGTGGGTGCCGTGGCGCACCTCCGAGACAATCGCGGTTCTGGAGTGGGCGCGCGAGTTCAATCGTGCGCATCCGCACGATCCGGTACGCCTGTTCGGCCTGGCTCCCGAGGCCGCCAAACCGGCGCACTACGAGCGCGTGACTAGGTTCGTGGAAAGAGTTGCGCCGCAAAGGAAGGCGGATCTCGGATCGCACTACGACCCGATTGTGACAGCCCATCGGCTGGGCGAGCACATACAGCGTGCGAACGGCACCCACCCCGGGCGCCCATTCGCTGACCACGCCCAAGACGCGCTGACGCTGGTCGAGTCGTTGCCGGGCGCCGCAGGCGCACCCGAAGTCCTGGACGCGGCTCGCCTCATCGTGCGGTACCACGAGAGCAGCACCGCCTCGGGCCGCCGTGACTTCGCCGCCGAATCCGTCGATGCCGCTCGCCGCATCGTGGACTGGCACGACCGCACCGGGCACCGGATCGTGTACTGGGAAGGAGTGTCCAACACCGCCGTCGCGCGAGAGCTCACCGTTGCCGCTATGTCACAACGGTTTCCGAACACGGGATCCCTGCTCCGTGACCGCTTCGGAACCGGTTATCTGTCGGTCGCGCTCACCTTTCATCACGGCAACGTCCGCGCCGACCTGGCTGTGCCCGCTCCGGCAGAGGGCTTCGCGGACACTGTGCTCGACCAACCCGAGCTCGGCAGTTACCTGCTCGATCTGCGGACCGCACCCGCGGGCGCGGTTCGGCAATGGCTGCATCGGCCCGCGAAGCTCCGCCTCGTCATCGGGACCTACCGCCCTGACCGCGACGTCGATCATCACATCGCCGGTGCCGGACTGGGCGACTGGTTCGACGTCGTCCTGCACATCCGGACCATCACCCCGACGCACTCGCTCGCCCAACCGTGACGCATGCGCCCGCCGTCGCGCTCCACGACCCTCGACAAATTACGCCACTCGACTTCGATCGACGGTGGCGCCGCGCACTTCTGACGCGCTCGACGCGGTCCGAGTAGGCGGCGCGCTCTCATTCGCCGCCCCGCCCGACGTGGGGCCGCACGAGGGGCAGGTAGATGGTGTCGATGATCTCGGTGATGGTGCTGTCGGGGATGGTGGTGACGCCGCGGACAAGGTACTCGTTGCGCAGTAGATCGACCGCCACGGTCGCGATTCGCGGCGACAGTGCTTCGGGGCGGGCTTGGCCACGGGCGACGGCGCGACCGAGAATCGTCAGCCATCGGGTGACGCTGGTGTCGAACAGCTGATCTCGAACTTCGCGGAGCAGGTCCGGTTGGCTGTGCATTTCGGTGGCCAGTACGTGCAGTAGTTCTCCCTGTCGTGACGTCATTCGGTCGGCGGCGCCGCGTAGTACCGCGAGTGCGTCCGTGCGCAGGTCGCCGGTGTCGGGCACGTCGTCGGTCAGGGCGGCATCGCGGAACGCCGCGACCGCCAGTGCCGCGCGGCTGGGCCAGCGGCGATAGATCGTGGTTTTGTTGGTTCCGGCGCGGGTGGCGACTCGGTCGATGCCGAAGCCCGCGTAGCCGACCTCGGCGAGTTCTTCCGCCGCCGCTCGCAGTATCGCTTGCTCCAGCACCTCGCCACGCCGTCGCGGCGCCTTGCGGTGATCGTCCGCGCGGCTCGGCCCGTCCGGCCCACTCATTCCGTTCACTTAGAGGACTATACGTCCCTTGGTGGCGGAATCTCGTGGTAGCTTGGCTCACTAATAGAGTACTGATAGTCCTCTATTTGCCCGCTGAAAGGAGCACGACCATGACCTCTGCCGTATCCGCGGATGAACTGCTGCCCGGAATTCGTCTCGGGGTGGTGCGTGGCACCACCTACGGGCTGTTCGGCCGACCCGAGGAGTTCGTGCCACAGGCGCGGGCGCTGGGCGCAGGCATCGTCCGGGTGAACATCTACTGGTCGCAGGTCGAGCCGGAACCCGGCCGGTTCGATCTGCACGTGCTCGACGCGTTGCTGGACCAACTCGCCGACGGCGACGAGGCGTGGGTGACGGTGTGCGCGGGTTCGCACTGGGCCACGCGGCGCGCCACCCGGTGGCTGCCCGCGTCGCCGGCCATCGACATCGCCCGCTACCATCGCTTCGTCCGAGAGCTCGCCGTGCACCAGCCGGGCCGAATCCGTTTCTGGCAGTGCGAGATCGAGCCATGCCTGCCGTTGTTCTGGGCCGGTACGGCCGGTGACTATGTCGCTCAGCTGCGGGTCTTCCACGAGGCCGTGAAACAGGCGGACCCCGCGGCGCTGGTGGTACTCGGCGCGGCGGTGCCGGGGGCGATGCTGGGCGACGGACCGGCCGGAGCGCGCACCTGGGGGCGCTTCTTCGGAGAGGTGCTGCGGGATGGAGCGGAGCATTTCGACGTTTTCGACATCCACCCATACGGCGACCCGTACACCGTCCCGGAACTGGTGCGAGCATGCCGAGCGCAGCTGGCCGCGCACGGATGCGAAAAGCCGGTCGTCGCAAGCGAACACAGTGGGCCGCTGCCCACGGATTTCCCGGACAATCTGCCGCATCTGGCCGATGTGCTCGCGGTTCATCAGCAGCAGTTCCTCGGGAAGGCTCCTATGCCCGACACCCTCGAAGAGATCGAAGCCGCGGCCGACGCGCCGGTGGTCGAGCTCTACCAGCGCATGGCCGAACTGCCGCCCACATTGCAGATGTTCATGAACGGGTGCGCACCGGAACTGGAGGCACACGGCACAGGCTGGCCTGCCGGGATGTGGTGGTGCGCACGATGCTCGCGCTCGCCGAGGGCATCCGGCGCAACTTGTACTACCCGATCGCCCCCGAATGGGAGTTCTATCGCGACAGCCGTGCCGCGGGTGCGCTGATGTTCGGCAAACTCCAGCTTCTGGACAGTGCGGGCGCAACCATCGGTCGGCGGCATCCGGCCGCCGACACGTTCGAGTTGATGGCACGCCTGCTCGACGGCGCCACCCGGGTTCGGCGGATCACCGTCACCGATCGTCCCGACTTGTACTTGTTCGAAGCCGAGCGGAATCACGGTACTCCGGCGCTGGTCGTCTGGGAGCGGCGCGGCATGGCCGATCAGGATGATTCACCGAACGAATTCGTCTGCGACTGGCCGTTTCTCCGGGCGCATGTAGTGGATGCGCACGGTGCTCGGGTGCCGGTCGACATCGCTGGGGGAGTGCTTCGGGTCCCGGTCTCGTCGACGCCGCTGTTCATCGACGGCGCTGTCGAGGGACAGCGGTGACTCCGGGCGCATCGGGGAACATTTTTCCTATAACCGGCGAGTCCTGCCGGTCGATAGTGAGGGCCCGTTCACGAGAAGGGCTACACATGAGCGACGACGATCTTCACGACTTCGAGCGCGATTCGTTCACCTACGACGGCAAGACCCGCGCACTTTTCCGCCAAGGCGCCGGTCCCGCCGTAATCGTCATGGCGGAATTCCCGGGCATCTCACCCGAGGTGTTCGACTTCGCCCGCCGCGTCGCGGGTTTGGGGTGCACGGCGGTGGTGCCGCACCTGTACGGCAACCCGGGTCGTGACCCCAGCCCCGCCGCGCACGGGCTGGTCTCCGCGTTGGCGAACGTCGCCGGTCAGCTCGGGCCGATCTGCGTCAGCCGGGAGTTCGTGGTGCTGGCCACCGGCCGCACCTCACCGGTCGTGCACTGGCTGCGTGCGCTGGCCGAACACGAGCACCGCCGCTGCGGCGGACCGGGTGTCGGTGCCGTCGGGATGTGCTTCACCGGTGGATTCGCCCTCGCCATGGCGGTCGACGACCGTCTGATCGCGCCCGTGCTGTCCCAGCCGGGGCTGCCGCTGGGTTTCACCTCGCGACAGAAATACTCCATCGACCTGTCCGCTTCGGACCTCGCCCGCGTCAAACAACGTTGCGCCGACGGACTTTCGGTCATGGGCCTGCGATTCTGCGGTGATCGACGTTCTCCGGCCGAACGATTCGACTTCCTGCGCGACCAACTCGGCGAGGCGTTCATCGCGATCGAACTAGACGACGCCGCCGCCAATCCGGACGCCGTGCTCGATCCCCACTCGGTCCTGACCGAACACCTCATCGACGAACCGGGCCAACCTACCCAGGCCGCCCTACACCGAGTACTGGATTTCCTCGGCAGTCGACTCCTGGCGGATCACCAGCCGATCGGTGAGCGCCCTTAGCGACGACTCCTGTCGTCCCGCGAGGTCGATGCGACTCCGCACCGCCTTCGGCGCGGGCCGGCGTCGATCGGACCGCATCGACGACTTCCGAATCGAAAGGAAAATCATGACAACCCCCGTCTGGGTCGCCGGTGTCGGAATGACGCCGTTCGGCAGACACCCCGGAAAGAGCGTCAACGATCTCACCCGCTCGGCCGTCACCGACGCGTTGCGGGACTGCGGTGCCTCCGCCGACGCACTCGACGCCGCGTTCTTCGGTACCGCCACGCAAGGTGCGCTCGAGGGCCAGCACATGATCGCGGGGCAGATCGCCTTGCGGGCCTCGGGTATTCAGCGCATTCCGATCGTGAACGTCGAGAACGCCTGCGCTACGGGCGCCTCCGCGTTCGCGCTCGCGGTGGATCGGATCCGGTCGGGGGCCGCTGATGTCGCGCTGGCCGTCGGCGTGGAGCGCATGCACGTCGACGACCCCGAACGAACCATGGCGGTGTTCGACAGCGCCTACGACGTGTCCGATCCCGCCGCGCTCGAGCGCGTCCTGCTGGAGTTGGGTGGTGACGTCGACGACCACGACCTGGGGCGCCGCTCGGTCTTCATGGACATCTACGCGGCTATCGCTCGCAACCACATGCGTCTGCACGGCACGACCCAGGAACAGATCGCCGCGGTAGCGGCCAAGAATCACGACCATGCGGCCGACAACCCGCGCGCGCATTACCGCAAGCCGATGACCGTGGCGGACGTACTCGCGGGGCGGCAGCTGTCGTACCCGCTCACCGTCCCGATGTGCGCGCCGATCACCGACGGCGCGGCCGCGGTGATCGTGTGCAGCGAGGCCGGGCTCCGGCGGCTCGGCGCGCCGAAATCGGTGCAGGTTCTCGCCGCCGTCCTCGGCAGCGGAGCGGACCGCGACGCGACGACGTTCGAGGGACACCCGAGCCGTACGGTATCCGCACGCGCCTACGAACTGGCAGGAGCCGGTCCGGAGGACATCGACGTGGCCGAGGTTCACGATGCCACGGCATTCGGCGAGATCCTGCAGACCGAGTTGCTCGGCCTCGTTCCGCTCGGTGCGGGTGGACCGGCGGCGCTGCGCGGTGAGACCACGCTCGGGGGCAGGATTCCGGTGAATCCCTCCGGCGGCCTGGAATCCAAGGGGCATCCCCTCGGGGCGAGTGGGCTCGGCCAGATCTTCGAGCTCACGGAACAATTGCGCGGCAACGCCGGTCAGCGTCAGGTGGATGGGGCGCGAATCGCGTTGGCGGAGAACGGCGGTGGTTTCCACCGCGGCGACGAAGCGGTCACCGCCGTCATCGTGCTGGGAAGGGTGTGAGACATGGCCATCATCGATTTCTTCGATCGAGGGCGGGCGATCAATCCGGCGGGCGTCGCCTACCGGACCGACGACGAGGTCTGGACTTTCGACGAAGCCGGTGCGCTGTCGTGCCGAATCGCCCATGCGCTACTGAGCGCCGGCATGCGGCGCGAATCGAAAATCGCCGTGCTGTCGCCGAACTCACCGCTGGCGTGGATCTGCGTACTCGGCGCATGGCGCGCGGGCGCGGCGTGGGTCCCGCTGAACCCGGCCCATCCGGTGAGCGAGAACATCCGGCTGTTGCGGCGCTTCGACGTGGAAGTGTTGTTCTACCACCCTGCTCTCGCCGACCAGGTAGCGGAACTGAAGACGGCAGCACCCGAGGTCGGCGTATACATCGCGTTGGCGGCAGGGACCGACGATGTGACCCTGCGGGACTGGACCGCCCAGCATCCCACCGCGCCACCGCGGGTCGGCTACGCCATGGACGATGTGGTCGCCGTGGCGCCGACCGGCGGAACGACCGGTGCACCCAAGGGCGTCATGAATACGCACCGCAGTCTGTCGGCGATGGTGACCCACCAGATGATGGCGCTGGTCCATCCGGCGGGCGCACCCATCGTCAACCTGGCCGCGGCCCCGATGACGCACACGGCCGGGCTGTTCAGCCTGCAGGCCACCGCACGCGGGGGCGCAGTCGTCATCATCCCGCGCGCGACACCGGAGCGGGTCCTCGATGCCATCGAGCGGCACCGCGTCACGGATCTGTTCCTTCCGCCGACGGTGATCTACCGCTTGCTCGAGGCGCTGCGGCAGCGGACTGCCGACACCTCGTCCCTGCGCTACCTGACCTACGGCGCGGCGCCGATGTCGACCGAGAAACTCCGCGCCGGAATCGAGCGGCTCGGGCCGGTCTTCCTGGAAGGCTACGGGCAAATGGAAGCCCCCGCGGCGATCTCGTTCCTGCGGCCCGACGAGCACCTGATCGACGGACGGGTTGCGCCCGAGCACCGACTCCGTTCGTGCGGACGACCCTATCCGCTGGCCACGGTGGCGATTCTGGACGAGTCCGGGGCGGAGGTGGCCGCGGGTGTGACCGGCGAGATCTGTGTCCGGGGTGATCTCGTGATGAAGGGCTACTACAAGGATCCCGAACGCACCGCGGAGACCATTGTCGACGGATGGCTGCACACCGGCGACCTGGGGCATCGCGACGCGGAAGGCTACCTCCACATCACCGACCGGAAGAAGGACCTCATCATCTCTGGCGGTTTCAATGTCTTTCCCGGCGAGGTCGAGCAGGTGATCTGGAGCCACCCCGCCGTGCGGGATTGCGCGGTGGTCGGCGCCCCGCATCCCGACTGGGGTGAGGTCGTGACCGCTGTGGTCGAACTCGAGGCGGGGCAGACCGTTGGCGAGGCGGAGCTGATCGCCCGGTGCCGCGAGCGGCTCGGCCCGGTGCGGGCGCCCAAGGCGGTCGTCTTCGTCGACCAGCTCCCTCGCAGCGTCAATGGCAAGGTCTTGAAGAAGGAAGTGCGGGAGCGATTTTGGGCCGACCGCAGCACGAGGATCTGAGGGTCGTGCTCGTATTCCTCCAGGTTCCCAGCGCATGGAGCGTCGATCGCTGTTGCCCGGAATCGCCGACGGTCACCGATCCGTCGGTTCCACCGGCTTCCGCACCCCGTGCGCGTTGTCAGGGACGACCGTCCCGCGCCATCCCCCGATGAGCCGCATGGCGTGGTAGATCACCAGCGCGGCGACGGCGCCCAGCGTGATACCGCCGAAGTCGAGTTCGCCTACCACCCATGTGAAGTCGGCGATGCCGATGACCAGCGGGATGGCCGCGGTGAACTGGTTGATCGGCTTGCCGAAGTCCACCCGGTTGCTCACCCAGATGTGCACGCCGAGGATTCCGACCAAGCCGTAGAGTGCCGTCGTCACGCCACCGAGCACCCCGGCCGGGATGGCGGCGATCACGGCTCCCACCTTCGGTGAGAGGCTGAGCGCGATCGCCGCGGCGCCGGCCACCCAGTACGCGGCGGTGGAGTACACCTTCGTCGCGGCCATCACGCCGATGTTCTCCGCGTACGTGGTGGTCGCCGAACCGCCGCCGCTGCCTGCCAGTACGGTCGCCAGACCGTCGGCCGCCAGCGCGCGGCCCATGCGCCGGTCGTAGTCGATACCGGTCATCGTGGTGATCGACTTGACGTGCCCGATGTTCTCCACCACGAGTACCAGGACCACCGGCAGGAACATCGGGATCACCGAGAGGTGGAAGCTCGGTGCGTGGAAGTCGGGCAGCCCCACCCAGGAAGCCTTCCCGATCGCCGCGGTGTCGACCTCGCCGCGGGCGAGCGCGAGCAGATAGCCGAGCACGACACTGGTGACGATCGCCAGCCTGCCGAGCAACCCGCGAAAGAGCACCAGACACAGGATCAGCAGGACGAGCACGACCGTCGCGGTGATCGCGTCCTTCTCGAAATTCGTCTTGGCGGTCGGCGCCAGGTTCAGCCCGATCAGGGCGACGATGGTGCCGGTGACCACCGGCGGCATCAGCGCTTCGATCCAGTGGGTGCCTGCGAAGTGCACCACCGCGCCGATGACGATCAGCACGACGCCCACCACGACGATGCCGCCCAGCGCCGCACCCATTCCGGCGGAGGCGGTGGCCGCGAGGACCGGAGCGATGATCGCGAAACTCGAACCCAGATAGCTCGGCAGCCGGTTGCGGGTGATCACCAGGAACAGCAGGGTGCCGACCCCGGAGAACAGCAGCGTCGTCGACGGTGGGAACCCGGTGAGGACCGGCACCAGGAAGGTGGCGCCGAACATCGCCACCACATGCTGCAATCCGATCCCGATCGTGCGCGGCCAGGTCAATCGCTCGCCGGGCGCGATCACCGCGCCGGTGGCTACCGGAGTCCACCGGAACATCGATCCGGTTCGCGATTCGGGCGTCGTCATGGGAGCAGTGTGCGGCATCGACGGCCGGCGCGCTGTGCCGGACTCCTCGGCCGAGATATCGCATGCTGTCGTGCCGCGCGTCGACCTCGTCCTGTGCCCCGTAGGCGTGGGCGCCGGACGGTGCCGAAGTCGTCGCCCACGCCTTCGCGGTGTAGCCCGGCTGCACCAGCCAGGCGGGGGTGCGGGCGTAACCGACGCGGGACGGCGTTCCGGTGGCCAGCAGATCGCCGGTGCCGAGACCGGCTTCGCGTACCTGGGCCCTGCACGAGCGTGTCTAAAAGGCCCGTCCGCCGTCGGAAGCGCCGGAGGTGCCGTTGCCCAGCACCGTGAATCCGGTGCCGGTGAGCAGGCGCTCGTCGAGAAGATTTCTCGTGTCGACGATTACGGGTCGGTCGACATCGGTCGCGAGTTTCGCCCAGTCGAGCGAACGGAATTCGGGCCACTCGGTGAGGATCACCAGCGCGCCGGCGTCTTTCGCCACCAGGTAGGGGTCGTCCACCACGCGGATGCCGTCCAGACCCGGGGTGCCCGCCGGCACACACGGGTCGTAGGCGGTGACCACGGCGCTGTGCCGGGTCAGCTGCCGCGCGACCGCGACGGCGGGGGAGTCGCGCAGGTCGCCGGTTCCGGCTTTGAACGCGAGGCCGAGCACGCCGATCCGGGTGCCGGCCAGCGAGCCGTCGACCGAATCGGTGACCGCGCGGCGGATCTTGCGCAGCACCATCGCCTGCTGACGGTCGTTGGCTTGCAGAGCATTGCGAACCATGGCGAAGTCCACACCCCGAGCTTCCGCGGCACGCAGGAGCGCGCGCGTGTCCTTGGGCAGGCACGAGCCGCCCCAGCCGGGGCCGGGAGCGAGAAAGGCGGGACCGATCCGGTCGTCCATCCCCATCGCGCCGGTGACCTTGGTGATGTCGGCGCCGACTCGTTCGCACAGTTCGGCGAGTGTGTTGACGAACGAGAGCTTCACCGCGAGAAATGCGTTGCTGGCGTACTTTGCCAGTTCGGCGCTGGCAGAGTCGGAACGCAGCACCGGTGCGCCCGTTCCGGCGTAGAGCGCCGCGACACGGTCGGCCGACTCCCGATCGTGCTCGGCCGCGCCGAGGAGAACCCGGTCGGGGCGCAGGAAATCCTCGACCGCGTGGCCCTCCCGGAGGAATTCGGGGTTGCTGACCACCGCCGTGCCCGCGAGACCGGACAGGGCGGGAATCCGCGCCGCCGTCCCCACCGGGACGGTGGATTTGGTGACGAGCACACAGTCCGGCGGCAGGACGGTGGCCAACGTCCTCAGCGCGTCCTCGAGCACGCCGAGGTCGGCCGTACCGCCGGTGCCCATGGGCGTGGGAAGGCACAACAGGACCACTTCGCATTCGTGCAGCGCCTGCGCGTCCGATGTGAAGACCAGCCGATTTTCCTCCAGTCCCTCTCGAACCAGTTCCGGCAACCCGGGCTCGACGATCGCGACCGCACCCGTACGCAGCGCCGCCACTTTGGCTTCGTCGTTGTCGACGCAGATCACGTGGTGTCCGAGGTGGGCGAGGCATGCGGCGCTGGTGAGACCCACATAACCGGCGCCGACCACGCCGACGCGACTACCCATGGCGGACCCGCTGTCCGAGCAAGTCGGCCGCGACCGTGAGCACATGTTCGGGTCGCACCATGAGCAGGCCCGGATCCGGATAATCGGCGTGCGGGTCGCCGACCGTCCCGGCCCACAGCGCGATGTGGTGTTCCGCGTCCGGGGGCGGCCCCCACCGGTTCGGGGGCGTGGGCCCGAACAGCACTACCGACGGTGTGCCGAACGCGGTGGCGAGATGCCCGACGCCGGTGTCACCGCACACGACCAGAGCCGCGTCGGCCACCAGTGCGGCGAGTTCGGTCAGATCGGTGCGTCCCGCGTACACCGCCGAGGGCGGTAGCCCGGCCTTCTCGGCGACCGCGTTGGCCAAGCGCATTTCGTCTCTGTTCCCAGTGATCACCACTCGATGACCGTCGGCGACGAGTTCACGCGCCACTCGCGCGAAGCGTTCGGACGGCCAGCGCCGCGCGGGATACGCCGCGCCGGGATGGATCACGACCGCATTCGATTCGGGGGCGGGTCGCGGTGGGGCCGGCAGCAGCAGTGCGGTTGGATCGGCGTCGATCCCACCGTATTCCAGCAGCCGGCACCAGCGATCCACTTCGTGCACGTCGTCGCGCCACGCGGGGCCGGGCAGGTCGGGAAATTCCGGATTGTGGTGGGTCAGTAGCGCATCGGGGCCTGCCGTCAGCAGATCGCGGATGCTCTCCGGTCCTTTGCCGTGCAGGTTGACCGCGAGACTCGGTGGCGCGGTGGGCCATCGAAGCGCACCAAGTCCCGCCGTCGGCAGCAGTTCGTCGACCGCGTCGATGAGGCCGACGAGGTCACGCAGCGCTGCCGGCGCCGCGAGCACCACCCGGTGGCCGGGGTGGGAGCTTCTGATCCCGCGCAAGGCGGGCACGATGGTCAGCAGGTCGCCGAGCCCGAGTGCCCGCAGCACCAGGATCGTGCGCGTCAGGGCCACGATCCCTCTTCCGAGGCGCACACGACCATCTCCCTGACCTCGCAGCCCGGCGGCTGCCGGAGCGCGAAGACCACCGCGTCGGCGACGTCCCGCGGTTGGTTGAGTTTCGCGTCGGGCGGCGGCTTGTACTGCTCGTCGCGGTCGTCGAAGAACGCCGTGTGCATCCCGCCCGGGATGAGCAGGGTCACCCCGACGCTGCCCGCCGTTTCGGCGGCGAGCGCCCTGGTGAAGCCCACGACGCCGAATTTCGAGGCGCAATAGGCGGTCGCGTGACCGACCGCCTTGATGCCCAGGGTGGAAGCACACGTCACGACCGTTCCCTTGCTCTCCCGCAGCGCCGGAAGGGCGGCACGAATCACGGCGGCGGTGCCGAACAGATTGACCTGGACCACGTATTCCCATTTCTTCGTGGGCACTTGGTCCAGTGGGCCGCAGGCGTCGGTCCCCGCCGCGGTGAACACGCCGTCGATCCGGCCCCCCGTGCGCTCGATGATCTCGTGCACGGCCTGTTCGGCGGCGACGGTGTCGGCGAGATCGGCACGCACGAAATCGACGGGTGCCTCGGGCTCCACCCGGTCGATCACATAGGGGCGGCCCCCGTTCGCGCGGACGGCGGCGGTGACCGCCGCGCCGAGCCCGGAAGCGCCACCGGTGATCAGGACATTGCCGAGGGTTCGCATCGCGCTCCTTACGTTCTCGGGTCAGCCGCCGACCTGGCTCGCGGTGACCAGTTGTGTAGTCGAGTAACCGGGAACAGTGGGTATCAGCGCGATCTCGCCGCCGTAACCGCGAACGACCGCGGCCTCGGGGAGATCCACGCCGGAGTAGTCGCCGCCCTTGACCCACACATCGGGGCGAAGGCGGTCCAGCAGTGCGCTCGGCGAGGATTCGTCGAACACGACGACGGCGTCGACCGAGGACAGTTCGACGAGCAGCCGGGCACGGTCACGTGCGGTGACGATCGGCCGGCGCGGCCCTTTCAGGCGCCGCACCGACGCATCGGAGTTGAGGCAGACCACCAAGGCGTCACCCATGGCGCGAGCCTGGCGCAGCAGGCTCACATGGCCGGGATGCAGCAGATCGAAACAGCCACCGGTGGCGACGAGTCGGCCGCCACGCGCCCTGATTCGCGCCGCCACCTCGAACGCCGACTCGTTCGTGTCGGTCGGCCCCGCCGTGGCCACGGCCGTGCTGTCGCACGTGGACAACGTGGCCGCGCCGCCCGCCGCGACGAACCTGGCCGCCGCGTCGACCGCGTGCGACACCGCGTCGGCGACCGTGGAGCCGCCGAACAGGGCGGCGGTCGCGGCCGAGGCGAATCGGTCACCCGCGCCGCAAGTGTCGGAACCGGGATGCCCGGCGAGACGGACGTCGGCAGGTACCGGAACCACAGTGAGCCGTTTCCCATTGGCCAGGACCGCTCCGCCCGGACCGGTGGTAACCGCGACGGAATCCGCTGCCCACTCGTCTCGGAGCACCTTCGCCAACTCGTCGGGTTCGACATATCCCGGCGCGAACTGGCGTGCCTCTTTCAGGTTCGGCGAGACCAGTTGTGCTCCCGGTGTCGGCGCGGGGCCGCGCGGGTGCGGATCCCACACCACCGGTACCGACCGAGCCAGTTCGGTGAGCAGGCTCCGGATCCGGGGATGCGCGGCGACACCCCGGCCGTAGTCCGCCACGAGGATTGCCCCGGCCGCCCGCAGTGTCCTGGTAACCGCGGCGCTCACCGAGCCGCCGTCCGCGGTGCCGTCGCCGGTGTCCATTCGCAACAGCGACTGTCCCGCGGCGCGGACGCGGGCCTTGCGAACCGTCTTGCCGCGCAGCGCGATCGGAACGACTCGAACGTGCTGGTCGAGGAGCCGGGTGAGGATGCGGCCGTCGTGGTCGTCGGCGGTCGCCGTGATGAGCGAGACCTCGGCGACCGACTGCGCGGCCAGCGCGGCGGCCAGCCCGGCACCGCCCGGGCGTATCCACTGGCGTTCCACGTCCACGACGGGCACGGGCGCTTCGGGCGACAACCGCTCCGCGACGCCTTCGATGTCGACGTCCAGAATGCTGTCGCCGACCACGACCAACGGCTTCATGTCGGTACCCCCAGTGCATCGTCGAGCGCCGAGCACAGAGCGTGCACCAAGACCAGATGCACTTCCTGCACAGTGGCCGTGGTGGGCGCGTCCACGGCGACGGCGTCGTCGCACAGCGCCGCGAGTGGATTGGGCGCAGGCCCGGTCATGGCCCACGTGACGACGCCGATGTCGTGCGCCGCTTTCGCCGCGGCAACCACGTTGTGGCTGGTGCCGCTGGTGGACAACAAGACGAGGATGTCGTCGGGCCTGCCGTGCGCGCGGACCTGGCGGGCGAACAGTTCGGTCTCGCCGTAGTCGTTGATGATCGCGGTACCCGCCGAGGTGTCGGCGTGCAGCGCGATCGCCGAGAACGGACGGCGCTCGTTGCGGAAGCGGCCGACCAGCTCACCGGTCAGGTGCTGGGCTTCCGCGGCGCTGCCGCCGTTACCGCAGGCGAGCAACCGTCCACCGTTGGCGAGCACGACCGCGAGTTGCCTGCCCCATCTGCGGATATCGGGTGCGAAGCAACTGGTGCGGTCCAGCGCCGCGTGCAAAGCCGCGAAATGGTCTTCGATCACCCCGCACCTCCTGTCCGCAGGCGCGTGAGGCTGCCCGCACCGAGTTCTTCCGCCACCGTGACGACCTGCTCGGGGGTGATCGAGTCGAGGCACGGATGCCCCGCCACCGGGCAGACCCGGGCTCTGCTGCCGCGGCACGGCGCGCGTTGGTCACCGAGCATGGCCACCGGCACGCCGTAGGGGGCCCACCGCTCGGCGGGCACGACCGGTGCGAACAGCGAGACCACGGGTGTCCCGACGGCCGCGGCGAGATGCGCCGGGCCGGTGTTGGGCGCCACCACGACGCTCGCGTCGCGGAGCACGGCGGCGAGTTCGGGCAGGGTCGTGGCTCCACCGAGGTCGATGCCGTGTCTGCCCGCGACGGCGCCGGTGAGCGGCCGGTCGGCGGGAGCGCCGGTCACGATCACCCGGTGACCGGCGCTGGTCAGTGCGGCGACGATGGCTGCGGAACGGGACGGGGACGGCTGCCGCGCCGGTACCGACGCGGCCGGATGCATGACCACGTAACCCGGTTCGCCGGTGAGCCCGCCGACCTTCGGCAACGGCTGCCGGACAGCGAGTTTCCCGTCGTCGCCGGGCGGCAGCCGGAAGCCGGCCGCCGCGGCGAGCGACAACGCCCGTTCGGCTTCGGGCGGATCGCCCTCGACGCGATGGCGCAGATCCAGCAACGAACCGGGGTAGTCCTCCGAGATCGCGCCGATCCAGGGAATACCGGCCATCCGAAGCAGCAGCGCCAGCGGCAGCGGCGACTGGTGGAAGGACGTGAGGATCAACGCGAGATCCACCTCGAGCGCGCGTATCCGCTCGACAAAGGCATCGATGCCCGCCGACGTGACCGCGGGTGGCTCCAGATCGATCCACGGCGCGCGCCACGTCACGACCTGCTCCACACCCGGCAGAAGATCCGCGGCGGCTCGGCCGCGCGGCCCGGCCAGCAGCGTCACCGAATCGACCTGCGCGGCCACCGCTCGGACGCACGGCCCCGCCAGCAGCACATCGCCGAAATTGTCCATGCGGGCCACCAGCGCCCGGCCGGTCACGGCACACCCGCCATCGCCAGCCGGACGGCCTCGGTCAGATCCCGCGCCACGGTCGCTTCGCGACGCGCGCGGTGCACCTCGCCGGGGAGGGTTCTCGCCGTCGGCACCAGGATCGCGCGTGCGCCCGCGGACTGCGCGGCGGCGACGTCGGCGCCGGTGTCGCCGATGACCACACACCTGCCGATGTCGACGCCGAGATCCGCGGCGGCCTGCCGGATCAGGCCCGGCTCTGGTTTGCGGCACCCGCAGCCGTCGCCTTCGCCGTGCACGCACACCTGCCAGGTCGCGAACGGTCCGAGCAGATCCTCGACTCGGGCGTTCACCGCGGCGAGCTGTTCGGGGCTGATCAATCCTCGCGCTACGCCGGACTGGTTGCTCACGATGCCGAGCTGGATGCCCGCCGCGCGCACTTTCCGCAGCGCGTCGGCGGCTCCTGGCACCGGCTGGACCTCGGTGGGGTCGGCGAGGTAGGGGACATCGATGATGAGGGTGTCGTCGCGGTCGAACAGCAACGCCAGCGGCGAGGCGTGGGTCGCGTTCCGGTGACGCAGCTCGCCGCGCAGTCGGTGCCAGCACGCGGCCGGTGGAATCAGCGCGCTGCTCAGCGTCATCCGGCCGATCTCGCCGGGTGTTCGGGGTCCGGGTGCGATCCGGCGCGCTGCGAATGCACCGGTCAGCGCCGTCCAGATGGCCGCGAAAACGAGGGCGGGCAGTTTGCGGCCCGCGACGCCGAGCGCCACGGCCACCGCGCCCGCGGCCGTAGTGAACGCGTGGCGGCGGAGAAGTCCGGCCTCTTCGCCGATCCGCTGCCGCCATCGAGCGCCGTATTTCCGCCGCAATAGGGCGTTGTCGGCGTTCCCGCGTTGTGCTCGGACACTGGCCATCGGTCCCGATTCGCGAAGCGGGTGGCGAGTGACGCGTTGTCCGGGCGCGATGACGTAACCCGCGAGGCAGACCCGGAGTGCCAGATCGGCGTCCTCGCGGAACGCCCGCGGGAACCGTTCGTCGAAGCCACCCACCGCGATCAGCGCGGACCGGCGATAGGCCATGTCCGCCGTGATCCACCGCGCCGTGGCCAGCCGTGCGATCCCGCGTTCGGCGTCGGTCGGCCTGCGGTGCTTCGGCAGTGGAACCTCGATGCGGGCCGTGGAAGCCGCCGTGTTGTCGTCGAGATCACGCAGGTCCTCCGCCAAGCGGGCGGGCCAATCCGGCGCGGTGAGCACATCGTCATCGAGGAAAGCGATCCAGGTTCCTTCGGCATGCCGCCACCCGGCGTTCCTGGCCGCGGCGGGTCCGCGTCCGCCCGAGCGGATGACCTGAACCGAAGACAGCGTCGCGGGCAACGGTAGGTCCCCGGCTCGGGGCCGATCGTCCACCACGATGATCTCCCGTGGTTTCGGTCCCGACGCCGTGTCCAGCGACTCGAGCAGCGCGCGAAGACTTTCCCGGCCCATGGTCGGGATCACGATGCTGTAGTCCACGGTGGGGCCGTTCATGGGCGACGGACCACGAATGAGCCGATGGCGAGCAGATCGATGGGTGCCGAACCGAAGCATTCGAGGGCGTCGCGCGGTGAATCGACCATCGGCCTGCCCGCCGTGTTCAGGCTGGTGTTGATCACTACCGGCAGACCCGTGTGCCGCTCGAACTCCGCCAGCATGCGTGCCAAAACCGGCTTGTCGGCGGGATCGACGGTCTGTACCCGCGCGGTGCCGTCGACATGTGTCGCGGCGGGAATCCGCTCTCGCCACTCCGGCGCGACGTCGTGCACGAACAGCATGTACGGGCTCGGCAGCGGCCCGCGTCCGAAGATCTCGGACGCCCGGTCGGCGAGCACCATCGGTGCCAGCGGCCGGAACTGTTCGCGCCCCTTCACATCGTTGAGGCGTTCGAGATTCGCCGACCGGCCGGGGTGAGCGAGCAGCGAACGGTGGCCGAGTGCGCGCGGGCCGAATTCGGACCGGCCCTGGAACCAGGCCACCACCTGGTCTTCCGCGAGCGCTTGCGCCACGTCCGCCGCGATGTCGTTGGATTTCGTGTACCGGACCTTGGCCGTGCGGAGCACGGTTTCCAGCTCGGCGTCCGTCCATTCGCGGCCGAGGTCGGCGCCCCGCATCGGGGTGACCCGCTCCCCGAACTCGGCCGCCAATTGCAGCGCGGCGCCCAGTGCGGTGCCCGCGTCGCCCGCGGCAGGCTGGACCCAGATCCGCTCGTAGGGGCCTTCGGCGTGCAGACGGCTGTTGGCCACGCAGTTCAGCGCGATGCCGCCGGCCAGCGTGAGGGTTCGCTGCCGGGTCTGGCGATGCAGCCAAGAGGTCAACTCGAGCAGCACGTCCTCGAGTCGTCGTTGGACGCTGGCGGCGAGGTCGGCGTGGTCTCGGCCGAACTCACCGCCGATGACCGTGGGGGCGAAGTCCGACCAGTTCACGGCCTCGGTACGGAAACCACCGTCCCGGGTGGAATACACGAGTTGGCGGAACCGATCGAGGAATCGGGGGGTGCCGTAGGAGGCCAGTGCCATGACCTTGTACTCGTCGCTGGACCGGGTGAAGCCCAGATGCTCGGTGAGGTCCTCGTACATCAGTCCGAGCGAGTGCGGCAGCCGCTGTGCCGCCAGCTCCACGAACTTGCCGTCTCGATATTCCCCGGCGAGATAGGACTGGCTCTCGCCGCGTCCGTCGGCCACCAGCACCGCCGAGTCGCCGGACGGGGCCGCGAGGGCCGCGGACGCGGCGTGCGCCAGGTGATGTCGCACGAAACGCACGATGGTGGGATCGAGTCCGGGCAACGCGGCCGCGAGGAAAGCGGGCGCTCGGAACGCGTAGTCCGTTCTGGTCGCCTCGCTTTTCCGATCGAGACCGCCGAGCGAATGATCGACCAGTGCCGGGTCGTAGGAGTAGCCCACCGCGTCGAGCTGGTCGGGGCGTAATCCCGCTCGCTCCAGACACCATGCGGCGGCTTGTTCGGGCAGTTCCCATGCGGAGAAGGGCACCGGGCGCTTGCCGTGCTTGCGGCGGGTGAACCGCTCTTCCTCGGCGGCCGCGACGATTTCGCCGTCCACGATCAGAGCCGCAGCAGGATCATGAAATACCGCGTTGATTCCGAGAATGCGCACGGGCCGCCTTTCTGTTCGAGACGCGGTTCGAGACGCGCGGGACCCGGTTCGCCCGCTGGCATACAAGGGGGGCGCTACCCGGTGAAGTCGCGACTAAACCGATCCGCCGTCGGGCGCCGCTCAGCGCACGGACTCTTCGGCCGACTCGGCGGTGCGCCCGGCGAACCAGTCGATCGTGCGGCGCAGTCCTTCCTTCCTGCCGATCAACGGCCACCAGCCCAATTCGCGCCGGGCCAGCGAGATGTCCGGGCAGCGCCGTTTCGGATCATCGATCGCGCTGTCGACATACGTCACGATGGAACGGCTGCCGGTTGCCGCTCGGATCTCCTCGGCGAGGCCGCGGACGGATATCTCGTGCGGATTGCCGATGTTGACCGGCCCCGGATGGTCGGTCGACGCCAACGCGAGCAGGCCGCGCACCGTGTCTTCGACATAACACAGCGAGCGGGTCTGCTCGCCGGTTCCCGCGATGGTGAGCGGTGCGTCCGCCAACGCCTGTGCGATGAAGGTGGGCACCATCCGGCCGTCGTCGGTACGCATGCGGGGACCGTAGGTGTTGAAGATCCGGGCGATCCCGGTGTTCGCGCCACGCTCCCGGCGAAATGCCATCGTGAAAGCCTCGGCATACCGCTTCGCCTCGTCATAGACGCTGCGCGGCCCGACCGGATTCACGTGACCCCAGTAATGCTCGGGTTGCGGGTGGACACCCGGGTCGCCGTAGACCTCGCTGGTCGATGCGAGCACGAAACGAGCTCGATGCCGCTCGGCCGAATCGAGGGCGTTGGCGGTGCCGAGGGAGCCGGCTCGTAGCGTCTCGATCGGCAGTCGCAGGTAGTCCGGTGGCGACGCGGCCGACGCGAGGTGGAAGACGACATCGAAGAAGCCCATCGTCGGCAGCGGCTCGGTGACGTCGTGCTGGATGAGGTCGAATCCGGGACGGGCCAGCAGCCGGGCGACGTTGTCCGGTGTGGACGTTGCGAAGTTGTCGAGCGCGACCACGACGGTGCCCGCGTCGAGCAACTGCTCACAGAGGTGTGATCCGACGAAACCGCATCCACCGGTGACCAACGCGCGTTCGCAGGGTTCGGACATGCTGTGGCCTACCCGCGGCCGCTCGCGCGAAGACCACGATCTGTCGACGGTGACTCGGGAGCAAGCTTGCCGCTATCGCTGGTGCCGTCGAGCGAACGGCTGTCGGTGGGCCCATGTCCGTTGCGCGCGCCCGCGCGTGCGGTCACCCGGCGGTACGCGTGGAGGGTTTCGGTGGCGATCCGATCCCATGAATAGCGCGACTCGACACGCTCGCGCCCGGCGCGGCCGTAGCGCTCCCGGACCCCTGGTGCGGTCAGCAGCTCGCCGACCGCGTCGGCCAGTTCCGCGGGCTCCCGCGGTGGAACCAGCCTGCCGGTCACACCGTCGACGACGGTATCGATGAGGCCGCCGACCGCGGTGGCCACCACGGGAACGCCGCACGCCATCGCTTCGAGTGGCGTCATCCCGAAGGGCTCGTACCACGGCGTGCACACGGCCACGTCCGCCGATCTCAGGAGCGGAGCTATCCGGGTCCTCGGCACCCGGCCCAGCATGCGCAGCCGTTCTCGTACGCCGAGTTCGTCCGCCAGGGCCAGCAGCCGCCTGCCCTCCGGGTCGTCGGCGAGCTCGGCATCACCGAAGTCTTGGACCGGGGTACGCCCAGCCTGGCCAGTTCGAACACCTCGTCGGTGCAGGTGGCGATGATCCGGTCGGTTTGTCCGGCGATCAGTCGTTCGAGGCGTATCCGGTCGGCCGGACTGGTGTCGTTCCCACCTTGGTGGCGGCGCTTCACCACGCCCAGCGCGTGAAAGGTCTGCACGACCGGAATGTCGGTGGGGCGTGCCCCCGACAGGGCGGCGAGTCCGGACATCCAGAAATGCGCGTGCACGACATCCGGCCGCAGGTCGCGCCAGTGCTCACGCAGGAAAATGCCGAATTCGACCATGTGCGGCAGCAATTCGTCCTTCGGCAGCGGACGAGCGGGACCGGCCGGGACGTGGACGACGCGGTAACCCTGTTCGGCGGTAACCATGTCGGGCGCGTCGGCCTCCTCGCGGCGCGTGTAGACGGTGACCTCGTGCCCCTGCCTGCACAGGGCAGCGGACAGCTCGGCGACATGAACGTTCTGCCCACCGGCATCGACGCCGCCCAGCACCGCGAGCGGACTGGCGTGTTCGGACACCATCGCGATCTTCATGATTCCGCCTTCTCTCTCCGGGACACTGCCTTCATTCGGTGACCTCGGCGAGCAGGGCATCCCACCGGCGCAGGAAGACCTCGAGGCCGTAGTGCTCGAGCGCGAACTGCCGTCCCGACTTGCCCGCCAGCGCCGCGAGATCGGGTTCGTGGAGGAACTCGTGGAACTTCGCGGTGAGCACCGCGACATCGGTGGAGACGGCACCGGCTTCGGGCGGCACCGCCATGACGGCCTCGGTGGTGGCGAGGGCTACCACCGGCATGGCCAGGTGCATGGCTTCGAGAAGGGACAATCCGAGCGAGGTCCAGCGCGCGGTGTGCAGGTACACCCTTCTGCGCGCCATGTCCGGATGCAATGCCGACTGCCGCAAGTCGCCGATGCCGCGGATCGGGTGCCCGGTGGACCTGTTCGCCGTGTAGGCGCCGGCTCCGATCCCGTACACATCGATCGGTCCCGCCATCGCGAAGTCGGGCAGGAGATCACTCCCGGTGATCCTTCCGCGCCGCATCGGCTCGTTGATCAGCGCCACGCCATGGGGCAGTTCACCGGTGTAGCGCGCGCCGGGGTCGACGATTCCGTGCGGCACCACCCGGGTGGGCGCGCGTCCGCTGTCCCACATCAAGTCGTTGAAATGCGTGACGTGCACGAGCGGGATGTCGGCGCGGTCCGCCAGCGGATGCCTGCTGGTGGCAGCGCTGGGCCGCGGCGCGTTGTGCTCGACGAAGACCGCGGGAATATCGGGTCCGGGACGACGACCGAGCCATCGTTCGGTGAGCTCGATTTCCTCCGGGCGCTGGAGCACGACCACGTCCGGCTCGGTTTCGCGCAAGTGGTCAGCGGGCACCTCCGCGGCGGACGGCCAGTCGCGGCCGCACCGTCCACGGCCCCACGGCCCGCCGCCTTCCACCACGGGCAGCAGATAACGGTGCCGCCCTCGGACGAACGACGTCGTCCACGAGCCGTGCACGTGCCACAGCAGCACCGTGAGCCGCTCGATCTTTCCGGCCATGCCGGTAGCTCTTGCCTATTGCCGCCGGATCAAACCTGGTCGGCGTGGCCCGATAGCAAACTTGTGGCTATGTCGATGTCCTGGGACTGCCGCGCGGCGGTACCGATGCGGCCGACGCGCGACCGGTTTGAACCATTGATGCCAGGCAATGGCCGCGATATGAGCGCACCCCATGCTGCCCCGTCGGCCACTGAACTCCGCGCGACCGAAACAATCGAGATCTTCGATCCCGCCAGCGGCGCCACCGTCGGCAAGGTGCCCATGTCGGATGCCGCCGAGATCGATCGGCAGGTTGATCTGGCGAATCGCGCGCAAACCAGCTGGGCGCGAACAACGGCGGCCGAGCGGGCCGTCGCGGTCCGCGCCGGTGCTGCCCTGCTCCGCGAGCATGCCGATGAACTGGCCGAACTCAATCGGATCGAAACCGGACGTCCACGGTCGGAGAGCAAGGAGGGGGTGCTGGCCGGTGCCGCGACGCTCGAGCAATATGCCGAACTGGGACCGTTGCACCGAGGCCGAAGTCTGCAAGGAGCTTTCGAGGCGACCGACCTCATGGTCTGGGAGCCCCGCGGCGTCGTCGTCGCGCTGACGCCGTGGAACGATCCCGTCGCGGTGTCCTGCGGTTTGCTCGGCGCGGCGTTGGTCACGGGAAACACGGTCGTGTACAAGCCGAGCGAACGCGCACCGCACACCGGAGCTCTGCTCGGCGAGTTGCTTTCCCGAGCGCTTCCCGGCGGCGTTCTGCAGACGGTGCAAGGCGACGGCCGGGTCGGCGCGCTGCTCGCCGCACGTCTCGATGTGGACGTCATCGCGCATGTCGGCAGCACCGCCACGGGACGGTCGATCGCGCGCAGCGTCGCCGACACCGGTGCGAAGGCACTGCTGGAGAACGGTGGCAACGACGCGCTCGTCGTCGACGCCGGTGTGGATCCCGTCTGGGCGGCCGGGCAGGCGGCGCTCGGCGCGTTCGCGAACTCCGGCCAGATCTGCGTGTCCGTCGAGCGGATCTTCGTGCACCGGGACGTCGCGGAGGCCTTCCTGGCGGCGCTGGTGGCCGAAGCCGAGTCCTGGAACCCGGCGCCGCTGGTCGACCGTCATCATCGCGAGCAGGTCCACGCGCACGTCCGCGACGCGGTGGAGCGCGGCGCCGAACTGCTGACGGGCGGTGTGCTGCCGGACGGCGCCGGTGCGCACTATCCGGCCACCGTGCTGGCACAGTGCGATCCGGCCATGCGGATCATGCGGGAGGAGACCTTCGGTCCGATCGCGCCGGTACGGGTGGTGGATACGTTCGAGCAGGGCATCGCCGAGGCCGCGACCGACGACTACGGGCTCGCGGCCACCGTGCTCACGCCGTCGATGGCCAACGCGCAGCACGCTTGGCGGGAACTGCCGGTGGGGACGGTGAAGATCAACTCGGTGTTCGGCGGCGCGCCCGGGGGAGCGGCGCACCCGCGGCGGGCCAGCGGGTCCGGTTTCGGTTACGGGCCGGAATTGCTGGACGAGATGACCCAGACGAAGGTCGTGCACCTGCGCCCGGCCCCGAGCTAGGACGCCGCACCCCGGTCTTCGCGGTCACCGAGCGGAGAGGTCGCCGTCGCGGCTGATTGACCTGGAACGCAGCGGGTATGGGCAGAGACATGCGGGTACTTGTCACCGGGTGGCCCAGCTTCCTGCACGGGGAAGCGACGGCCGGGGACGTGTTGAGCATGAGCCGAGTGTGTGACGCGCTGGTCTCCGCCGCGATACCCCACGACACAGCGTGGAGCCCGGGGTTTCGTTCCGACGGGATGAATCTGGACGACGCGGACTCCGGGCGATATTCGCACCTGGTGTTCGTGTGTGGGCCCGCGCACGGTGAACAGGTCCGGTTCCTGCACGAACGGTACGCCAACTGCCGACGCATCGCGGTGGGCGTCTCCATCCTCGATCCGGCCGATGCCGCGGTCACCGGGTTCCACCGCATCTTGCCGCGCGACGGTCCGTCCATCGCGCGACCGGACATGGCGGTCGGGGCGTCCACGGTGAGCGTCCCCGTGGTGGGAGTCGTCTTCGCCCCTGGCCAGGCCGAGTACGGCGTGGCCAGGCGGCACCGGTCGGTGCATCGCGCGTTGCTGCGGTGGCTGCGCGAACTCGACTGCGCGCGACTACCGCTCGACACCAGATTGACGTCCGACGATTGGCGCCTGTGCCGCACACCCGACCAGCTCGCGTCGGTGTTCGCTCGCCTGGACGCGGTGATCACCACTCGACTGCACGGCTTGGTGCTGGGCCTGCGAGCCGGGATCCCGGTCCTCGCGGTGGATCCCATCGCGGGCGGAGGGAAGGTCACCGCGCAGGCGAGGGCGCTGGACTGGCCTGCGCTGGTGTCCGCCGAGCAGACCGCCGACGCGGGCGCGTTCGACCCGTGGTGGCGCTGGTGCCTGGCACCGGCGGGGCGCGAACGCGCGCGGCGGCGGGAGTTCCCCTCGGCCGACGCCTTGACCAGCGACCTGCTCGACGAACTGCTCGCGGGACGGCCTGCGTGAGCGCGCCGACGGTGGCGAAGACCACCGTCGTCATCGCCACCCGCAACCGCGCGGCCGAACTGGCCCGCACCTTGACCGAATTGCGCGCACTGCGCCCGGCTCCCGCGATCGTGGTACTGGACAACGCTTCGGTCGACGGCACGGTCGGCGCGGCGGAGGCATTCCCGGATGTGCGCGTCGTCCGGCTGCCCCGCAATCTCGGCGCGGCGGCGCGCAACCTCGGCGTCGCACTGGCCCGCACGCCCTACGTCGCGTTCAGCGACGACGACTCGTGGTGGGCCGAGGACGCGCTGCGCGAAGCCGAGCGGGTGCTTGATGCCCATCCGCGACTCGGCCTGATCGCCGGACGCACGCTCGTCGGCGCCGACCACCGTGACGATCCCGTCAACGAACTGATGGCGAGCAGCCCGCTCGGGCATCCCCCCGGTCTGCCGGGCCCGTTGGTTCTCGGCTTCCTCGCCTGCGCGGCGATCGTCCGGAGAGAGGCGTATCTGCAGGCCGCCGGGTTCAGCCCGCTGTTGCATTTCGGCGCCGAGGAACGCCTGCTGTCACTCGATATGGCGGCGTGCGGCTGGGACCTCTGTTACGTGGCGCGAGTGCGCGCCCATCACCACCCCTCGGCGCGGCGCCCGCCGCACGCGTGGCGCAGACGGACCGAACAGCGCAACAACGCGTTGATCGCTTGGATGCGGCGGCCGCTGCGGCGGTCCGCTGCCGAGTCCGCGGGCCTGTTGCGCCGAGCGGCGCGGGACCCCCGAATGTTGCTGGCGTTCGCGGGGGTCGTTCGCCGCCTGCCGAGGGCGCTGGCGCAGCGGCGCACGCTGCCGCCGGAGGTCGAGCGCCGTGCCAGGACGCTGGAACTCGCCCACGGAAGGAAGTGACGGATGGTCACGGAACGAATGACGGTCGTCATCATGACCCGCAACCGGCGCGAACAATTGCTGCGCACCCTGGCGCACATGACCACGCTGCCCGACGCGGCGCCGATCATCCTCGTCGACAACGGGTCCACGGACGGCACCGCCGACGCGGTCGCCGCGGCGTTCCCCTCGGTAATACTCATCCGCTCGGCGGAGAACCTCGGCGCGGTGGCCAGGAATATCGCGGTCGAGCGGACGGCAACGCCGTATGTCGCGTTCTGCGACGACGACACCCGATGGCAGCCGGGCGCCTTGACCCGCGCCGCCGATGTGCTCGACCGATACCCCGGCCTCGGCTCGGTGACCGGACGATGCCTGGTCGCACCCGATCTCCGAGAAGACCCGATCACGCCGGAACTGCGCGACTCACCGGTCGTCGGGCCCGACTGGCTGCCCGGTCCCGCTCTGCTCGGCGTGATGGCCGCGCTGTCCGCCTTCCGGGTCAGCGCGTTCCGGGAGGTCGGCGGCTTCTCCCGGCGTCTGTGGTTCGCGGGCGAAGAGGAACTGCTCGCCCTCGACCTCGCGGCGCACGGCTGGTGGATGTGCTGGATGGAGGACATCCTGATCCACCACGAGCCGTCCACCACCCGTGATCCGACGCACCGTCGCAGGCTCGGCATCCGGAACACGTTGTGGACGCTGTGGTTGCGCCGCCCGGCCCGCAGCGCCGCCCGGCGGACCGCCGTCGTACTCGGATCGGCCCCGGCCGACCTGACGACCGCCGCGGCCGTCCTGGACACACTGCGTGGGATGCCGTGGGTGCTGCGCGAACGAAAAGTCCTGCCACCGCCAGTGGAGGCGGGCCTCGTGCTGCTGGAAGAATCGCAGCGCCGTTCCCCCGCGCGTCGCTATGTGGGCTGACGGTCGTCTCGGCGGGGAGGACCTACCCGGTCGTACTATCCCGCAGCGGCGCCGACACCCCGGCGTGCTTCCCGAGCGAGGGCACGGTCGCGTTGTTCCTCGAACCGGGGAATGCGCACTTCCGTGAGGTCGTCCAAGAAGGCGGCGAGTCGTTCGCGGGCTTGCTCGCCGCGTGGCCCGAAGTCGTCGCGGTCGAGGATGTTCCACTGCCGGATGACGGGTTGGAGCACTTCTTCCAGGTGCTGGCGCAGATCGTAGATGCCGTGTTTGGCCATGAGGACGCCGTTGCGCCGGAAGTTGGGCATGCCGGTGCCCGGCATCCGGAAGTTGCGCACGATCAGGTCGATCGCTTCGATGGCCTGATCGGGCACCAGATCCAAGGCGGCGCCGCACATGCCGCGGTAGAAGATCATGTGCAGGTTCTCGTCGGCGGCGATGCGTTGCAGCATGCGGTCGGCGACCGGGTCGTCACAGACCGCCGCCGTGTTGCGGTGGCTGATGCGGGTGGCCAACTCCTGGAAGGACACGTACGCCACCGAGTACAGGAACCCGCCGTCGAAGTCGGTGTCCGCTCGCTCCACCGGCGCGCCGAAGCCGGTGGACATGTGCGCCATACGGTCGTTCTCCAACGCGACCGGGTCGACGCCCCGTGTGACGACCAGGTAGTCACGCAGGGCGATGCTGTGGCGGGCCTCCTCGGCGGTCCATCGTCCCACCCACGACCCCCACGCACCATCTCGGGAAAAGCTGGCACTGATCTCGCGGTGATAGGACGGGAGGTTGTCCTCGGTGAGCAGATTCGTGATCAAGGCCGCCTTCGCCACCTCCGAGAGCCGTGATTGCCCTGGCTCCCAATCGATCCCGCCCAGCATCGCGAAGTTGTGTCCTTCGTCCCAGGGCACGTAGTCGTGGGGATGCCACTCCTTGACCATGGACAGGTGCCGGTTCAACGCGGCACCCGCGAAAGGTTCGAGCTCGGTGAGGATCTCCAGCTGTGTCAGATCACGCGCCAACGTCGTGTCCGCCTTTCTTTGCGCATTGCTTCGGAAGGGAGAGATGATCGGCCCGGCCCGGCCCGGTCGCGATCAGCGACGACCGAGGCCGGACGGATAACGCCGGGGAAGTGACGACTTTCAGGCGGTCGCCGTGTCGATGGCGCCGGTGCGGGGTGCGACGAGCGTCAGGCCGCCGTCGTAGCGGCGATACATCAGATGGCCGCGTCCCGACGGTGGGTCGGTGTAGAACAGGAACGGCAACCCGTATTCGCATACCCGTTCCACTGCTCGTGTTTCGGTGAGCGCCGGTGCCGGTCGGGGGTTGATGGTGAACAGTCCCGAACTGCCGACGATCGAGTGTGGCGTATGGACACTGTGCTGGCGCGCCATCCGCAGCCCGAACGGTCCGGCGCGGTAGACGACGGCGTCCTCGCCGGTCTCGGCATCGGTGAACAGATGCGCGTCGTAATCCATCGCGTCCAAGAGCGCCGTCGCCGCGGGCAGCGAGCCCGTCATCAGCGCAACCGCCTTGCGGCGGACCAGTTCTCCCGGGCCGGGTGTGTCCAGCGGCCGACGGTCCGGATCCGGCCACGGCCGCGGCTCCCACGGCTTCTGCAACGCCTTGATCTGCCGTTGCAACCGGATCACCGTCGGCAACGCGTCACCACGACGATTCGCCAACGTCTGGATCCGCGCGCAGGTGTCACCGACGGACAGATTCACCTGGACGACCATCGGGCCGTCGTCGCGGTCCGGGGCCGTGATCCGCAGGCGGGCGGCGCCCGCGACAGGGAATCGCCGCAGCAGACGGCCGACCGTACCGGCGAAGCGTTCCCGCTCGAGGGCCGGTACTCGGCCGGTGGCGAACACGGCGACTTCCGGGAACGACGTCGACGACCACACCTCCGACACCAGCGACATCCCATCCTCCACTGCTCTCGCCCCACCGACTCACCTGGCAAGACTGTGCCCGCAGCGTGGGTCGTGCCCGTAGGGCCGAAAGTCCGCTACGCCGATTACTTTCAGCATCGTGAAGTCCCTCGGCGATCGGCCGTCCGTCGCGCGGGATCGTGGAGGCCGCCGATGCGCCGGCCGGCCATGTGTCCGGCCGGCGGGCAGATCGAGGCGTCAGCGGAGCGTGCGGTGGTCCGCGGGCCTGCTCACTCGACGCGTCCGGCCGGTTCGCCGGAACGCGCACCGGCCGTACGCCGTGGCAGGCGCAGCGCCGTGGCCGGACGGTTGTAGGCCCATTGGGCGACGGCGATGACGGCCGAGCCCAGCGAAGTGATACCTGCGAGCAGAGCCCAGTGGGTGAGACCCGCGGTGTTGTAGGAGACCTGCCGGACTCCCGGCGCGATCAGGCTGCCGTTGCCGAACGCCCAACTCGTCACCATGCCGACCTGCCCGCCGAAGTCCGTGGAGCGGGCGAGCATGGCGCGCAGCTCGGGAGCCTTGCTGTTGACGTAGAGCACGGTGAGCAGGACCAGCGCCGCGGTCGTCACCGCGCACGCCGTCGCCGTGCGTGACAGGACCTCGGTGCGAAGCCGGAGATTCACCACCACCACGCAGACGGTGAGGACGATCGCGCCCGCGGACAGCAGTGCCAGGGCGCCGCTGATCCGCGCGGTGGGCGGCTGCGACGACGACCAGACGTTCAGGTAGGAAGTGGTCGCGGTGATCCGGCCGAAGGCATCGGCACTGGCTTTGCCGTCGGCGCCCACAGCCCTGAGCCACGGCTGGAACAGCAGGATCAGCGTGACGATACTGCCGGCCACGGCGCACAGGTAGCCCCAGTGGCCCCGCAACGCCGACAGGGATGCACGGAATTCGCCGTGCCGTCCCGGCGCCGCGCTGGGTTCTCGCTCGAGTCGAGTGTCCTTTGCTGACCACGGCGTTGGCTGCACTTCGCTCCGAACTCGAGGACAAGGGTTCGCCGTCGGGAACCCGGGTGGACAGGGCGGTCCCGACTGCGGTCGGCCTCACGCACGGTAGGCAGCAGGGTTATCCGGACGTTAAGAGCTGCCGAACGCTCGGAGAATGGTTGCGATCAGCGCGATTTTGAAATCTCGGTGGGGCGCCTGGGCGCAGGTGCGGAAATGGAGATCGGCTCACCCGGCCACCCCACCCTTCGCCCGGCACTTCGGCTTCCAGGTCTGTGTGAACATTCGAGCAGACGGACTACCGCGTTCGGGAAGAGTTCGGTGCATTCTGCCGACGTCGGACAGCGATCGGTGCGGCGCCGTTCGTCCGCATCGTAGGCGGCCGTCGAAAGATCTGTAGCAGAGTCCGATTCGGTGCCGTTGCAATCTTTCCGGCAGCGGTGCCGGAATTGACCGGCGACTTACCTGGAGACCACGTGTCGCCCGAATCCGTTACTAAGTCGCAACTTTCGTCGATCCACGCATCGCAACACCTCGGCGCGGTCGACGCGGAATCAGTCCACGATCTAGCTGCGAGCTGAAAAACCTTGCCGCACAAGATGAAACGGTGCATCCGGCGGTGCCGATCGGAAGTGCCGAGTAGGGTTGCCGACGCCGCTCCGGTCGCCTGGCAAACGGCCGAAAGGTGATTCTGGAGCCGTAGGCGAGATACAGTACGGGCCGTGACAGAGCACCGATCGCCCATCGGCGGGGATCGCTCGCAGGATCTCGGAGTACCGCGTTCGCTGGACCTCCGCTCCGCCGACTGGTCGAGTTCCGATGAGACCCTTGCCCGGCTGTTCCAACGTGTCGAGGCGTACGCCATGGACGCGCGCGAGTGGTATTCGCGGGACGGTCTAACGAAGCGGCGGGCGAGCCTAGCCCTCACCGCGGCGATGATCGTGCTCGGCTTACTCGGAATCCTGGTGCCCCTGCTGACCACCGCCGGAGTCCACGCCATCGACCCGAGCTGGGGATACATCCTGCTCGCCTGCGCCGCCGGAAGCGCGGCATGCGACCGTTTCTTCGGTGTCTCGACGGCGTGGGCGCGCGACATCCGCAGCGCGCAGTCGATCAACGCGATGCTGTGCGACTTCCAACTCGAGTGGGCTTCGGTCTCCCGCGCGCCCGCCAATTCGAATGGGGAGATCGACCGCAGGATGGGACTGCTGCGGGATTTCTCCTACCGGGTCAACGAGGTGATCGCACACGAAACCGACAGCTGGACCGGGCAATTGCAGCTGTCGGCGCAACCGCGGATGAGCAGGCTGGATCGGAGGTAGCGCCGGCTGCCGGTGTCGTAGGCGCGTTCGTTACTGGTTCGTCGGCGCCGAGACGGGCATCGACGAGCAGTCCGGCCGCTCCGATCGCGGCGCAGGCCACGGTGGTCGCGAGCAAGGCCGGGCTGGTGTGCCCGGTCAGAGCGTCGCCGAGCGCGACGACCGCGATCGTTCCTGGCAGCACGCCGACGACGGTGGCGACCAGGTAGGGCGCGAGCCGGACCGAGGACAGGCCAGCGCAATAGTTGATCAGCGCGAACGGCACCGGGCCGATCAGCCGCAGCGACCCCACCGCCAGCCAGCCGCGGCGGGCCAGGCGCCGGTCGACCGCGGCGACCGCCGGATGGGTCAGCAGCCGGGCCGCGACGGCCTCGCGGCCGACCACGCGCACGAGCTGGAACGCCACGACCGCGCTGACCGTGGTCGCGGCGATCGCGACGGCGACGCCGGTGACCGGACCGAACAGCAGTCCGGCGCTGAGAGTGAACGCGATCCGTGGCAGGACGATGGTCGCGGCGGCGTGCGCGGTGAAGAACACCAGCGGCAGCCACGGACCGGTTTCTTGTGCCCAACTGCGGATCTGGTCGGCACCCAGGTGCGGAACGAGTACCGCGCCGGCCACGAACACGACCGGCGGCAGCACGACGGCGATCAGCCGCGGATCACGCCACCGCGGCCCGCGGTGACCATCGGTGGCCGCTACACCAGCGGCGAGCTTGTCGACCGGCATGAGTCGATGCTCTCAGCGTGCTGTCGGGCGGGGCGCGGGCTGAAACAGTTCGACAAAGTTGCCGGAGGGGTCCTCGAGGAGCACCTGTTGCCCGCCGGGGCCGTCGACGATGTCGTTGCGGAAGGTGACGCCCGCGGCTCGCAGCCGCGTGGCCTCGGCGGCGATATCGTCGACGACCAGCTGGAGACGATTCCAGCCGCCGGGTTCCGGGGTAGCGCCATCGGGCATCGGGCGTGCCGCCGAACTCTTCGGCCCCGCCAGCAGCAACTGCAGCGGGCCGCGCACCACTGCGGCGAAGGCCGGGGAGGCGTCGAAGTCGACGGTGAACCCGAGGTGGGTGGTGTAGAACTCGACCGCCGCGGCCACATCGTCGATGAGGTAGCGGACTCGGGCGAGTTCGATCGGTGCGGTCGTGGTCATGGCTGGATCTCCTAGTTGTTGTGTGCCGAGGACATGGCGGTGGGCATGGGTGGGAACCCGGTGCGGGTGTCGAGTTCGGCGGCGAGACGACGGAACTCCGGATATGTGGCGCGGTCGGTGTCGCCGGTCGTGGCCGGATCGGGCAGGCTCCAATGCGTCGCGACGGCGCGGCCGTGGTCGCGGGGTACCTCGCGGATCTTGTCGCACAACGTGATCACGTAATCGAAGCGGCGGTCGGCGACCGCATCGAGCGCCTGCGGTCGCTGTGCACCCAGGTCGATCCCGTAGTCCTCCCGGAGCACCCGCGCCGCGTTCGGATGGATCCGCGGTTTGGGATGGCTGCCCGCGCTGGCGACCCGGACGCCGGTCACGCGGTGCCGCAGCAGTGCCTCGGCCATCGGCGACCGGGCACTGTTACCGGTGCACAGGAACAACACCGAACAGTCCTTCGGCCATGGGCGGCCGGACGGAGCCAGCGCCGGATGCAAAGCAACCGCGGCGTCACCGAATGCGGCCGCGCACCAGGACAGGTCGAGATGGTAGTAGCTGTCGCGGCCGTCGAAACTGCTGCGGCGCGCGTCGACCAACCCGGCCGACCGCAGCAGCCGTAGGTGATACGACACCAGATTCTGCGGCTCCCCGACCGCTTGCACCAGCTCCCGCACCCGGCGATCACTCGCCGCCAGCTCGGTCATCAACGCCCACCGCAGCGGATGTGCTGTCATGCGCATCAGCAGCGGAACCGGCACTCGATCCGTGGTACCCACCTCGCCCACATTACATCAAACCAATTTGATGTATATACCGATCTCTGCTCGGTCCGTAGTTCGGCTTCATTGAACCAAATAGTGTGACAAGCAGTACTGTGAAGATGACTTATTTGAACTGGTCGGTTAATTTTGTGTCATGAAATATGTTGTGGTCGTTGGTGGTACCGATGGGATCGGCCGGGCTGTCGCCCTGAAGCGGCTTGCCGTTGGAGACGCCGTCGTGGTCGTCGGGCGAGACGCCGAGAAAGGCAAGAGCCTTCTCGCGGCAGCCGAGGAGCTCGGGGCGGGCGACCGTGCGCATTTCGTGCCCGCGGATCTCAGTTCGATCGGTGCGACCCGCACCGCCGTCGACGCCATCCGAACCCGTTTCACCACGGTGGATGCCCTGGTGCTCTGTGCCAGGCACTACCGGTCCGATCGGCTGGTGACCGCGGAAGGGTTCGAATACACCTTCGCGCTGTTCTACCTGAGCCGATTCGTGCTCAGCTACGAACTGATCGACCTGCTGAACACCGCCCCGAACCCGGTCATCGTCAATGTGGCCGGTCCGGGCAGCGGAACCGGCGAGATCCGCTGGGACGACCTGGGTCTCGAGCGCGATTACCACGGCCTGCACGCGCTCGCGCAGGGCGGTCAGCTCAACGATCTGCTCGGCATCGAGTTCGCGCGCAGGCCGGTGTCGGCGCGAGTGCGATACGTGCTGGTGCATCCGGGGGTGGTGAACACCGCCCTGTCCGGCGACTACGACGCCGAGATGGCGGCCAGGATCGAAACGATGCGCCACACCGCGAGACCGATCGACGAGGCCATCCGCCCGATCCTCGCGGTACTGGATGATCCGCCGGTCGAGGCGCTGACCGCGATCGCGCAGGGACAGCCGTTGGACGTGCACGGACCCGAGTTCGACACCGCCGCGGCCGCGCGGTTGTACGGCGAGACGACGAAGCTGCTCGGACGGTTGCAGTCGGCGGCGTCGGGCATTTCCCCGGCCAGGTTGCGGCAGGTCCTCGACTCGCCCGTATTCGGTGTCGTTGCCACGATCCAGCCCGACGGCAGCACACATCAATCGGTGGTGTGGATACTGCGAGACGGGGACGATGTCCTCTTCGTCGTGGGGGAGGGCAGTCGCAAAGAGCGCAACCTGCGCCGTGACGCCCGAGTCGGCGTGCTGGTCAACCCACCTGAGCAGCCCTACACCTACGCCGCGATCCACGGTACCGCGACCCTGTCCACCGAAGGCGGTCTCGAAATACGGGATCGTTTGGCGCTGAAGTACACCGGCAAGACCTATCGCGAGCACAATCCGGAAGCCGCGGCCACCTACGGGGATACTCCGATGGTCGTCGTCCGGGTCACGCCCGAACGAATCGTCGGCCGACTCTGAGCCGCGATCTTCTCTGAGCCCGGGCAGCAAGCACTGCCACGGCGCGCGCATGGCGTGGCCGGGTGTGTTACCGAGCGCGTTGTGCGGAAAATATCAGCGGTACTGCGCAGCTCGCTGTTCCCGACGGCCCGAGCCCGCTCGAGTACGTAGACTTCCGGCGTGACCGATCTCGCGGACTTCGCCCGGCTGATCGCCGGTGACCACGGACTTTGTGTCGTCTCCACCCTTCGAGCCGACAACACGATCCAGTCGTCGCTGGTCAACGCCGGCGTATTGCGACACCCGGCGACCGGTGCCGACGTGGTCGGCATGGTGGTACGCGGCGGCGTGCGCAAACTGGACAACCTGCGGGCCCGGGCGCGTGCCACGATCGTGGTCCGTGTCGGTTGGCAATGGTGCGCCGCCGAGGGGCCGGTGTGGATCGCCGGTCCGGACGACCCGGCCCCCGGGGTCGATGCCGAGCGGTTGCGGTTGCTGCTGCGTGAGGTGTTCACCGCGGCCGGTGGCGTGCACGAGGATTGGGACGAGTACGACAGAGTGATGGCCGCCGAGCGCCGGGCGGTGGTGTTGATCTCGCCGGATCGCGTCTACGGCAACGGCTGAGCTTCGCCGCGCCCCGGAAGAACCGGAAATGGACGCGGGGCAGCGCGTAGTTCCGATCATGTCGAGCGGGATCGGTTACCGGGATCGACAGGCTTGTTAGCGTCAGCCTGGTGAATCTCGATCTGGATGGAAAACGCGCGATCGTGACCGGCGGCAGCCGAGGGATCGGATTGGCTGTCGCTCGCGGGCTCGCCAACGAAGGTGTGGATGTGGTGATCGCGGCGCGTGCGGCCGAACCGCTCGCGGCCGCTGCCCGGACATTGGCCGAGGAGACGGGTCGGCGAGTGGTCGCGATACCGACCGACACCGGCGACGACGGCCAGGTCGAGGCGCTGGTGGAGCGCACCGTCGCCGAATTGGGCGGCGTCGACATCCTGGTGAACTCCGCCGCCACGCCGTGGAGTGCGGGCGCGAGCGCCGACCTGGCGGCCACCAGCGACGATGTGGTGCGGCGTGAAGTGGAGATCAAGGTGCTCGGATATCTGCGCACCGCCCGCGCGGTCGCCCCTCATCTGGTCGAGCAGGGCTGGGGCCGGATCATCAACATCAGTGGACTCGGTGCGCGCCAGGCGAATTCCATCGCCCAGACGATTCGGAACATCAGCGTCTCGGCATTGACCAAGAATTTGGCGGACGAGCTCGGTCCGAAGGGCATCAATGTGACGGTCGTGCATCCGGGGCTGACCAGGACCGAACGCCTGACCCAGCGGTTGACCGCGCAAGCCGAGGAGTCGGGGAATACGGTCACCGAACTCGAAGCCGAGCTGGCGAAGAATACGCTGCGCCGGGTCATCGACGCCGCGGAAGTCGCCGACGTGGTGACCTTCCTCGCGTCACCCCGCAGTATCGCGATCACCGGCGACGCCATCGCGGTCGGCGGCGGCGTCCCGGGTCCGGTCTTCTACTGAGAGCGCCGCGCAGGGCGAACTTCGCCCGCGCGTAGCTCGCGCTCTGTCGCCTATCCGGCCGCCTGGAAGGGTTCCGCGACCATCCAGTGCTCGACGAGCCTGCCGTCGTGCACTCGGATCATGTCCATGCCCATCGTCTCGAATCGCTGACCGGTCGGCGGCAGGCCGAGAAAATCCCCGGTGTGCGTGCCGCGAACCGTGTACCGGTGCGCGACCCACTCTCCGCTTTCGATAGTCGCTTCCACGACGACCTGCAGATCCGGCGCGCCGGTCCACATCGATTGCCATTTCCGCCGCCAGTCTTCCCGGGTCATCGACTGTCCCTGGTCCCGTGATTCGGCGGCGATGTAGCTCAGCGCGGTGTCGAGATCACCGGTCGCCCTGGCGTCGATGATCGCCTCGCTCACTGCGGCCGGGCTCAGCGGATTGTTCATGTCACTCTCCTGAACCGATAAACGGGGACTATCCCCGCTATGGTGCCGTACGATACGGGGACTGTCCCCGGATAGACAAGAGTTCTCGTGCCGACCACCTCCGAGCCGTCCCCGGGCGCGCGGCCGCGCGCCGACGCCCGGCGCAACCGTGACCGGCTCCTCGCCGCCGCGGAGCGCGCGTTCAATCGTTTCGGCGCCGCCGCCTCGCTCGATGACATCGCTCGCGCCGCCGGTGTCGCCAATGCCACCCTGTACCGGCATTTCCCGACACGCGGGCACCTCATCACGGCCGTGTACCGCGAGCGGATCGACGCGCTGTGTGCCGCGGCCACCGATCTAGCGGGCGGCGGTGCGGCCGGTGACGCCTTGCTCGGCTGGTTGAATGCGGTCATCGATCACATCGCGGTCAGCCGAGGCTTGCGCGAGGCGTTCGTCAACGCATATGGACTTCGCGACGGCGACGAAACCCCGGAAGTCGCAGCGTGGCATCGCATGACCGATGCCGCTGCCATGCCGCTGTTGCGGGATGCCCAAGCCGCCGGTCTCATTCGAGCCGATCTCGAGGTGACCGAATTGATGACCCTCGTCTCCGCGATCGCACACGCGGGCAACGGCGATGCCGACCATGCTCGCCGTCTGCTCACCCTGACCTTCGAGGGTCTGACGTCCGAGGGCTGAACGGGTCGCCACCCAGGCCTCCTGATGCGGTGGGCGGTGGTGGATAGTCGTCGACGGTCATAGCGTTGTAGACGCGTGTGCTTTTGGTGACGAGGCGGAGGAAGGCGCGGCCGGGGCCTGCGGGCAGGGCGGATAACAGTCGGGTGGCCTGCACCAGTCCCGAGACACCGAGGCGGGATGTGGGGATCAGGGTCTTGGCTGCGCTGAGCGCGACCGCGTGGCCGCCGCGTATGTGTTCGGCCATCGCGTGTTCGTAGGCGGGGAAGGCGCGCTCGTGGTCGCCGCCCGCTCGTGCGAGTTCTCCGGCGAGGACGTACGCGCCGACGACGGCCAGCGTGGTGCTGCCGCCGACGGCCGGGCCGGGGCAGTAGCCCGCGTCGCCGACGAGCGTCACCCGGCCTCGGGACCAGGTGTCCATGCGGAGTTGGGTGATGGAGTCGAAGTAGAACGCCGGGGTGTGGTCGAGTTCGTCGAGCCAGCGGTCCACGTCGGTGTCGAAACCGTGGAATGCTTTACGCAGCAGCTCTTTCTGCCGTGACACGTCGTGGCGGTGGTAGTCGAGTTCGCAGTTGCTGCGGAACAGGAACAACGCACGCGCCTCGCCGAGGTGGCGTACACCGTAGATACCTGCGGTGCGGCCGACACCGACGTGGATGTGGAGTTCGCTGTCGCAGCCGTAGGCGCCGGGCAGGGTCATCACCCCGAGATAGGCCCCGGCGAAGGCGCTGAAGCGCGATTCCTCGCCGAAGACCAGGCGGCGCACAGTGGAGTGCAGCCCGTCCGCGCCGACGACGAGGTCGAAGCGGCGCTGCGCGGACTTCTCGAACCGCACCTCGCCCTCGGGTGAGATCGCGGTGATCGAGTCGCCGAAGAGATATTCGACGTCGTCGGAGGCGGCGTCATAGTAGATCTCGCTGAGGTCGTCGCGCATGATCTCGGCGTGTTGGTCGGAAGTGGCGCCGAAGATCTTGGCGAGATCCACGCTGGCGGGCCGCCGCGTGCCTTCGGGGTGGAGTGTCATCCGGTTCGTGCCGGTGGCCCGTTCCTGGATGCGCGCCAGCACGCCCATCTTCTGCGAGATGTCCATCGCGGGCCGGAACAGGTCGACCGCGTGGCCGCCGGTCTTGCGCAGGGTCGGCGCGCGTTCGACGACGGTGACGGAGAAGCCGTGCCTGGTGAGCCAGTACGCCAGCACCGGTCCGGCGATGCTTGCACCGGAGATGAGGATCCGCACGAGTATGCCTCCCTTTTTGCTGAAATCGCCGATCAGTTGGGCATCTTCGATCCGAAACTCCACTGCCACTTCGGATCTGGATCCGAACACCGACTCGACGCCGCAGCGGCGCTGGTCTCAGCCATTGGTTCTCCTTCGGACGGTCCGTACAGGGACTACCTTGCTGGGCGACCGAAGATTCGTCTTGAACAAATGTCAGCGTTCACGGTCGGCGGGAACCGCTCATACGATCGGCGTGCGGCCATGGGAAATCCGTGACGGCCCGGCGTGGCTACGTGCTGTTCCTATCCGGCCGTGACGGGTCGCCGTCGATCGGTTCCGCAGTTGGGCGCCTGCTGAGCAGCGCGCGGCCTCCCGCCTCGGCCGACTCCAACAGGTACCGCAGCCCGTCCCACGACCTGTCCAGGTAACCGCTCGGATCCGCACCGCTGTACAGATGGGCATGTCTCTGTTAGCAATAAGGGACGGGTCTGTCTTGAGGATGCAGGGTGGGCCGGTATCGAGCGCGCTAGGCGCGAAATGAATCGAGTGCCCTATGAGCACAGAATTGCACGGTCTCGGCGGCGCCGCCCACCCCTCGTCGGACGGGTGGAAAGACGCCCTCCTCGGACTGGACGCGACCATCGAACACCGCGGCAACGCGACCGTCGTCCACGTCCATGGTGAAGTCGATGCCTACACGCTGCCCGCGTGGCGGCGATTGCTATACGAGGCCGGAGCGACCACCGCGGCGCCGGGGTCGATCGTGATCGATGCGAGCGGTCTCGGCTTCATGTCCTGCCGTTCGCTGCTGATCTTGGCCGAAGAATCCGAGGCATGCCTGCGCCGGGGCGTCCGGCTGCGAGTGGTCGGTGACCGGCTGGTAGTGGCCCGCGTCGTGGCCGTCCTCGACCTCGACGCCCTGCGGCCCGTTCACTCCTCTGTCGAGGACGCGCTGGCCGACTCGCTGCGGAGCGGGCGATTCCACGGCATCGGGCCACGTGCGGCGTGGCGCGGTCACGCCGGTACACCGGAGCCGCGACCTCTCTGACGCTGTCTTCTCGGCACCGGGGCTTCGCTCGAATGCCCTGGTGCCGGGGTCGGCGGATCGAGCCTTGACAGGCGACGTGTCAGCAATCACATCGAACGAATCCCCTTCTTCTACGACCGGCTGTTCGGCCCCGGCAAGGATCCCGCCGTCGATCACGGCACGATCCATGCCACACCCGGTGACTGGTGGACCGTGTTCGCTCAATCGCCGGACGTATTCCGGCACGCTGTGCGCGGTTTCGCCGTCTACCGCAACGCGATCCTCGATCCGGCCTCGGGCGAATTGGGTCAGAGCCGGGCCGGTCGTGGAAATCAGGGACCTGTCCGCGGATCTGTCCGGCGCCTGACCGAGTCGGCGCGGGGGTCTATGCCGGTTCGGCGGATCGGATCGCCGCCTCGAGTGTGCGCAGAGCCGCGGTGAGCACGGTGCGTTCGTCGGCGGCGAGTTGGTCGGTCAAGGCGGTTTCGTGCTCCAGTAGGGCGGGCACGACCTGTTCGATGTGGCGATGGCCGTCCGGCGTGAGCGAGACCAGGACGCCACGCCGGGTGGTCGAGGTCGGTTCGCGGGTGATCAGCCCGGCCGCTTCCGCACGGGCGAGGCGCTGGGAGACGGCGCCCGCGGTGACGAGGCTGCGGGCGGCGATCTGGCGGGTGGTCAGCTGGTAGGGCGGACCGGATCGGCGCAGGGTGCTGAGCAGGTCGAGGGTCGATTCGTCGATGCCGAGCCGCTGGAGGGTGCGCTGTCGCTCGTCGGCGAGGAGTTTGGCGAGTCGCCACAGCGGCGTGAGGATCTCGATCGACTCGACTCGCGCGCCGGGCAGTTCGCGGCGCCATGCCGCGGCTATCCGGGCGGGCGACGGTATCTCGTCGTGTGCTTCGTGCGTCATTGCCGGAAGTCTCTCCCCTCGGTACATTTAGCGCTAAATATACCGAGAGGAGATGAGAATGCGCGGAACGGTCGTCGTCACCGGTGCGAGCGGGGGAATCGGACGCCGGGTGGCTCAGCGGTTCGCCGAAGGCGGGGCGGACGTGGTGATCACCGGGCGTTCGAAGGAACGGGTGGAGCGGGCGGCACAGGAACTCGGAGTGCGGGGAATCGTTTGTGATGCGTCGATTCCAACGGAGGTGGAGCGGTTCGCCGAATCGGTCGGGCCCGAAGTGGATGTGCTGGTGAACATGGCCGGGGGCAACACCGATCTCGTCGTCGGCAACGGTGCCGCGGTGTCGTTGGCGGAGTTGGCCGAGCAGTGGACGGCGAACCTGTCGACGAATCTCTTGAGTGCGGTCCTGACCACCTCGGCGCTGCGGGAGCGGCTGCGACCCGGTGGAGCGGTGATCAATGTCGGCTCGATCGGCGCGGAGTATGCCGCGGGGTCCTACGGCGCCGCGAAGGCGGCGCTGGCGGCGTGGTCGGCCGGCTTGTCGGCGCAACTGGCGCCGAAGGGTGTCACGGTGAACACGGTCGCGCCCGGTTACATCGAGAACACCGATTTCTTCCAAGGGCAACTCAGCGAGCAACGGCGTAGCTGGTTGATCGACTCCACGCACGACAAACGCGCGGGTGAGCCCGATGACGTCGCCGGGCTGATCGAGTTCCTGGCCTCCCCGCACGCCCGGCACATCACGGGCCAGACGATTCACATCAACGGCGGTGCGCACACGACCAGATGAATGCTCCGTGAGCGGCGATTGGGTTCGGGCTGATCGCAATTCTGTTCGCGCACGGGCGCGTGCGGTTGAATCCGGTATCACCTCCGTTCGTCGTCCGGAGCGGTGTCGCACGTCTCGGCTCGAATCGTCGCGACGGCACCGAACCGGGGCGGACACGGCTTCAGACGAGGAGCACCACATGACAGCGCAGGCCGCCGCGGCAACTCCGACCGACGCCTTCGTCGCCGACTGGCAGGACTGGCAGCGCGGACAAGAGGCGCGACTGGCCGACCCGCACGGATTCCTGGCCATCACCGATCTGCACTGGCTGGCCGAGACGCCGCAGCGATTCTCCGACGCGCCGGGTGCCTGGTCCACCGGCGCCGACGGTGTGACGGTGGTGCTCGACGACGGTGAGGAGCTGGTGGTCGACGGGACACCCGTGCGCGGCAGGCATGTGTTCGGGGTCATCCCCGAACGCGGCGGCGTGAACGCTGTCTGGGGTGACGCGGTGATCGAGGTCGCCAAGCGCGGCGGGCACGACATCGTTCGGCCACGGCACCCGGACAACCCGCTGCGCACGGCATTTCGCGGCACGCCCGCCTACGCGCCGCACCCGAAGTGGGTGGTCTCCGGGCGATATGTCGCCTTCCCGGAGCCGCAGCCGACCACGGTCGGCGCCGCTGTCGAAGGACTGGAACACGTCTACGACGCGCCGGGGCAGGTCGAGTTCGAGTTGGACGGACGGCCGCTGCGCCTGACCGCTTTCCCCGGCAAGGACCCCGGCGCCCTGACCGTGCTCTTCACCGACGAAACCTCCGGGGTCACCACATACGCCGCCAACCGGGTGCTGCAGCTGTCGCCGCCGGATGCCGACGGGTCGGTGGAGCTGGACTTCAATCGGGCCGCGAATCTGCCCTGCGCCTACACCGACCTGGCGACCTGCCCGTTGCCGCCCGCGGAGAACCGGCTCCCGGTCGCGATCGAAGCCGGTGAGAAGCTGCCGTACGAGCGCGGCTGAACCGATGAGCGACACGACACCTCGGATCAGGACGTTGTCGTTCCTGACGCCGGGCAACTATCCCGACGACGATCCGTACTCCGGGCTCGAGGACACGCTACGGCTGTTCGAGTACGGCGAAAGCCTCGGTTTCGACGGTGCGTGGATCCGGCAGCGTCATCTCGAGCACGGCGTCGGGTCGGCAGCGGTGTTCCTGGCCGCCGCCGGTCAGCGCACCAGTCGAATCCAATTGGGCACGGCCGTGATTCCCATCGGCTACGAAAGCCCGTTCCGGCTGGCCGAGGATCTGTCGCTGGCGGATGTGCTGTCGCGGGGCCGGTTGCAAGCCGGTTTCAGTGCGGGCACGCCGCCGCATGCCGACTTGCTCGGCGGCCTGGTCTTCGACGGGGACTGGCGCACCTACGACCTTTCCTACGGACGGATCGCCCGGCTGATCGAGAACCTGCGGGGCGACTATCTCGGTGACGCCGACACGGTGATCCACTCCCCGGGCAACACCCAGCGGCCGCGGTTACAGCCGCACAATCCCGGTTTGATCGACCGGCTGTGGTACGGCGGGGCCAGCACCCGTTCGGTGCGCTGGGCAGGGGAGAACGGGCTGAACCTCCTGACGGGGAACATCGTGTTCGGCGAGCACAGCGACGATTTCACCACCACCCAGTCGAGCCTGATCGGCGAGTACCGCGGACTGGTGGATCCGGCTCGGCCCGCCCGGGTCGCGGTGGGACGGGTGATCGTTCCGTTCGACAGTGCCGACCGCGCGACTCGCGAGCGGTACCGGCAGTACGCGGAGAGCAGGCGCGAGCGCACCCTCGGGCCGCAGGGGCCGCGGCGCGTCCTGTTCGCCCCGGACCTGGTCGGGCCCGCCGAGGAGATCATCGATCGGCTGCGGGCCGATCCGGTGCTCGCGCAGACTTCGGAACTGCGACTGGAGCTTCCGTACGAGTTCCACCGCGCCGACTACGAGCAGATCCTGCACGACACCGTGGAGTTGATCGCGCCGGCGCTGGGTCGTCGGACCGCGACCGGTACAGAGCACGAGACCGGTGAGGTGGCCGCCCCCGCGTGATCCTTGATGCCCGATCGACTCCGGGTGCCGGTCGGCGTGTCAGTGGTTCGTGATCCAGGTATCGGTGAATTCCGCTTCCGCGGCGAGCATGTCGACCAGCCGTGCGACGACGGCCGCTTCGATCTTCTTGCCGAACAACGGGATCCCCACCTCGGCCGCGCCGTCCACGACCGCCACCGCGGCGGCATCCTGCTCGGTGAGCCGGACGGTGCCGCTCACCCGCGCGGGCACACCCTCGACGTCGGCGTCGAAACTGCCGCCCTCCTGGGTGTAGGTCTCGGTGCGGGTGACGACCAGGCCCTCGGGGCGCACCGCGGTGACGGCGCCGGGCAACTCGGCCGCCGCTATGGTCTGCACCATTCGCACGTGCAAACGGTCCTCGGCGGCATCGAACTCCACGAGAACTCCGCCGACCTCCTCGACGCGGTCTTTCCAGTACCGCTCGTCGGCCAGCGCCGCGCGAAGCGCGTCGGCCGGATGGGAGTAGGTGGCCGTGTACGCCAAGGGGGTCGCCATATCGGCACACGCTACCTGCCGCGCCGCCTGCCCGAGCCGGTGAATCGCCGAGTCGTGTAGCCGAATCCGCTGAATCACCTTGGCAAGCACCAGCTTCGACACCTGCATACCCAGTCCGGTATGTCTTCCAGTGCGGTGCGGCGTGCCTTGCCCCGGCGAGGAGTGGCCGTCTCAGACCGGGCAACCGCCCGTCGAGCCCGGGGGCGGCGCGAAGGAGTCCAGCGCGTACTCGCGGTGGTAGCGGACGAGCTTCTCGTATTGCAGGCGGTTGTAGGCCAGCGGGAGCAGCAGCAACCGATCCGGCAGCAGACGCCATGCCGCTTGCAGCACACGGACGTACACGGCGAACTCGAGATGGTGGCGCCGCTTCAGCTCGAACCCGGCCATGCGGCGGACGTCGGGGGTGTATGACCTCGGCCGAGCACACCTGGATCACGTGACCGGTGAAAGGGCGCAGCAGCAGCCACAACGGCGGGCCGACCTTGCCGCGCTGGACGCCCGATCGCGCCGCATCGTCGAGGCCGCCCGCGACTGCTTCGCCGAGATGGGTTTCGAGGAGACGACCATGGTCCGCATCGCCGAGCATGCCGGTGTCGGCGTCGCCACGGTCTATCGCCGTTTCGGCACCAAGTCCGCGCTGGTCCGCTACGCCCTCATGGCCGAGTCGCAACGGGTCGGGATCATTGTGGCCGAGGCGGTGCAGCGCTCGGCGGGTCCGGTCAGCGCGCTGGCGGAGATGTTCTCGGCGTTCGTGAGCGAGGCGAAGGCCCCCCGGTTGCTGACGGGCAGCCTTCGCGTCTCGTCCGCGGCGGGGGAACTCACCCGTTTCCTCACCGGTGACGAATTCATCGAGCAGGGACGGGCATTGGTCGCGGCCGCGGATCTCAGTTCTCGCTGCTTTCCGACGGGTCTTAACTCGAGATAACGATCGTCAGCGCCGCAATGATTTTCGGTCGGGGCGCGGCCGGCGCACGTGCCCAGAGCTTGTCGGTGCCATGTCCTACTGTCCGGGAGATGCGCAACAGGATTGCTGGATTCGCCTACGATCGCGTGACGCTCGGCGATGTCGGTCTCCACGTCGCCATGGCCGGAGCAGGCGCCCCGATCGTGCTCTTGCACGGCTTTCCGCAGACCCATTTCGCTTGGCGGCACGTCGCGACGGACCTCGCTCGCGACCATCTGGTGATCTGCCCGGATCTGCGCGGCTACGGCGACAGCGACAAGCCCGTCGGTGAGCCGGATGGCAGCACCTACGCGAAACGGACGATGGCCGCCGACATCATCGGGCTCATGCGGGCGCTGGGCCATGAGCGATTCGCGCTCGCCGGCCACGATCGAGGAGGATTGGTCGCGTTCCGTGCAGGTTTGGACCACCCGGACGCGATCAGCCATCTCGCGATTCTGGACGTGCTGCCCGCCGCGGACATGTGGTCCACCCTGCACGGGACATCCGGCATCTTCGCCTTCCATCTGTACCTGCTCGCACAACCTTCCGACGTGGCCGAGCGCATGATCGGAGCCGACCCCGATCTGTTCTTCGGGCACTTCCTCGACGACTGGTGCCGGATACCCGGCGCGATTCCCGGGGAAGCCCGCGCCGCATACCTCGCGGCTGCCCGCGCGCCCGGCGCCGTTCGCGCGGTGTGCGCCGACTATCGGGCCAGCGCCTCCATCGACAACGTCCACGACGAAGCCGATCGTCGTGCGGGCCGCCGGTTGACCATGCCCGTCGCCGCGCTCTGGCAGGATCCGGGCGAGGTCGTGCTTCCGTTCGATCCCCTATCGATCTGGTCGGGATGGGCGAACGATCTTCGCGCCGGGACCGTGCGGTGCGGACACTTCCTGCCGGAGGAGATGCCCGGCCCCGTCATCGAAGCCATACGAAACCTGATCGACCGACCCGCGGCGACGGCCGTCAGGGCAGATGCATGAGTTGCCGGGAGAGGGTGAACAGGCGGCGGGCGAGTTTGGTGACCGGCAGACCGAGCGGAAGCAGGATCACCGTCACGCATAGGATCGCGCCGACGAGCCACAGCACGGCCGCGACCAGCCCCAGTACCGTGCCGAGCACGGCCGTGAGGATCCCCAGCACGACGCCGAGCAGGCCCTGTAGCGCTCGCATGATGACCTTCCGGTGTCCATTCTGCGCTTCTTCGGCGCGACGCGCATGCGCCGATCGCGATCGGCGCTTTCACCGCGTCCGGCTCCGCGACGACTCCGTGTACGGGCACGGGATCGGCCGGTAGCGTCCCAGGTATGAGCCGAGCGATCGTGGAGCTGTCGCATCCGGTCTCGGACGGCATGCTCACCTATCCGGGCCTGCCCGCACCACGCGTCACCACGGCCGTGGCGCGCGACCGATCGCCGCTGATCGACATGGCCTACGACATCGCACGCGTGGATATGGTCGGCCACACCGGGACCTACATCGACGCGCCTTACCATTTCCACGCCGAAGGCGCCGACATCGCCGAGTTGCCGTTGGAACGGCTGTTCAACGTGCCGATCGTCCTTATCCGCGCGCGGGGACTGCGCGCGGTGGGCCCCGACCTGCTCGGTGATCCCGCGCTCCTGTGGGGCAAGGCGGTGCTGGTGCACACCGGTTGGTCGGCCGAGTGGGGTTCGGCCGCGTACCGGGAGCCCGGGCATCCGTTCCTGATCGGTGAGGTCGCCGATGCGCTGGTCGCCGCCAATGTGGCGTTGGTGGGCATCGACTCGCTCGACGTCGACGACACGTCGTTGCCGACACGTCCGTGCCATCACACGCTGCTGGGCGCGGGAATCCCGATCATCGAGCAGATGACGAACCTGGACGCGCTCCCCGGCACCGGCGCCAGACTCGTCGCACTGCCTGCGCCGGTGCGCGGGATGGGCTCGTTTCCGCTGCGCGTCGTGGCGTGGTGGTGACATAGACGCTTTCGATCCCACGATCGGGGGCTCTTGCTCTGCCGAAGTTCCTCTCGCCGGCGGGGTTACGGTCGAGCGGTCCCGCCGGCGAGATCGGGCCCCTGGACCTACGAGGTGTAGTCGAGTGATTGCCGAAGACAGTGATCCGAACGGCGAGAAGCCGGAACCCCGCAGGAAGACGATCAACAGTCCTTACATTCATCGGCTGCAACGTCGGCACTTCCTGCTATTCGATATTCTGCCGATTCTCGGCACGGCTGGTGCGTTCGCCTTTCTCCGGGTGCATCCGTTCGGCCTGACCGAATTCCTGCTGCTGTTCTCGATGTGGCTGGCCACCGGTCTCGGCGTGACCGTCGGCTACCACCGGCTGTTCACCCATCGCACGTTCACGGCGGCGCCGTGGGTCGCCGCGGTGCTGGCGGTGCTCGGCTCGATGGCCGGACAGGGCGGCGTGGTGTCCTGGGTGGCCCTGCATCGGCGGCATCACGAATACAGCGATCGCGAAGGAGATCCGCACTCGCCGAACCTTTCCGGCGGTGGTCTGCGCGGAACGCTACGCGGCCTGGCGCATTCGCATTTCCTGTGGATGCGTCGCCACGAGTACCCGAACGTCGTGCACTACGCACCCGACCTCATCAAGGATCGCGGCCTGGTACGGGTAGCCCGCCTCTACTACTACTGGGTGGCGTTGGGACTGCTGCTTCCCGCGGTGGTCGGTGGGGTGGTGTCGCTCGGTTGGACCGGGGCGGTCAGCGGCCTGCTGTGGGGCGGCCTGGTGCGGATCTTCGTTCTCGAGCACATCGTCTGGGCGATCAATTCGTTCCTGCACATGTTCGGCACCCGCCGTTATGTCTCGCGGGAGAACAGCCATAACGGCGGCGTCTTCGCTCTGGTGACGCTGGGGGAGTCGTGGCACAACAACCATCACGCGTTTCCCGAGTCGCCGTCCTTCGGTTTGGACTGGTATCGGCTCGATCCCGGATTCTGGGTCATCAAAATGCTCGAGAGCTGCGGGCTGGCCTGGGATCTGAAAGTACCGTCCGCGAAACGAATGGCGTCCAAACGTCTTTCCGGAAATGCCGATCCCGTCGGCAACGCAGCGTGAGGAATACGCAACATGGATACGAGTAGAGAAGCCATCGTCCGCTGGTGCAGGGAGTACCTCGGAAACTTGCTCGAGATTCCGGCGGAAGCGGTGGACCCCGCCGCCGATTTCGACCGGCTGGGTGTGGATTCCGCCCTCGCGGTCGCGCTGCTGATCGAGGTGGAGCAGCGGTACGGCGTCGATCTCGCGCCGGAGGACCTGTTCGAGAACCCCAATATCGACGCGGTGGCCGGTTATCTGCACGAGCAGAGCCGCTGGAGCGTGACGTAGCCGTGCCCACATCCATCGGCGCCGATCGGGCGGACGCGGCGGCGGCCGCGATCCGGCACCACTACGACGCGGGCAACGACTTCTATCGGCTCTGGCTCGATTCGTCGTTGACCTACTCCTGCGCGCTGCGCGCGACCGGCGAGGACACCTTGGAGGTGGCCCAGGACCGCAAGCTGCGGTTCCACCTCGACGCGATCGGCGCCGACGATGCCGCGGCGGTGCTGGACATCGGCTGCGGGTGGGGTGCGATCCTGGAACGTCTTTCCCGGCGGCATGGGGTCGCTCGGTCGGTCGGGCTGACCCTCAGCGCCGAGCAGGCCGAGTTCGTGCGGTCTCGCGACCTGGCGGGTGTCGAAGTGCTGCTGGAGAACTGGGCGCACTACGAACCGGACATCCGGTTCGACGGCATCATCTCGATCGGCGCCTTCGAGCACTTCGCCCGGCCGGATGACGCGCCTGCCGAGAAGATCCGGGTCTATCGGGAGTTCTTCACCCGCTGCCGCGACTGGCTGAACGACGACGGTGTGCTGTCGTTGCAGACGATCGTCTACGCCAATATGGATCGTGCGCAGGCGAGCGGGTTCATGCAGCGGGAGATCTTCCCGGACGCGGACCTGCCGACGTTCGCGGAGATAGCGGCCGCGGCCGACGGCGTCTTCGAGATCCGCTCCGTCGCGAACGGCCGTCTGGATTACGCGTGGACCTGCGCGGAATGGGCACGCCGACTGCGGGCGAACCGCGCGGAAGCCGTCGAGGTCGTCGGCCCGGAAGTGGTCGCCCGCTACGAGCGGTATCTCAAGCTGTCCGCGCTCGGTTTCCGGATGGGCAAGATCGGGCTGCTGCGGCTGGTGCTCGCGCCCTACCGCGATCGCTTCTTCTCCGGCCGGGAAGTGCGGACCGGATGAAAGTACGGGCACACGACCAGGTCCAGGCGAGCCGTGCACGAGTCCGGTTCAACCCCTTCGGCGCCGAGTTCCGGCGCGACCCCTATCCGCTCTACCGGCAGCTTCGCGAGGCACAGCCGGTGCACAAGACGCTGGGTATGTGGGTGCTCACCCGCCATGCCGATGTCCGCGGCGTGCTGCGTGACCGCTCCTTCAGCGCCGGGCTGATTCCCCGGCTGGTCGGCGAGCAGGCCGAGCGATTCGGGCAGCGCGATGTCGCGCGCATCCAGCGGCTGGGCCGCAAATCACTGGTGTTCACCGACAATCCGGACCACGCGCGACTGCGCGGACTGGTGAACCGGGTGTTCACCGCCTCGGCGATCGCCGAGCTGCGCCCCGTGGTCGTGCGGGCGACGGAGGAGCTTCTGCGGCGAGCGCGGGACGCGGGCGGGTTGGACGTGATCACCGAACTCGCGGCGCCCTTGCCGGTGGCGGTGCTGTGCGAGTGGATGGACCTACCGCGTGATCTGCGTGAACGGGTCGGCCCCTGGACCCACGACATCCGGTTCCTGCTGGAGCCGGGCCTGATGAAGGCCAGGGACTTCGCGCGCGTATCCGCGGTCGTGGAGGAGTTCGCCGCGGCCTTGGACGCGGTGCTCGCCGAGCGGCGTTCCCGGCCCGGCGACGATCTGATCAGCCGGTTGCTCGCCGCGCGCACCGCGGGCGGCGACACGCTGAGCGACGAGGAACTCGTCTTCGTCTGCATCATGTGCTTCGTCGCGGGCAACGAGACCACGAAATCCCTGATCGGCAACGGAGTTCTGGCCCTGCTGCGCCATCCGGACCAAGCCGCGCTGCTGCGGGACCGGCCGGAGTGCGTGCGGGCCGCGGTCATCGAGGCGCTGCGCTACGACTGTCCGCTCCAGCTCACCAAGCGCCTGGCCACCCGCGATGCCGACATCGACGGACATCGCATCTCGGCCGGTGACCAGGTGCTGGTCTGTCTGGGCGCTGCCAACCGCGACCCCGCCGCGTTCGACCGTCCCGACGAGTTCGACCTGACGCGCACCGCCGTCGACCATCTGGCGTTCGGGCACGGCATGCACGGGTGCCTGGGCGGGCAGCTGGCCGCACTGCAAGCGGAGGTCGCCTTCGACCGCCTGTACCGGCACTCGGGCGATGTGGAGTTGCGTGACGGCGAGCTCGACTGGCAGGACCACAGTTTCATCATCCGGGGGCTGAAAAGCCTTCCGGTCACGCTCCGGAACGTCCGATGACGGCTCCCGGATCGACGAAATCGTGGCTGCGGTGGACGTCCACCGACGCGCCCGTGCGGCTGATCTGCATTCCGCGCGCGGGTGCGGGCGCGTCCTCGTTCAACCGCTGGCCGGACTTGTTCCCGGCGGACATCGCCACGGTGCGGGTGCAGTTGCCCGGACGAGAAGATCTCGCGGGCGAGTCGCCGCTGCGCCGCGTCGGCGACGCGGTGGACGGGTTGCTGCCGCAGCTCGTGCAGTGGGGTGCGATGCGCGTCGCCCTCTACGGGCACAGCATGGGTGCGCTGGTCGCGTTCGAACTGGCCCGCGCGCTCGCCGCGCTGAACGCATCACCGATTCCCTGGCGACCACCTCTTCCACCATCGGCATCGCGCCGCCGTCGCCGCGGCGATGACCGCCGCATTGCAGTGAGGACCCGACATGCCGGACACCATTCTGCTTCCCGATATCCTCGAGCGCCGCGCCGCGGGCGAGCCGGACCGGACCGCCTACGTGTTCTTGGACGAGAACGGTTCGGAGGCAGCGGCCCTGACCTATCTCGAACTGCACCAGCGCGCGCTGCCCGTGGCCAAGGAACTCGGTTCGCGGTGCATGCCGGGTGACCGCGCGTTGCTGGTGTTCCCGCAGATCCTCGACTTCATCGTCGCCTACTTCGGCTGCCTTTACGCAGGGATCATCGCGGTGCCGGTGAATCCACCGCGCCGCGACCGAGTGCAGGACGCGACACGTTCGATCGTGTTCGATTGCAGGCCCGCCGCGGTGCTGACGGTCGGCGCGATGATCGAGACGGTGCGGCCGGTGCTGGAGCCGATCTGCCCGGTCGGGCACTGGCTCGCCGTGGACGACCTGCCCCCGGCGCACGCCGATCGCACGGCCATCGCCGCCGGACTCGACTCCGTCGCCTTCCTGCAGTACACGTCCGGTTCCACCGCGACTCCCAAAGGCGTCATGGTCACGCATCGCAATCTGCTGGCCAACGAGGAGATGATCCGGCAGGCCTTCGGCCACGATCGGGACTCGACGGTGGTCGGCTGGGCGCCGTTCTTCCACGACCAGGGTCTGATCGGCAATGTGCTGCAGCCGCTGTATGTCGGGGCGACCAGCATCCTCATGTCACCGGCGACATTCGTTCGTAGACCGCTGCTATGGCTGGAAGCCATCTCCCGCTATCGCGCGCACACCAGCGGCGGTCCCAATTTCGCTTTCGACGCCTGCGTCGCGCGCGCGGGCACGGGGGAGGCGCCGCGGATGGATTTGAGCAGCTGGAAGGTGGCGTTCAATGGCGCAGAGCCGATCCGCGCGGAGACGTTGACGCGATTCGCCGAGACATTCGCGCCATACGGATTCGACGCGCGGGCGCTGTATCCCTGCTACGGCCTCGCTGAGGCCACGCTTTTGGTCACGGGCAGCCGGAAGGGGCGTGGACCGACAAAGCTCGACCTGGACATCGAAGCGCTCGGGCGCGGGCGTTACGCCGATGGCGATGCGGACCGTATGCGCGCCGTCGCCGGTTCGGGCCGGGTGCTGCCGAAGGAAGCACTCCGCATCGTGGATCCCGGCACCGGACGAATCTGCCCGCCGGATCGGATCGGCGAGATCTGGGTCTCGGGAGATCATGTCGCACAGGGCTATTGGGAGAAACCCGAGGCGACCGCGCAGACCTTTCGGGCACGTTGCGCCGATGATCCCGCACGGATCTACCTGCGCACCGGCGACCTCGGTGTGCTGGTGGACGGCGAGCTGTACGTGGTGGGTCGGCTCAAAGATGTCATTATCGTTCGCGGCCGCAACTATTACCCGCACGACATCGAACACACCGTCCAGGCGGCGCATCCCGCGCTGCGGATCGGCGGCGGCGCGGCCTTCTCGGCGCCCGGACGCGACGGCGAACAGATCGTCGTGGTGCAAGAAGTCAAGCGTGCCTACGCGCCGGAGGACGACGTCACCGACATCGTGGGCGCGATCCGGGCGGCGGTCGTGCGGGAGCACGAATTGACTGTCGGCGAGGTGGTGCTGACCTCCTCCGGTCAGGTGCAGAAGACGAGCAGCGGGAAGATCATGCGGGCAGCGGCCAGGAAGCGCTACTTGGCGGGCGGTTTCGAGGTCTGGTCGCCGCGCGTGGAAGAACCGGCGCAACTGCGGACGAGGAGCTGAATACATGCGGGCATGGCAAGCGGCGAACCCCGACTTCGAAGCGGTCGTGACGGGCGCGGTGCTCAGTATGCCCGCCGCCCGGCACCTGGGTTTCACCTTCGGCCGGGTGGCCCCCGGCGAGGCCGAGATCATCCAGCCGCATCGCGCGGAACTCACCCAGCACGACGGGTTCTTCCAGGGTGGAGTGCTCGGCTCCCTAGCGGATTTCGCTGCGGGCTCCGCGGCGGGAACCCTGCTCCAGCCGGGATGGGCGAACATGACGATTGATTACACGGTGAAGATCCTCGCCCCGGCCAAAGGGCCGAAGGTCGTCGCCCGAGGCCGGGTGATCAAGCCCGGCGTGCTCATCACCATCGCGGCCGCGGACGTCTTCTCGGTCGGCCACGAGGACGAAACATTTTGCGCCACCGCACTTGTCACCATGCGCAACGTGAAACTGGTCAACTCGTGAACCAGGAGGAGTGGCCGTGACCACCGACAGCTTCGTGTTCGATCCGTTCGCCGCGGGCTTCGCCGAGAATCCCTATCCGCACTACGACCGGCTGCGGGCCGCCGCACCCGTGCACGAGCACCCGCTCGGATTCTGGATCGTGTCGAAGTACGAGGATGCCGCCGCGCTGCAGCGGTCGGCGCAGTCGGTCGACGAACAGGATCTGACCCGTCTGCCGACCTGGAAAAGCGACAGCGGCGAGCTCGGCAAGGAAAACCGCATGATGCGCGGACTGTCCATGCTGGACCGGAATCCGCCCGATCACACCCGCCTGCGCCGCCTCGTCGCCAAGGCGTTCACACCCCGCGCGATCGAGGCGTTGCGGCCCAGGGCCGAGGCACTCGTCGATGCCGCCCTGGACCGCATCGCCGAGGCGGGCACCGCGGATGTGGTCGCGGGACTGGCGTTCCCGGTGCCCTTCGCGATCATCTCCGAGATGCTGGGCGTCCCGGTGGTCGAGCACACCAGGCTGCGCGAACTCACCGCGATACTCGTGCTGGCGCTGGAACCACTGCCCGATCCCGCCTTGCAGGCCGAGGTCCGGTCCGCCAACCAGGAACTGTTCGCCATGGTCGGCGACCTGGTCCGCTGGAAACGCGCCGCACCCGGCGACGACCTGCTGAGCAGGCTCATCACCGCCGAACACGATGGCGATGTGCTGAGCGAGGACGAGCTGGTCGCCCAGGTCATGCTGCTCTACATCGCTGGCCACGAGACGACCGTGAACCACCTCGCGAACGGCGTCCTCGCCCTGCTGCGCCACCCCGGCCAGGCACGACGACTCCGGGAAGACCCCGCACTCGCCGAGAACGCCGTCGCCGAACTGCTCCGATACGACACCCCCGTGCAACTGATGCGCCGGATCACCGTGGAGTCCATGCCGATCGGCGGCTCGGTGATTCCGCCGGGCAGCCTGGTGCTCGCCTGCGTCGGCGCCGCCAATCGCGATCCCGAGTTCTGGGGCGTCGACGGCGACGAGCTGCGCCTCGACCGGCCGAACGCGCAGCAGCACCTTTCGTTCGGCGCGGGCATCCATCACTGCCTGGGCGCGGCGCTGGTCCGGCTCGAGGCACGGGCCGTCTTCACTCGCTTCGTGCGGCGGTTCCCCGAGGCGACTATCGACGAATTGCGCTGGAACGGACGGATCAACGTGCGTGGACCCGCGGAACTGTCGATTTCGGTGTAGCGCGATTTTTCGGAGCAGGACGAACTCATGCCCACGATAACGGTCGATGGCGTGCCGATCGCCTATGCCGACACCGGAACGCCGCGCGACCGCCCGGAGGCGGCCACCGTGGTGTTCGGTCACGGACTGCTGTTCGGCGGCTGGATGTTCCAGCCGCAAATCGAGGTGCTGCGCGAGCACTATCGCTGCGTCGCGATCGACTGGCGAGGCCAGGGCGCGACCCCGGCGACGGCTCACGGCTACGACATGGACACCCTCGCCGGTGACGCCGTCGCGGTGATCCGGCGACTCGGGATCGCTCCGGTGCACTGGGTCGGTCTGTCCATGGGCGGCTTCGTCGGGCAGCGGATCGCGGCGCGGCACGGCCCGCTGCTGCGCTCACTGACGTTGCTGGACAGCAGCGCCGAGCCGGAGGACCCCGGCAAGATCGAGGAGTACAAGCGGCTCGCGCTCGCGTTGCGCTTGTTCGGCGCGAAACCGGTGCTGGGCAGGATCGAACCGCACCTTTTCGGGCCGAGTTTCCGCGCCGACCCCGCGAATCGGCCCGTCATCGATGCGTGGGCCGCACGCCTGCGGCGCTGTGATCGTGCCGCCGTTCGCAGGGCAGTCCTCGGCGTGGCCGACCGGGCTTCGGTGGAACACGAGATCGCGGCCATCACGATGCCGACGCTCGTCGCTGTCGGCACCGACGACAGCGCGACGCCGCCCGCGCGAGCCGAGCGCATCGCCGCGTCGATCCCGGGCGCGCGCCTGCACACCATCGCGGATTGCGGTCACACCAGCAGCTTGGAACAACCCGCGGCGATCACCGCGTTGCTGCGGGAGTTCCTCGCCACCGTCGACGGATCCTGACGCACCGACAGGTCGGTGATCAGCGCCGAGAGACTCACGGCCGGAACGGCGGGACCGCGAGATCGTCGCCGAAAAGGTCCGGGAGGTCGCGATCGACGCTGTCGGGGAAGCGCGCGGGGCGCTTCTCCAGGAAGGCGGTCACGCCTTCCCTGGCGTCGGCGCTCGCGCCTCGGTGGTAGATGCCGCGGGACTCGATGCGGTGCGCGATCATCGGATGCTCGGCGCCCAGGTTGCGCCACAGCATCTGCCGGGACAAGGCTACCGAGACCGGCGCGGAATGCTCGGTGACGCGGCGCGCGAGCGCACGCGCCTCGTCGAGCAGGGTGTCCGCCGGATGCAGCGCGGAGAACAATCCCGCTTCGCGGGCCTCGCTCGCGTCGACGAGGCGGCCCGAGTACACCCAGTCCAGTGCGGTCTGCATGGGGACCAGCCGGGGCAGGAACCAGCTGGAGCAGGACTCGGGAACGATGCCACGTCGATTGAAGACGAACCCGATGCGGGCGGTGTCGACGGCGATGCGGAAGTCCGCCGCGAGCGTCATGGTGATGCCGACGCCGACGGCGGGGCCGTTGACGGCGGCGATGATGGGCTTGCGAGATTCGAACATACGCAGGACGACCTCGCCGCCGCTGTCGCGGAAGGACTCCGCGGCGTCCTGGTCGCCCGCGGCGAAGGTCTCCGCACCCGCTGACAGGTCCGCGCCCGCGCAGAAGGCGCGTCCGGCGCCCGTGATGATCACGGCGCGAATTCGATCGTCCCGGTCGCAGGTATCGAAGGCATCGATCAGCTCCGCGCCCATCGCGGTGGTGAACGCGTTGAGCTGCCGCGGGCGGTCGAGTGTGATGGTGGCGATGGCGTCGGAGACGTCCAGGCGAATATCGGCCATAACCAACAGCTTGCCATCACGACGATTTCCGCGCTCTTGCAGGGGGTTCGGGTGACATTGGACGACCGGCGTATCGATTCGAAGAAGAATGACTGTTTACTTAGTGCTGCCCGTACGGTTAGCCTGTCGCCGTGTCTCGATTGGTCACGGCGCCTGGCTCCCCGTGTCGGGGTGACAGCGCGGACCAGTCGGACGGCGTTTCGCGCTGTCGTTCGACAACCCGGAGAAGAGGAGTGGGATGGAGATCAGCAACTCGGTCGCGGCCGTGACCGGTGGTGCGTCGGGACTGGGCTTGGCGACCGTGCGGGAGCTGCACGGCAAGGGAGCGAAGGTCGTGATCATCGACCTGCCGTCGTCCTCCGGCGAGGCCGTCGCCAAAGAACTCGGCGACGGCGTGGTCTTCGCGGCGGCGGACGTCACGAACGAGGAGCAGGTCACGGCGGCCCTCGACGCCGCGCAGGAGCTGGGCGATCTGCGGATCGCGGTCAACTGCGCGGGTATCGGCAACGCCATCAAGACCGTGGGCAAGAACGGGGCGTTCCCGCTGGCGGACTTCACCAAGGTCGTCAACGTCAACCTGATCGGCACCTTCAACGTGATCCGGCTGGCCGCCGAACGGATCGCGAAGACCGATCCGGTGGGTGAGGAGCGCGGTGTCATCATCAACACCGCGTCCGTGGCGGCCTTCGACGGCCAGATCGGGCAAGCGGCGTACTCGGCGTCCAAAGGTGGAATCGTCGGCCTGACCCTGCCGGTGGCGCGTGACCTCGCGGCCATCAAGATCCGGGTCGTGACCATCGCGCCGGGGTTGTTCCACACTCCGCTGTTCGCCACGCTGCCGGACGAGGCCATCGCGTCCCTCGGCGCGCAGGTCCCGCACCCCTCGCGCCTGGGCGACCCCAGCGAATACGCCGCGCTCGCGCGCCACATCGTGGAGAACCCGATGCTCAACGGCGAGACCATCCGTCTCGACGGCGCCATCCGGATGGCGCCCCGCTGAGGTGTGCCGGAGGGACTCCGAGTAGTGAGGACGGTGCGGGTGCCGGTTGTTTCGGCACCCGCACCATCCTTGCGCGGATCGGAGATCTAACGGGTTCGTCTGGGGCCGGGTGCGAGGCGGATACCGACGACGGTGATGACGGTGACCACCAGCACTGTCATCAGCCTCATGAGGTTCCAGACGGCCGGGTCGGGGGCCGGTTCGGCGGGTTGGATGTCCCGTCCGCGTGGCCGGTTCTGTGGGGCAGGGCGCGGCTCGGGTAGGGGACGTTCGGCCTGCGGCGGTATCGGTGTAGGGGCAGCTGCGGGAGCCGGAACGATAGGGAGTTCCGGGGCAGGCGGACCGAGTTGGAGGGGGCTCATAGGCGGGGGCGGGGTGGTGGGAAGCAGCAGAAGACACGTCAGCACTGCGCTGCCAGTAGCGGCACTGCCTGCGGCGGCGCTGCCCACGCCCGATCCACTCGATCCGGGGCCGATGAGACCAGGTACGAGGGAGCCGAAACCGCTGCCGGTCACGAGCCCGAGCAGGAGCAACGCGCTGCCCGTCACGGCGCTGCCGGTGCACGCCAGCTGGACGCTGCCGGTGTCGACTCCCGGCGTCGCGGCCGGTCGTTCCGCCGTGACGTCCGAGTGGGGCGCCGGGCGTGCCGCGCCGCCGGTTTCCGCATCGCCGGTGGCGAGCGGACCGCCGCGAGCGCCGGCGGTCCCGGCGCTGCCGGTGGCGACGAGGCCGGCGCTGCCGGAAGGCAGCCGAATCGGGCCGAGACTCAGGGACCCACCGGACGTCTCACCTTCGGCAGCGGCGCTACCGGACGATGTGGCGCGGCCGCCGCTGGAACCACCGCCCGCGAAGGCGCCCACCGGCTCGGATCCGGTCCCCGCACTCCCGGTGGCGAGGTCGCCGAACGGCGGCCACGGCGGTGCCTCCGCCGAGGCGTCCAGCGGCTGGGCCACGAGTGCCGCTATGGTCAGGGGCAGCATCGCAGCGGCCAATCCCTTGGCCATTCTCGGTGTTCGAGATGTGTTTCGCTCGCGTCGCATGTGCAGTCGCCTCGTCGTAGTCGGAACCGGCCGGAAGATCACGTCGTGTGCTGGTACCGGGACAGTGCGAGTTCGAAGGCCTCCTTCGGGACCACGTTCCCACCGGAGAACGGCTCGTCGAGGTTGTAGATCGCCCGGATCACCACGCCGACGATGGCGCCGAGCAGCGCGGTTGTCACGACGGTGCGCTTGGTGACCTGGACGCCGGAGAGGACCACGCTGAACAGCAGCAGTACCGTGCAGATCCACATGGCCAGGTAGAGGAAGCCGGGAACGCGGTAACCGGCGTCCAGCGCGCGATCGGCACGTGCCTGCGCCACCGCGTCGAGGCTGGTCAGCGCACTGGTGCGAAGTGTGTCGACCTCGGGATCGGCCGGATTCACCGCGGCAACGGCGTCGCGCAGGGTATCGAGGGTGTCCTGGGTGGATTGACTGAGATGACCGTCGTCGGCCATCACGGCCCATTCCGCGGTGAGAACCTGCTCGGTGTAATCGCGCACCAGTCCTTGGATGCGCGTGTGGTCGGGTTCGGGCATCCCGTGCGCGGCCCAGTAGGTGTCGATGAGCGATTTGGCTTCGGCGATGGTGTGATTGCGCGCGTTGTCGTACTGCTGCCAGGCGATCACGACGATGAACGCCACCACCGCCATGAAGATCGTGTTGATCAAGTTGAGCACCAGGGCGCCGACGGTGTCGTCGTCGGTGTGCCGCCATGCCTTCGGATGTAGGCGATCCCCCGCCACGAAGACGACCACCGCGACCAGTGCGGTGAGAGCGGGCACGAGAAACTCGAAGGCCATGCGGGGACTCCATTCTGTCTGAGTGGTTCTCGCGACCGCCGCGTCGGCGACGTACCGCAGCGCTTGTCGCACTACGGGTTCGATGAATTCCGGGCATCGCCGCGTCCGAGGTCGATCGATGCGCCTGCGCTCAGCGGTACTGCGGCGACCTGGTCATCCCGAGCGAATCATGCTCGGATCGGAAAGCTCTCAGCGCTGCCGACGAGACATCACGCGATCCCGCGAGCCGGTCGAGACGCTCAGCGGGTCGCGGCTACCAGGCGAGCCGGAATTGTCGCGGACAGGCGTTTCGATGGTCATGCGTGGCCCTCACCCCCGAGATGGATACCGAGACGATCGACGAGCACGCTGTCGATGGTCTGCGTCTGTTCGGATCTGATCAGTGGTGCACAGCAAAGCGATAACACGACACGACGCCGATACGGACCAGGCGCCGTCGAATTGTCCTATCCAGCAGATCGGTTCGGACGACACCGATGGTAGACCGCGAATACGCCTGCGCGTGGGAAATTTTCGGAATGCCTCGCCGCAATTCGTCCAGGACGCGGCGCGGACTGCTGCGGTCGGTCGCCCCGGACTACGGTGACCGGTGCCGACCCCGGGTCAGTGTTGTGCGAGGAAGTTGCTGCTGCGCAGCCGAAGGGTGCGTGATCCGCGACTTTGCCGATCACCGAACGATGCCGGCAAGCACCCCGTATCGGCTGCACGCCTGCTGGAGTCAGTGCAATAGTGACCGCTGTGCCGGGTCTGGTGGGCGTTGGGTTCGTCCGGTGCTTTTGTCGCGGTAGTCGCCGCCGTTCGGGGCTCGCATCGAAGCATGGGGTTAAGCCATTGGCACACAACAGGTCCCGGTCCGCAGTGGCTGGCCGACTCGGCCACCGCAGCACCTGCCGCGACGGCGGAACGGCTTCGGAAACGTTCATCCGCTGGTCGATAGCGTGGGAACATCAGGGGGTGCGGGATTCCGGCGTGTCCGTGTACGCTTGCACAGCTACCGATCGGCGTAACGGGAATGCTCCCGGGTCGCGGATCGCGCGTCCAGACAACAGAAGAGCCACAGATGACCAGATACGCGCATTATGTCGGCAGCCTGCCTGCCGAGCTGATGACGGGTGATCGTGCCGTCATGCAATGGTTTGCCGACCACAGCGAGGGACGGCCGGTGACCGCCGTGCCTTGCGATCTCGATCCGGACTGGATTCTCGACTATCTGCGCACGCGCAAGCAGCATGCCGACGTCTTCGAGATCGTCCGCCCCGGCGAGTACGCCGACTACAGCGACTTCCCCAGTTACGGCCTGAGATCCGGGCGCACGTTGGAGCCGCGGCACGTCTCGATGGACCGGGTCGAGCGGATCGGCCAGGTCGTGGACACGTTCGAATCGCTGCGGAGCGACCGTCCGGAGCTGGCCGGAACGAAAGTCCAGATCAGCCAACCCAGTCCGCTGGATCTGGCGATGTTCGTCTTCGCGGGCGCCGCGGTCTCCGGTGGGCTTCCCGTCTGGCCCGCCGTGCGGCGCTCCGGGCTCGTGGTCGGCGCGCTTCGGCAGCTGCCGGTGTTCACCGAAGCGGTGATTCAGGAGATGACCGAGGTCGTTGAACGGTACGGTGACCGCGTGGTCTGGCAGCTGGAGTCGCCGATCGCACTGCTGAGCATGGTCAAGGCCGAACGACTACGTTCGCAGTGGGTCCTGGCACCGCTCGTCGCGCGGCAACTCGCTGGTTTCCTCGGCCGGATGCACCGAATCGGCGCGGAAGCGATCGTGCACCTGTGCTACGGCGACTATCAGCACAAGAGCCTGCTCACCCCGCGCACCCTCACTCCGGCGGTGAAGCTGCTCGGCCGCACGGCACGGCTGCTGCGTGAACAGGGCACACCACTGCCGCCGGTGCACATCCCGTGCGCCTACGGCGCCGAGCCGGCGCCGCTGGACCCGCGGTTCTACGCACCACTGCGCAAACTCGATCCCGACTGGAAAGTGATCGCCGGTGTCGTCTCCCCGGACTCCGAAGAGGACAGCGCCCGCGCGCTCGCTCTCTTCGAGCAAGCCGCCGGACGCGAGGCCTACGGTGTCGCCACCGCCTGCGGACTCGGCCGATGCACGGTCGACGACGCGCGGCAGGCGGCCGCGACGACGGTTGGCCTGGCCGGCGGTGGGGGACCCGAACAGTGATCTGCCGTGCGGTAGCCGACCGCGCGTGACCGCAGGGGAGCGGCGACGCCCCCCAGGTGCGGAACACGACCCGGAGCAGATGCGCGGCGACCGGATCGTGCGCTCCCGACCAGCGCCCACAGCGTGCTTTCGTGCCGAAATTCCGCGAATTGCCTTGTCCCGACGTGCCTCTCGGCCGTATGTCGGCGCCGCCTTCGTCAGCGGAGGGATCGGAGCGTTGCTATGTTGCTAGCGTATGCGGGTCGCCGAGCTCTGGACGACAGGTCTCGGCAGGCACGTGTACCCGCTCACAGATCACTTTCGTCGAATTGCAGTTCCATTACCTGGAGTCACGTTCTTGACCACACCACAGTCCCCGATGGCCGCGCCGCACACCACTGGAACCGGAGCGTGCCCCGTCCAGCACGGACCCTTGACGGAAGCGGACGCCCCGCGCGTCCAGATGTATACGAAAGAGTTCGTCACCGACCCGCACCATGCCTACCGCGAGATGCGGAGCAAGCACGGCTCGCTGGTTCCGATCGAGCTGGCGCCCGGCGTTCCTGCCACCCTGGTGATCGGCTACCAGACCGCGGTGCGCATCCTCAGCGATCCCGACCATTTCCCGGCCGATCCGCGCACCTGGCAGAAGACCATTCCCGACGATTCTCCGGTGCGGCCGATGATGGAGTGGTATCCGGCGGCACGGTACAACACCGGACTCGCCCATGATCGCTACCGGCATGCTTCCGTCGACGCCATCGACGGGATCGATTTGTTCGACGTGCCTACCACGGTCGAACAGATCGCCGTCCCGTTGATCAATGCGTTCTGCGCGGACGGATCCGCCGATCTGGTCACCCAGTACGCGTTTCCGCTGGTCCTGGAAGTCCTCAACCAGATGGTCGGCTGCCCGGCCGAGATCGGCGAGCGAGTCGCCACCGGTATGGCCGCGCGCTTCGACACGGTGCGGGGGCCCGAGGGCATGAAGATGCTCAAGGATGCGCTGATGCAGCTGATCCGGCTCAAGCGCCAACATCCCGGCGACGACGTCACCTCGCGGCTGGCTCACCACTCGACCGAACTCGACGACATCGAGATCTTCGCCCAGCTGATGAGCTTCTACGGGGCCGGATTCGAGGCGCAGCGCAATCTGATCACCAACGCCGTGCTGCTGATGATCACCGACGACCGGTTCCGCTTCGGTGACGTCCTCGGACGGAACCTGTCCACCACCGACGCGCTCGACGAGGTCTTGTTCAACGATCCGCCGATGGCGAACTTCTGCACGACGTACCCACGGCAGCCGATCATGGTCGACGGGGTCTGGTTGCCCGCGGACCAGCCGGTGGTCATCAGCCTCGCCGGGTGCAACAACGATCCTCAGATCCGTGGGACCGACGAGCCAGGTGGCAGTCGTATCGGCAATCGTTCCCATCTGGCGTGGAGTGCGGGTCCGCACGCGTGCCCGGCGAAATCCGTCGCCTACATGACGGTGCAGAACGCCATCGACCAGCTGTTCGACGCTCTGCCGGAAATCCAGTTGGGCAAGGCCGAACTGCAATGGCGGCCGGGACCGTTCCACCGGGCACTGATGGCCTTGCCGGTCGTCTTCCCGAAATCCGCGCCGGTCCGCGTCATATAGGCCCGGCCGATAACGAATGTGTCTTCACCGGCTCGGGTCCATACTGGTGCTCGCCGGTGAAAGCGGCTGACATGCCCGGCGATATCGCCGGCGCGACAGGCGCAGCCATCGGTATACGGATGTTCGTCGGCACAGGGGCGGGACGGTACGCCAGCGGTGGTCAGCGGAATGAGCGGCGGCGAGTTGTACGCTCGCGTCCGGGGCGAGGAGACCGCGTCGCTGCGGTCGGCGGCTGGAAACGCCGTTCGATTCGTGGCGGCCGTGGCGGCTGTTGTCGTGGTCTGGGCTCGCGGGCCGCAGCTGCTGGCGGCCTGGGTGCCCGCGGTGGACCTGTCGACGTGGCGGCAGCTGGTGCTGTTTCCGCTGGCCGTGCTGGGGGTGGGGGCGTTCGCCGCCGGTGCGGAGGCCGTCGCCGACGCATCGCAGGGGTTGCGGGCGCGATCGCTGCGGCGACGCGTGGACCGTGATCCCGATCAGATCGCCATGCTGGTGCCGCCGCTGGACACGCACATGGCCACGGTGCAGGAGGTCCGAAGTCACGGCGCGGCCGCGAGCCGACGGTTGCTCTGGGGCGTGGTGCCGGTCGCGCTGTTCGTCTTGGTCCTGGTCTACGGGGTGACCGTGGAGGAACCCGACGGAACGCAACGTCCGGCGCCGGAACTGGAGCCTGCCGTCCTCGGCCTGATGGTCCTGTCGGCGGCGGTATTGCTGGCATCGGTCGCGCTGCGGTGGCGGCGTTGGAATGCGAGCCGGACGGTCGAGAAGTGGTCGAAAGACCCCGCCTACAGCGCCAGGATCAGCCCGATCGGCCCGGACCCGACTTGGTCTCGCGCGAGCGAGATTCCGGCGCTCACCGTGCGGTTCACCACCCCGCCGCGGGGCAGGGGAGACCTTCGCGAGGTCTCGCCGCGGTCGAATGTGATCGGCGCGAAGCCGGTACAGATCGCCTATCTGCGCCTGTTCGACAATCGGGCGCGCGCCCGGGAATTCCTGCGCGGCGCGTGGCGCGAGTTCGGGTATGTGCATCTCCTGCGCAGCGCCGCGTCGGTGAGTCCGGAGGAGGTGCGAGACGTGCGCAGGCGCAATGCCTTCCGCACCATGTTCGTGGCGTCACCGCGCATGTTGCGCGAAGAACTGGCGAAACACTCGGACGTACCGTTTCCACCCGGACGCAGGCGGCTGCTCGGGGTGACCGATCTGGCGGTCAAGGTCCGCGACCCCGCGGGCAGCTATCCCGTTCGCTCGATCCTCTGCCACGTCAGCTTCTGGCAGGCGGCGGTGGACACACTGCTGTCCCGGGTCGACTACGTCGTGCTCGACCTCGCCGGATACGTGCCGGCGAACGCGGGAACACGATTCGAGTTGCAACGTGTGATCGACCGCTTTCCCATTGCCGAAGTCATCTTCCTCTGCGACAAGCGGAGTGACCGGGCGTTCCTGAAAGCGCAAGTGCTCTATCACTGGTCGCGAATGGACAGCCGCTCACCGAATTCCGGCACCACCCCGCGGACGGCCCGGATCGCCGTGACCGACGGTCATCGGGCCGCCACCCGGTATCTGATGGCGGATCTGCAAGTCCGTGGTTGATGTCGCGAATGCGTGGTCGGGAATGGCGATCGGCGATGGTCGACTCGTAATTCGAAAGCAGCGCAAAAGGATTCGATACGGACCTGTCGCCTGTTACGCTTCGGCCATGTCGGTTCGAACGCGTCCCGCGGCCCGTGCGGCAGGCTGACGACTACCCCGGGCTGTTCCAGTCCGCGGACACGGCGTCGCTGTACGGCCAGAAGTTCTATCTTCGCGCCTACGGAGCTCGGCTTTGGCTGGCCGTGGTGGCGGCGGCGTGCGCGGCATTCACCATACGCGTCGGCGCTTCGGGCACCGATATCGCGGCCATCCTCACGGCGATGGCCTTCGTCGGAATCCTCGCGGTCGATGTGGGCGTTCTGCGCGGACGTCCGGGTAAGTCCTGGTACGAGGGTCGCGCGCTCGCCGAATCGGTGAAGACCTTGACCTGGAAGTACGCGGTACAGGGTGCGCCGTTCGTCGGGACGCTGTCTCCGGGCGAGGCCGATCGGATGTTGATCGAGCGACTGATGCTGCTGCGTCAGGATATCTCGGCGCTGGCGTTGCGGCCGACCACCGCCCCGGCCATCACCGATCGCATGCGGCGGCTGCGCTCCGCACCGTTCGACGAACGGCGCCGCGTCTACTTGAACGACCGCATCCGGGAACAGCAACGGTGGTATGCGGGAAAATCCGGATACCACCAGCGCAGGTCTCAGTTGTTCGGCACGCTGGCACTCGTTTTCGATGTCGCGGGTGTCGCGGGAGCGCTGGCGAAGGCGTTCAACGCGGTGAACTTCGATCTCGCAGGCATTTTCGCGGCGGGGGTGGCGGGCCTGGCCGCCTGGTCGTCGGCCCGTCAGCACAGTACCGGCGCCGCCGCCTATGCCGTCGCCTCGAACGAATTGAGCATCGTCGCCGAGGTCTTGGAACAGAACGACACCGAAGCCGCTTGGGCCGACGCCGTATCCGACGCCGAGGAAGCGATCAGCCGTGAGCACACGCTCTGGCGAGCCTCGCACGGCGAATGACCTGCGTGCACGACGGTGCCGCATCGATCGGACATCGGATGATCCGGCGTGGCTGCCGGATATGCCAGGCGTGGGCGCTTACCATGATCAAGCTGTGTGACGTGGCGGCGTCGCATGGCGAACGGGGAAGCGGCCCGTCCGGCGTGTTTCGTAGCGCCGGGCGGGCCGTTGCGTTCGGTCCGGCCTGCCTTCGGCCCGTGTGATCCGTCGCAGCGGCGACTGGTGCGGCGCTCGGATGTACCGCCCGCGTTTGCCACCGAGCGGCGCGGGTAGGCAACGACGAATGGCATAGGTCTGGAGGTCGGAATATGGCATCGAACAATGGGGTCGGACAGTTGCGCAGCGTCGTGCTGGATTGCCCTCAGCCGCGCAAACTCGCCAGGTTCTATCAAGAGTTACTCGGGGGAGATCTGCTCGAGGACGATGACGACGACTGGGTGGTGCTGGTCGAGGCATCAGGTCGGCGCATCGCGTTCCAAACGGCGCCCGACTACCAGCCCCCGCGCTTCCCAGATCCCGAGGGGTCACAGCAAGTACATTTCGACGTCCTGGTGGACGATATCGAGCAAGCCGAGCCCGCTGTGCTCGCGTTGGGCGCGACACTCGTGCAGGACGAAACCGATGGTGCCTTCCGTGTTTATGCCGACCCGGTGGGGCATACGTTCTGTCTGGTGTTGCTCCCGGACGAGTAGAACTCCATCCGCGCCCGGCCCTGCCGCGCCGGAAGCGATCGCGCCATATACGGCGGATGTCTTATCCGGGTGGCGGGCCGGGCCACGGCGGTACCGATCAGGCGGGCATGCTCCAGTTCATTCGGGCGGGGCCGGGTGCCGGATGTCATCGGCCACCGAACCGCCCGCGACATCGGCCGCCACACCGATTTCCTCCTCGTAGCGGTGCGCGGCGAGTACCTGGTCGCGGTCGTCGGTGATGTCCTGGAGCTTTCGGTCGTCCCCGGTGCCGGTGGCCTCGGTCTCCAGGACTCCGGCATCGGTGTCGGGCTCCTCTTCGGCGAGCCGGTCGCCGAGCGGTCGAGGATGAGATTGCTCCCACTGCGTCACGCCGTACTTCGTGACGCCGCTCCAGTGCTCCGGTGGGTCCATTCCGGCCTCGAGCGGGTCGGAACGCAGCCGATCCTCGTCCAGATCCTCGGCGCTGCTGAGGGCCGCCGCATCGGTCTCGACCGCGTCGGGCGCGCCGGTGTCCTGCGGCGGGTCGTATGTCTCGTTCGGTCCGGTCATCGCTGCCTCCTCTCCTGCATTCAGCGACTTCCCGCAACGGTGGTCGGCAAACCCCCGGGAAACGGATGGACGGCGTCCGCGACCGGCTGCGGGCCGTGCGCCGGAGCCCGGGGTCGCGGTCGGGGTGGGCGCGACCGTCACCGTCGGGTGAACACGCCGAGGTGTTCGGTGTCGTAGTACTCGAGGGTGAGTTTGTCGCCGTCGAACCTCGCCTGGGAGACCGATCCGTGCGGGGCGTTCTCGCCGGGAGGCGTGAAGACGAAGGTGTCGCCGTTCCAGTGCTTCAAGGGGAAGGTCATGTTGTTCGGGCCCAGGGTGAGCGTGAGGAATTGATCGGTGGCGCTGATCGTCGCCGGCCCGTAGTAGGCGTTGTCGTAGGTACCCGCATATGCCGCCGCCGGTCGCGCGGGGGCGGGGTCGGCGGGCGGCTGTTTGCCCGCCAGCGCCCCGGCCGGTGCTCCGAGCGGCTGGAACGCCGTTCGATACAGAGTGCGCCAGTCCTGCTGGACCTCCCCGAACTGCACCAGGTCGGCGAACTCCGCGTTCAGCGTCTCCGGCACGCCGATCGGGGCCGCGTTGGTGAGCGTCACGATGCCGACGTCGGCCGAGGGGATCAGGGTGAACGCGGTGGCCGCGCCGAGGCCGAACGCTCCCGAGTGACCGAGCACGACGCGGCCTGCGGCGGAATCACTCACATTGAAGCCGAATCCGTAGAACCCGGCCCGCGCGTCCGGCGTTTTCGGTGGCGCCGACACGGCTTGCGGAGAGATTGCGGGCAGCAGATCCTCCGATGGCACCAGGACCGAGCCTCCGGCGGAGCCGTCGGCGAGCACCATCGTCATCCATGTGGCCATGTCGGTCACCGAGGAGCTGACGCCTCCCGCCGGGGACTGCGCGTCCGGTTGGCGCTGTGGGTTCGCCTGCTCGTACTTCCCCTCGATCAGCACGTGCCCCTCCGCGCGGTTCGCGCGGGACACGAAGTCGGTGTAGCGGGAACTGGTCGAATTCATGCCGAGGGGACCGTAGATGGTCTGTGCGGACAACGTCTCCCAATCGGTTCCCGCCGCGGTGGCCACGGCGACGGCGGCCGCGGTCAGCCCGAAATTGGTGTACTCGTAGGAATCGCGGAACGTGCCCAGCGGCAACAGCCGAAGCCGGTCGAGAATTTGACCGCGGTCGTAGCCGAGATCCTCCAGCAGGTCGCCCGCGTGATCGGGCAGTCCGGAGCGATGCGCGTACAGATCCCCGATCGTGACGTGCTCGGTGACGTAGGGATCGGCGAGGGCGAAGGACGGCAGCAGCCGGTGCACCGGAGTGTCCCATTCGACGCCTCCCGCGGCGATCCGGCGGGCGACGACCGTGGCCCCGACCGGCTTGGACAACGACGCCAGCTGGAAGACCGTATCCGGGTCGACCTTCTCGTCGGTGACGACGTTGCGAACGCCGAATCCCTTGCTGTATACGACCTTTCCGCCGTGAACGACGGCGACCGCCATGCCGGGAACCCCGGAGGAGGCGAACAGGTCTTCCGCGAGCCGGTCCAGCTCGCCCAGGGCATCGTCGATCCGGCCGTCCGGTATCGGCACACCGGCGATCCGGTTGGGCAGCACCGCGGAACTGGACGGTGCTCCCGCTCGCGTGGAGTCCGCTCCGTCGCCGCCGCACCCCGCTATCGCGAGGATGAGGACCGTCGCCATCGCCACGGGGCCGAGCAACATGCGCCGCAGTGTGCTCACGGATCGCCTCCTGGCTGTCGCAGCGACAAAAGACCAGATAAAGGCTAGTTGAGGCGAGATTGCTGCGCGGTCGGTTCGGGTTTTCGCGGCGACGGGCCCCGCACTCGCCCGCCGCCGTCGAATTCCGGCAGATCAGACCGGCGGCGGAGCTATCCGGCGGCGGGCGTCTCCCGGATCTCCACGATCGGAAGCACCAGCGCCGCGGGCGAAGTCGCCGGAACCGCCGGATTCACCGGTGCGATGGGAGCGATACGCCGGTATCCCGTGCCCACCGGTGGGCGGGCGTCCACCTGGCCCTTGTTCGGCCAGTACGCCGCCGCCCGCTCGGCCTGCGCGGTGATCGTCAGCGACGGGTTGACGCCCAGGTTCGCCGAGACCGCCGCCCCGTCGACGACGCTGAGCGTCGGGTAGCCGTACACGCGGTGGTAGCCGTCGATCACACCGTGCTCGGCATCGGCCCCGATCGCCGCGCCGCCCAGGAAATGGGCCGTGAGCGGGATGTTGAAGATCTCCCCCCAGCTACCGCCCGCGATGCCGCCGATCTTCTCCGCGACCCGCCTGGTGACGTCGTTGCCCACCGGAATCCAGGTCGGATTGGGTTCGCCGTGGCCCTGTTTGCTGGTCAGCTTGCGGCCGAACAGGCCGCGTTTGGTGTAGGTGGTGATCGAATTGTCCAAGTGCTGCATGACCAGCGAGATGATGGTCCGCTCACTCCAGTTCTTCGTGCTCAAGAAGCTGAGCAGGTTCATCGGGTGCCGCAGCACCAGGCCGAGGAAGCGCAGCCAGCGCGGGATCCGGCCACCACCGTCGACCATGAGCGTCTGCAGCAGCCCCATCGAGTTGGAGCCCTTGCCGTAGCGGACCGGCTCGATGTGCGTGTCGGGAGTGGGATGAATGGACGAGGTGATCGCGACGCCCTTGGTGAAGTCGGTGCCGGGGCGCACCTGCTTGGTCGCGGCGCCGACGATCGACTCCGAGTTGGTGCGCGTGAGCACGCCGAGCCGATCGGACAGGTCCGGCAGCACACCCCTGTCGCGCATGGCGAACAGCAATTTCTGGGTACCGCGCGTGCCCGCCGCGAGCACGACGTGCGCGGCGGTGAGCGTGCGAGGTTGCTTGCGAATCCAGGCGCCGGTACGAGCCGTGGACACGTCCCACGTGCCGTCCGGGTGCGGACGCAGTTCGGTGACCGTCGTCATCGGGATGACTTCGGCGCCCGCCTGCTCGGCCAGGTACAGGTAGTTCTTCACGAGCGTGTTCTTCGCGCCGTACTTGCAGCCCACCATGCAGTCGCCGCATTCGACGCACCCGGTGCGCTCCGGCCCGACGCCGCCGAAGTAGGGGTCGGGCACGGTCTTGCCCGGCTCGCCGAAGAACACGCCGACCGGCGTCTGCACGAAGGTGTCGCCGACACCCATGTCGTCGGCGACGGCCTTGAAGACCTCGTCGGCGGGCGTCATGTGCGGGTTCCGCACCACGCCGAGCATCTGCTGCGCCCGCTCGTAGTACGGGGTGAGTTCGTCGCGCCAGTCGGTGATGTCACGCCACTGCGGGTCGCGGAAGAACGGCTCCGGCGGTACGTACAAAGTGTTCGCGTAGTTCAGCGATCCACCCCCGACGCCAGCGCCGCCGAGGATGAGGACGTTGCGCAGCGGATGGATGCGCTGGATTCCGTAGCAGCCGAGTGCGGGCGCCCAGAGGAACTTCTTCAGCTCCCAGCTGGTCTTGGGCAGTTCGTCGTCGGCGAAGCGCCGGCCCGCCTCCAGTACGCCGACCTCGTACCCCTTCTCCACCAGCCGAAGCGCGGTGACGCTGCCGCCGAACCCGGAACCGACGATCAGCACGTCGAAATCCGTCGTCCGCTGGTCCATGTGGAACTCCTCGATCGTGTCGCCAGTGACTCGGCTAACACTACTCCCGGGTAAGTAACGGTTCGCAAGTCGGCTCGAACCAGCCGACCACTCCGGTGATCAGCGGTGCCGGTGGTCGCCCGCCCCGGTTTAAGAGCGATGCTCTCAATAGTTGACAACGCTCTCGGATGCGCGCATCGTTTCTGTTATGCCGACGACACCCCGCGCCCGCGCCAGGGCCCAGACCATGAACGACATCGTCCGGATCGGGCGCGAACACCTGGCGACCGAAGGCGCCGCCGCCTTGTCCCTGCGCGCGGTCGCGCGTGACCTCGGCGTGGTCTCCTCGGCTGTCTACCGGTATGTCCGCAGTCGCGACGAGCTGCTGACCCTGCTCGTCGTGGACGGCTACAACGCCCTCGGCGACGCGGTCGACGAGGCGCTGGCCGAGGCCGGGGACGATCCGATCGACGGGCTGCGGGTTCTGGGTCGCACGGTGCGGCGTTGGGCACTGGCCGAACCCGCTCGCTACGGGTTGTTGTTCGGTACGCCGGTTCCCGGCTACGACGCACCCGCCACCGAGACCACCGCGCCGGGCACCCGGGTGATCGCCGCACTGCTGACCCTGTTCGCTCAGGCCCATCGTGCCGGCCGACTGGCCGCGCCCGGTAAGGAGCCGCGGATCTCCGCGCCTCTCGCGGGCAGCTTCGCGGTGATCCGCGACGAGTTCCCGCTCGAGGTGCCCGACTGGCTGGTCGTCCGCGGCGTGACGTTCTGGGTCGGCCTGTTCGGGGCGGTGAGCGCGGACGTCTTCGACATGTACGGCACCAACACTTTCGCCGACCGCGACGAATTGTTCGAACTCCAGCTCGACGGACTGCTGGACATGCTCGGTTACCGCGGGTGACCACCCGCGGTGACCGAGCGGCCCGGCACTGTTCATGGCACGGTGTGCTGCGATGGAACTCGTGACGATGCCCGGCGAACAGTTCCCCGCACACGACGCGATCGCATGGGCGCACCGGATGGGTGCGCGCATTCCACTGGTCAATGCGCCGATGGGGGGTGTGGCGGGCGGACGGCTCGCCGCGGCGGTGACCGCGGCCGGCGGGCTCGGGATGATCGGGATGGGCAGTGCCGGATCGGTCCGGGCGCTGCAGCGGGAATTGCCGCACCTGCGCGGCATCGACGGCCCGTTCGGCATCGGCCTGGTCGATTGGGTGGTCGCCGGGGAGCCGCGACTGCTCGAGGTCGCGATCGAGGCGCGTCCCGCACTGATCTCGGTGAGCTTCGGGGAAGACTTGGGCTGGGCCGCCCGAGTCGCGGACGCCGGGATCGTCCCGGCCACTCAGGTGTACAGCGGGCAGGACGCGCGGCGTGCGCAAGCCGCCGGTGTCGGCGTCCTCGTGGCCCGCGGCGTGGAGGGTGGTGGGCACGGCGCCGTGAACGCGTCGCTGCTGCCGCTGCTGGAAGAGGTGCTGGACGCGGTAACGGTCCCGGTGCTCGCGGCGGGCGGCATCGGCGCACCGGGGGATCTCGCCGCCGTGCTGCGCGCCGGGGCCAGTGGCGCATGGCTCGGCACCTGCCTGGCGGCCTCCTCGGAATCGCTGCTGTCGGATGCGGGCCGTCGTGCTCTGATCGAGGCACGCGGCGACGACGCGGTGCTCACCCGCGCGTACGACGTGGGAATGGAATTGCCTTGGCCCGCCAGGTTTCCCGCGCGGGTGCTGCGCACCGGGTTCACCGACCGGTGGACCGGGCGAGAAGAAGAGCTCGCCATGGACGCGGCGGCCAAGCGCGCTCTCACCGCGGCGCTCGCCGCTGACGATCCCGCCGTCGCGCCGATCGACGCGGGGCAGGGGGTCGGCCTGATCACCGCCGTGGAACCGGCCGCGCGCGTGCTGGAGCGGCTGTGGGCGGGGGCGACCGGATCGGTCGTGAGCTGAGCGGTTCAGTCCTCGCTGCTGGTTCGCTCACCGAGATAGCGGATCAACTCGGGATCGGAAGAGACCAGGCGGTCGACCTCCTCTCCGCCCGTGCACTGGTAGAGGGCGACGGTGACCGAACCGGGCCGGCGTCCGGTGACTCGCCAGATTCCGCCGGAATCGGCCCAGCGCCGCAGCACCGCGACGGGATCGTCGGTCATCGTCCACCTCCACTCGATGGTGTGCCCCGAAGTGTCACCGCGGGACGGTGACCGGGTCGGAACAGCTGGCGGGCGCGTCGACGAAGGAACAATCCTTCGGCGCACGGGTCGGCCGGTAACCGGGCGCGACGCCGCCGGTCCGGGTGATGTCGGTGTATGCGGCCACCGCGTCCGTCGGCTTGCGCGTTAGGGCGGGATCGGTGAGGACGTCGACGGTGTAGAGGCCGAAACGTGGTGTGTAGGAGCCCCACTCGTAATTGTCGGTCAAACTCCAATAGTTGTAACCGATCAAGTTCATGCCGTCGGCCTTGGCTCGCTGGAGCCAGTAGACGGTGTCGCGGAGTGAGTCGGCGCGGCTGTATCCGTCCGCGCGGGGCAGGCCGTTCTCGGTGGGCATCCCGTTCTCGACTATGTAGAGCGGCTTACCGGGGAACTGACGCGCATAGTGTTGCAGCGCGTAGTAGATGCCTTCCGGCTGCAGCGGGTTCTTCCACAACTCCGTGAAACTCGCCGTGGCGGTGAGGCTGTCGGGGGAGAGGCCGTAGTAGTAGTCGATGCCGATGTAGTCGAGCTTTGTGTCGAGCCTGTCCACCAGCGGCTTGTTCACCACATCCTCACCGCCAGGGATGTAGGCGACATTGCTGGTCACCATGGCGCCCGGCTGTACCCGGTGGATGTAGTCGTAAATGCTGTTGTGCGCCTGGGCGATCCGGTCTTGCATCGCGGGCGCGGCCGCGGGCGAAAGTCCGCCGTGGCGCAGTTCGTTCAGCAGGTAGAAGGTCGGCTCGTTGAACGTCACCCACAACGGCTGGAACGGGGCGTAGCGATCGACGACCGCTCGTGCGTTGGCCAGCCAGCCCTCGACGAGGCCCGGGTTGTTCCAGCCCCCGCGGTCGACCGCCCAGCCCGGGTAGACCCAGTGGTCGATGGTGATCATGGGACGCATGCCGACAGCCGTGATCGCGGCGACGACATCGTCGTAGAACTTCAGCCCCTCGAGGTCCCACTTGCCCGGTTCGGGCTGGAGGCGTGCCCACTCGACGCCGATGCGGTACACCTTCACGCCCAGATCGGCCGCAAGGGCGATGTCGGAGCGGTAACGCGCGTAGAAGTCGATCGAATCCCGGTAGGGGTCAGTCGTTTTCCCGGACGCGACGTAGCGGGACCAGTTGCTGTCCGGGGCATGGCCTTCCGATTGATATCCCGACGAGGCGACGCCCCAGAGGAAATCCGGGCCCATCGGGGTGACCGCGGCGGGCGGCTCGGGGCGGGCGGCTGCTGGGGCGGCGCCTCCGAGCAGTACCGCGGCGACGGCCGCCAAGGCGGCAGAGACATGGCGGCGGTGTGAACGCATCGAACTCCTGTTCCGAAAGGGGCTGGTCCTCGTCGTCCTTCGGGTGCTCGAACCAGGGTGGGGGAGGACGGCACGGGGGACAGGGTAACTGGTCGCTTGTCCGTTTTCTCGAAAGTCGGGGAGTGGGCTGCGCTTCGAGGACTTGCGCGGAACGGAACTGCGTGGAGGGTGATGTGGCGGAGCCTCAACAACTAACATCGCAACAACTTGCATGTTAATACGTAGATATTCGCATTGAAATATGTATTTCCTCGTCTTCAAAACCACGGAACACCCCCAGAACCACCATGCGATCGTGCACGCACAACTCCGCTCAGGACGAGCCAATCCAAGATCGCGTTCGGCCTGGTCGGGCTCGAACCGGATCGGCGCAGCCAGGCCGGGCCGGGGGATCACCAGCGACCTCGTCCGGTGCGGTGACCAGCGGGATTGCGTAGAAACGGATGCAATACGAAACCTGCACCGCAACAGAAACTTCGCAATGGATATCGAAGACCGAGAGGCCGACTGTGCATAGATGTCGGTACGAGGTGTTAGATCTGTTGTAGAGCGCCTGCCAGCCTGCGAGTCGTACGGAGAGGTGTCCTGAAGTGGTGTCTAATCCGTTGCCGCGCGTGGCGAGACGGCTCGCTCAGCAGCGCTGGGTGATGCGGTCGGCGCCGGTCGTGCTCCGGCTCGAGCGCGTGATCCGGCGGGTGAGCGGCGGGCGAAGGGGTGTCCTGGATCTGGCAGGGTTGCCGTCCATCGAGGTCACGGTGCCGGGCCGGAAGACGGGGATCCCGCGGACCACGTCGTTGCTGTATGTCCCGCATGGTGCGGACTTCATCGTCCTCGGCTCGAATTGGGGGAGTTCCGAACATCCGGCGTGGTCGGCGAATCTGCGTGCCGCGCAGACTGCCTCGGTCCGGCACGAGGGTGAGCAGTTCCTGGTCGCGGTGCGTGAGATCGACGGTGTGGAGCGCAAGCCCTTCTGGGATCTGGCGGTCGAGTTCTGGCCAGGTTATGCCATGGAGTACGAGCTCTCCGGCGGCCGTGTGTTCCGGATCTTCGAGCTGCGCCGTAAATCCGGCTGAGGTGGCGTTGGCGGGGGGACGGGCGGCGCCGCGATGTCGGTGGGGCCGATTACGGTGGGGCGGTGACCACGCATCTGACCCACTGGGGCGCGTTCGAGGCGGACAGCGACGGTGAACGACTGACGGAGGTCCGGCCGTGGCGTGGTGATCCGGAGCCGATGCCGTTGATCGGGAACGTCGCTTCTGCGCAGCACCACCCCACTCGGATTGATCGGCCGTATGTCCGCCGGGGTTGGCTGGAGAACGGGCCGGGGCCGGGGCCGCGCGGTTCGGAGGCTTTCGTTCCGGTGTCGTGGGAGCGGGCGTTGGACCTGCTGGCCGGTGAGCTGGGCCGGGTGTACCGGCGGTTTGGGGCGGAGGCGGTGTATGGCGGTTCGTACGGCTGGGCGAGCGCGGGGCGGTTCCATCACGCGCAGAGTCAATTGCACCGCTTCCTGAACTGTCTCGGCGGCTACGTCCGGCACGTGAACAGTTACAGTCTGGGCACTTCGACGGTTTTCCTGCCGCACGTCATCGGCGACATCGGCTGGTTGACGCAGCAGGCGACGGCGAAGGCGGTACTGGCCGAGCACTCCGAACTCGTGGTGGCCTTCGGCGGTCTGTCACCGAAGAACGCGGCGGTGTCGCCTGGTGGCGTCTCCCGGCACAACGTGCGGGGCTGGATCACGGCGGCGCGGGAGCGGGGCTGCCGGTTCGTGTCGATCAGTCCGTTGCGCGACGACACCCCGCCGGAGAGCGAAGCCGAGTGGATCGCGCCGCTGCCTGGCACCGACGTGGCGATGATGCTTGCGCTGGCTCAGGTGCTGGACGCGGAAGGTTTGGCGGACACGACGTTTCTGCGTGAGTACACGGTCGGCTTCGAGCGTTTCGCGGCGTATCTTCGTGGCGCGGTGGATGGAGTCGTCAAGGATCCGGAGTGGGCCGCGGCGATCACCGGGGTGGGGGCGGAGCGTATCCGGATGCTGGCGCGCGAGATGGCCGCCGCTCGAACTCTGGTGACGGTGAGTTGGTCGTTGCAGCGGGCGCGACATGGTGAGCAGCCGTTGTGGGCGGGTGTGGTGCTGGCGGCGATGCTGGGGCAGATCGGCCTTCCCGGCGGCGGGTTCGGGCATGGTTACGGCTCGGCCGCGGGCGTCGGGGAACCGGCGCGCGGGCCGGTGCCGCGACTTCCGCAGGGGCGCAACGGTGTCGATGCCTTCATTCCGGTCGCGCGGATCGCGGACATGCTGCTGAATCCGGGTGCGCCCTATCGGTACAACGGTCGGGATCTGATGTATCCGGATGTGCGGTTGGTGTATTGGTGTGGCGGCAATCCGTTCCATCACCATCAGGATCTGGCCCGTTTGCGAATGGCGTTCGAACGGCCGGACACGGTGGTGGTGCACGATGCGTTCTGGACGGCTACCGCGCGGCACGCGGACATCGTGTTGCCGTCGACGATGTCCATCGAGCGCGATGACTACGGCGCGGGCGAAGGTGACCGGTCGTTCTTTCCGATGCGAGCGCTGACCCGCCCGCCTGCTGAGGCGCGCGACGATTATCGGATCTTCGCCGAGATGGCGGATCGGCTCGGGGTCGGCAAGGAGTTCACCGAAGGACGTTCGGTCGCGGAGTGGCTGCGGCATCTGTACGAGCGGTGGCGCGTAGAGCAGTCGCGTGCGGGACAGGAGTTTCCGGATTTCGACGCGTTCTGGTCCGGCGAGGCGCTCGAGCTTCCGGTGCCGGACCCACGGCAGGTGCTTGCCGCGGACTTTCGCGCAGACCCGGACCGGTACCCGCTGAGCACGCCCAGCGGGAAGATCGAGATCTTTTCGTCGACGATCGATGGCTTCGGGTACGCCGATTGCCCGCCGCATCCGGTGTGGCTGGAGCCGGAGGAGTGGCTCGGTGGCGCGGCGGCGGAGCGGTTCCCCGTGCAGTTGGTGGCGAACCAGCCGCGGACGAAGTTGCACAGTCAGCTGGACGTGGGCGCCTATAGCCAGTCGGTGAAGATCTCCGGGCGGGAACCGATCCGGATGCATCCCTCGGACGCCGAGGCTCGCGGTCTGCGTGCCGGTGACATCGTGCGGGTGTTCAACGATCGGGGTAGTTGCCTGGCGGGGTTGGTCGTGGACGAGGGGGTGCGAGCCGGTGTCGCGCAGCTGTCCACCGGCGCGTGGTACGACCCCGACCCGGCGGATCCGACGTTCTGCCGTCACGGTAATCCGAACGTGCTGATCGCCGACCGTCCGTCCTCGACGCTCAGCCAAGGGTGCGCCGGGCAGCTCACTTTGGTGGAGATCGAGCGTTATGCGGGCCCGCTCACGCAGGTGGAGGTGGTCCGCCCGCCGGAGCGGACGGGCGCGGAAGCGTTGTGAGGTCGCCGAGCAAGGCGGAGGTTGCCTGGTCGATGGAGGTGATGGTGGATCTGGATCTGGCGGCGTTGCGGGCGTTCGTCGCGGTGGTGGAGGAGGAGCAGTTCGGTCACGCCGCCGCTGTGCTGGGTATCAGCCAGCAGGCGGTGTCCAAGCGCATCGCGAAACTCGAAGCGCAGTTGGGTGCGGAGCTTTTCGAGCGTGGATGCGGTGGCAGCGCGCCGACCGCAGCGGGTCTTCGGCTGTTGCCGCATGCGCGTTCACTGCTCGTGGGCGCCGAGGCGGCGGTGCGGTCCGTGCGCGAGCGGGTGCGGCCGTTGCGGGTGGCGGTTCTGGGTAAGCGTATGGCCGCGACGGAGTTGATGGAGTTCTATCTCGCGCGTCATCCGCGCTGTGAGACCGAGATCGTCATGTCGAACATGATCACGACGTCGCGGGAGGCGCTGCGCAGCGGTCTGGTCGACGTGGCCTTGGCTCGCGCGCACGGCGGCCCGGTGGCGTTGCCCGGTGACATCGTCGCGGCTCCGGCGTATCTGGAGCCGCTGTATCTGCTCGTGGGTAAGGACCATCCGTTCGCGGGCCGGTCGACGATCGGGTTGCGGGAGGTCGCGGGGCATCCGGTGTGGGTGCCCGGTGCGGCCGTGCCGTCGGAGTGGGCCGATTTCTATCGAGAACTCAGCGCGTTCAGCGGGATTCCGATCGATACCGGGGGTCCGCTGGAGAATATGGCGGGAATCGTCGAACGTATCGCGGATTCGTCGTCGTTGGCGACCTTCGCCGGTGACGGCGGGCAGACGCCGTGGCATCCGAACGTGCGGCGGCTGATGATCGTGGATCCCACTCCGGCCTATCCGCTGGCGCTGCTGTGGTCGGCGGGTGACCGGCATCCGGGATTGCGGCATTTGATCGAGCATGTCGCGGAGAGCTACAACCGGGATACCGCCGCCGCCTGCTGGGTTCCCGAACCCGATCAGGAGTTGTTCGGCGTGCCCGGTGTGGTGGCCGGTCCGTAGTGTCGGCCCGTGCCTCTACCATTCCCCGGGTGACCGGATATGACCCGCTCGACGCGTTCGAGCACCTCGACACCTCGACGTTGCCGCCGCGCCAGCAGCGGATTCTCGCCACGATTCGGGACTGGGTTCTGCGGTACGGGTATCCGCCGAATACGCGCGAGATCGGTGACGCGGTGGGTCTGCGGTCGGCGTCGTCGGTGTCCAAGCATCTGAAGAGCTTGGAGGAGCGAGGTTTTCTGCGCCGCGGCCGGACGGTGTCGCGTCCGATCGACGTGCGGATGTTCCTGCGGGCTCCGGTGCGGCGGGAGATGGCGGAGGATTCGGTGGCGGTGCCGGTGGTCGGCGATATCGCGGCGGGTGCTCCGATCCTGGCCGAGGAGCATACCGACGACACGATGACGTTGCCGCGCGAGTTGGTCGGCCGTGGCACGGTGTTCGGGTTGCGGGTGCGTGGTGATTCGATGATCGACGCGGCGATCTGTGACGGCGACGTCGTGGTGGTGCGACAGCAGCACGAGGCGCATTCCGGTGAGATCGTGGCGGCGATGATCGAGGGAGAAGCGACGGTGAAGGTGTACCGGCGGCGTAGCGGTCATGTGTATCTCGAGCCGCGCAATCCGGCCTACGAGGTGATCGACGGTGACGAAGCGGTGGTGCTCGGCAAGGTCGTGTCGGTGATGCGGCGGGTCTGAGCTCGGTGCGCTTGCTCGGTGGGCGTCGCGTTGACCGGTGCAGGGGTCTGGACCGACAGGGGATCGCGGTGGTCGAGCAGGTCGGGGCCTTGCTTGTCCCAGTAGCCGCCCAGGTCGACGCGACGCGCGCTGCGATCAATGTTCGGGGGAGTTCGGGCCGTTCCCGCCGCGCGGCACTGCGGATCGATGCCTCGGTGGGGCGGCGAATTCTCGCAGGGCCGCGACCGCGGCGTTGTATCCGCTCATCCCGTGCGCTCCCGGCCCTGGCGGGACGGCGGCCGAGCAGATGAACATCCGGTTCGCCACATGATAGGGGCGCCTGGTGATGCGTGGTCCGCCGAAGACCAGCTGGCGGATGCTCTTGTCGCCGGTCAGGATGTCTCCGGCCACATAGTTGGGATTGTAGGCCTGCATGTCGATGGGGCCTACGACGGTGGTGGCGAGGATGCGGTCTCGGAACCCCGGTGCGAACCGCTCGACCGCGTCGAGCATTACTTCGGTGATGTCCTCCGAATACCCTTGTGGCACATGGGAATACATGTCGACCGGGTGCATGTTTCCTTGTGAGCGTGTTGGGTCGGCGAGGTACTGCTGTCCGACGATGATGAACGGTCGGTCGGAAAGCCGACCTCGATGCACAGCGCGTTCGGCGCGGACCACGTCAGCTGCGCTGCCGCAGATGTGCAGGCTTCCCGACTTCCTGGCGTGCGGGCTGGTCCAGGGAATGCCGCCCGCTATGGCGAGGCTTATCTTGTATGCGGCGGGCCCGTGCCGGAAGCGTCGGTACGCCCGGGCGACCCGTGACGGCAGCCGGTCACCGGCGATGTCGGCGATAGCGGCCGGGGCAAGATCGAACATCACGAGGTCGGCCGGCGGCAGTCGGTCCAGCGACTCGACCCAGAACCCGGTCTCGATCTTTCCGCCCAGATCTCTCAGCGCCGCCGCCATGGCTTCGGTGATAGCGCGTGAGCCGCCCACCGCAACGGGCCACCCGTAGCGATGGCCCGCGGTGGTGATGCCGAGACCGATCGCCGCGGACAGGATCCGGTGCTGTGGTTGCCAGCCGTGCGCCATGTTCCCGGCGAACAACGCCCGTCCCCGCTCGGTCCGGAACAGCCGTCCGAGTGCGGCGGCGGGGATCAGGGTCGGGATGCCGAATCGGGCCAGCCGCAGCGGATGTGACGGTATCCGTAGGAGCGGTTGCATGACGTCCTTCGCCAGCAGTTCGTATCCAGCGGCGGGGCCGGCGAACAGGCGGCGCCAGATCGGCCCGTCCGGCCCGAGGCCCGCCGCGGTCTCTTCGACGGATTGATACAGCACTGCCGCTGTTCCGTCGTCGAGCGGGTGAACGCAGTCGATTTCCGGCCATGCCCATTTCAATCCGTAGCGGGCCATGTCGATTCCGGCGAAGAACGGTGAGCCGACGGCCATGGGGTGGGCCATGGCGCAGTGGTCGTGCAGCAGACCGGGGAGGGTCAGTTCGCCGGAGCGGGTGCCGCCGCCGATGGTGGCGGCACCTTCCAGCACGGTGACGTCGACCCCGTGCCGGGCCAGTGTCACGGCGGCAGCCAGTCCGTTCGGGCCGGAGCCGACCACGATCGCCGTGGTCATCGCGCACGCGCCGAGGGCAGATCCTGGGTGTCGTCGTGGTGGAGAGGATGAACCGGGAACAGATCGTCCGGCTCCGGCCATGGCTGGCGGGCAAGCATGTCCTCGACCAGTACGTAGCCCTCCTCGATGACTCCGGTTCTGGCATCGATGATGCGGTATGCCTGGCGTTGCCGGTGGATGGGCTGAGATTCGAGGACGACGACGCGAAGCTCGCCCTCCTCGAACTGGCAGCGCCGCTGCAGCGCTGTCAGCAGCTGTTCGTTGTGCAAGTGCCCTTCACCGAAGTTCCAGCCCAGCAGCGGGCCTGCGACAATCTCTCCGTCGCGGACGGCGTAGTCCTCCGGGTTGTCGACGGCGCGTGCGATGAGGCCGTTGAGTGCCCGGCCGTGGGTGTGCATCGATCGCCAGCCGAGCCCGGTCTGGATGAGGATGTCGGCGGTCTCGGGGCCGTACAGCTTGGTCAGCTGGGTGACCGGCAGCGCGGCGCTCATGGTGACGTGCTGCTCGAGTTTCAGCTCGGCGTCCCCGCGGAAACACCAGGCGCTTGTGGCCCAGTTGCCTGCGTAGTAGCGCATCGATGTCAGGAACGAAACCCATTGCGGCCGAATATGTCCCACGACCACGACAAGTGCGGAGAAGAGGATCATCGCGAGCACCAGCGGTGATCGAAGCTGCTGGACGTGGATGTAGCCGTAGTGTCCGAACAGGTAGAACAGGCTGAAGATGAAGAAGATGTTCCATTCCAGCGGCACGCCCATCGGGACGGTGGAGATGATGTGCAGGTGGAAAACGGCCATGAAGATGATCGCCGCCCAGGTCAGTGGGCCGCCGTGGCCGAGGAACACGAGGTAGGCGGGAACCAGGTATTCCACGACGGTGCCGCCGTGAGCCAGCAGAGCCGGGATACGTGACGGCCGCAGGTCCTGCGGTGGGTTGCGGTACATCTTGCGCTCGAGCCATCCGAGTCGCATGACGGGGCTGTTGCTCATCATGACGGCGACCACGTGCCCGAAGTGATGGTTGAGCTTGGACGTGGCCGCACCCCACCACAGCGCCAGCATGACCAGCTTGAATCCGATCACCATGTCGGCGAAGGGGACGAAGAACATCAGCAGCATCAACAGGTAGTGCTCGGGGCGTGCGGCCAGAAACACCGTCTTGTCTCGCAGCCCGAGCACGCAGAGGGCGATGACCAGAGCGACGACGACCATGGGATCGAGCAGGCCTACATGGCCGCCGTCCACCGGCGGAACGCCGCGGCCGGAGGCGAGCAACGCCTGGATTCCGGATCCGAGGACGACCGCGTACAAGGCGACATCGATGAGCCCGCGCTCGTCACCACGGGTGAACGGCACCTTGCCCGGCCATGGCGGCAGCCGCAGGGTGCCGGGACGCAGGAAGTACAGCAGCCCGCCGAGCGGCGGCAGGAACCGCATGGTGAGCGGTCCGAACCCGCATCCGAGCCCGAGTATTTCGAACAGCAGAGTCCAGACGACGAGTTTCTGGTAGACGATCGGTTCGGTCCACCACGAGCTGATGTCGGTGAGCGCCCCGAGCCCGGGGGTCAGGGAGATCACCGCGGCCGCGCCGAGGACGTACAAGGCGCATTTGACGAGGTAGAGCAGGTAGACGGCAAGAGGCGTGCCGAAGCCGTGCTCGACCCAGTGCTCGGCGACGGTGCGCAGCCGTTCACCGCGCGGGCGGGTCTTCCATTCGGCGTAGTCGATGTCCGGAAGATCGGGTTTCGTGAATCCCATGGCAGGTGTCTTTCGAGAGGGAGAGGAGGGGGTCAGAGGGTGGCATCGACCGAGCGGCGGCGCAGAATCCGCTTGTCGATCTTCCCGACGGGGTTCTTCGGGATCTCGTCTACGGTCACGATCAGCTCGGGAAGCTTGTAGGCGGCCAAAGACTTCCGCAGTAGCTCGAGAATCTGTTCCGGCTCGACCGCGGCACCGTCGCGATAGGACACGAAGGCGATGGGCACTTCGCCGTAGACCGGGTGCGGTCGACCGATCACGGCGGCCTCGAGCACCTGTGGGTGGGTGTAGATCGCGGACTCGATCTCCTTGGGATAGATGTTCTCTCCGCCGCGGATGATCATGTCCTTGATGCGGTCGACCAGGGTGAGGTAGCCGTCGGCGTCCATGCGACCGATGTCTCCGGTGTGCAGCCAGCCATCGACGATCACCTTGGCCGTTTCCTCCGGCCGGCCCAGATATCCCCGCATCACGGTCGGGCCTTTGACCACGACCTCGCCCACCGATCCGGCGCTGAGGAAATTGCCGTCGCTGTCGACGATGGCGATCTCTTGGCCCGGCAGCGCGAGACCGACGGTGCCGGGTTTGCGGACACCGTCGAGTGGATTGCCCGTGCTCGCGCACGTCCCCTCCGACAGGCCATAGCCTTCGTAGATCGGGATCGCGTAGCGCTCCTCGAATCGGGTGAGCAGTTCGACCGGCATCGGAGCCGCACCGCAGAGCGCGAACCGGACCGAGGAGGTGTCGGGCCGGATCTCCGCCGGCAGCGCCGACAGCATGGCGTAGATGGCGGGTACCGCGGAGAAATAGGTCGGCCGCGCCGCCTCGACCCTGTCGAAAAAGGTCCGCGGCGAGAACCGGCCCGCGACAGTGGCCCGGCCGCCGGCGAGCAGCGGCGACAGCACGCTGACCACGATGCCGTTGACGTGGAACAGCGGCAGGATCAGCAGACTGTGGTCCTCGGCGGTCAACCGCATACCGGCGACCATCGTCTCGGCCATCACCATGATGTTGGCGTGCGTCAACTCGACGCCCTTGGGACGTCCGGTGGTGCCGCTGGTGTAGATGATCAACGCGAGCGCGTCGTTGGAGAACTCGGTCGCTTCCGCGGCGCCGCCGCGGCCTTCGTGCCGATTCAGCTCCGCCAGCGCAATTCGCTGCGGTTGATCGGCCTGGCCGGCCTCGCGTTCGTCAGCGCAGACAAGGACGCGCGCGCGGGAATCGGCCAGCTGATAGTCGGACTCGGCCGCGGTCGACGACGGGTCGATCGGCGTCGCCGCGGCACCCAGCCGCCAAGCCGCGAACAATGTCACGATCAATTCGAGCCGGTTCGGCAACATCACGGCCACGACATCGCCGACACCGATCCCCGCCTCCGACAACCGATCGGCGTACTTCCGCACGAAGTCGAGGAACTCGGCGTTGGTGATACTTCCCGAATTGTCGTCGGCAAGACACGGGTTGGTGGGGAAGCCTCCGGCACGTATATCGGGCAGGGCAGCGAAGTGCATGTCGATCTCCTTGCTAACTCGGCAGCTCACTTGCGTGAACGCCACGTTAGGAAGGTGATGTGACCTGGACCATATTGTGAGCGCATGAAGATAGCGGGAGGGATCGTGCGCCGCGCACGACGGATGTCTCGGTCACCCCACGGGCTGCAGCACGGTCGACCCCAGCCATCGGCAGGCCAGCAGGGCGACCTCGACCTCCAGTCGTCGCTCCCGAAGCGAATGTCCCAGTACCGCCTCCGCCTTGCGGATCCGGTACTGGACGGTGTTGCGGTGCAGCACCAGCCGCTCTGCCGTTGTCTGGAAGCTGCCGTTCGTCTCCAGGAAGACACGCGCGGTCTCGCGGAGTTGCGCCGTGGCATCGTCATCACGCGCAAGCGACCCGAGAATTTCGCTGATCCATGCCCGGGTGGCGGTCAGGTCCGAGCACATCAGCGCGATCGGCCCGAGCTGAGCCGAACAAGACATCGACGCGCGCTGCGGTGCCGGTGCGGACATCGCGACGACCTGCGCTTGTGCCGCCTGGCGATGGGTCAGTCGGAAGCCTTCCAGTCCGGTGGCAGGTCTGCCCACCGCTGCCCATGTCTGCTCCGGAGTGCGCACCGCGGCGGGATCGACATCCAGTTCCGGTTGCGGGAGCCACGCCCACAGGGTCGATTCGTCGGCCGGGATCAGCAGCGGTGGTCCTTGGCAGGACAACTGATCGGCGATGGCCGTCGCCACTTGTTTGGCCACGCGCAGTTGGTCGGCGCCCGCGTCGGACCAAATGACCATGCCGAGGTGGGTTCGGTCGAGCCGATATCCCAGTGTGCGCTCGCTGTCATCCGGGTCGACGCGCTGTCCGGACAGGATCGAGCGCACCCTCGCGGTACGGACGGCCATCTGGTTCTGCAGCCACCGGTCCCGCTCGTCCTGGTAGGCGGTCACGACTTGTTGGGAGACCCGATCGATATAGGCGAACGAGCGGTCGGTCATCTCGGCCACTGCGGAGGTGATCAGGGCGACGTCGTTGGTCGCCGCGGTGAGCTCGCCGAGCATGTGGTCGTTGAACAGTCGCTGCCCGATGCGGTAGGCCCGCAGCAGGGCGGCGATCGAAGTGCCGCGCTGGGCCATGCGCCGGGCGTATTCCAATGCCTCCGTGGGAGCTTCGAGTTCGTCGATGTCGAGCCCCAGCTCGTAGATATGCAACGCGATCACGACGTTGCCGGTGACGCTGGCCCGCAGTAGTGACTCCACGCGGCTGTCGCCGCGCAGCTCCGGCTCGATGTGGAGCATCTGCTCCGTCAAACGTTCGGACAAGCCGAGCGCATGTCGGCTCAGTTCTCCCGCGATCCTCGCGAGCAGTTCCGCGGCGTCGCTCCGCATGATCATCCTGACCGCTTCACGATCGAGCGGACTCCGGGGGGCTCGACCTTCGACCGCCCACGATCCGCAGCGCGAGGTCCGCGTAATAGTCGCCGATGTCCTCCGGTGACCAGGAGCCACCCTCGTGGTACCAGCGCGCGATATCTATTCCCAGCGAAAGTAGAGCGGCCGCGGCCATATGGGTATTCGAGTTCTCGAACACCCCCGCGGCCGCCCCGCGCTCGATCAAGCACCGGACCTCGCCCTCGATCGCACGCCGGATTGCCTTGATCTCCTGTTGATGTTCTGGGCTCAGTGCGGCGAGCTCATAATTGATGATTCGGGCGACGGTGTGGGAGCGGGCGTGATGGATCGTGAACTCCCGCATCACGGCGATCAGTTGCTCGGCGGGGTCTTGTGCCGAAGCGATGGCAGTGCGGACGCGCTCCAGGGTCTCCAGGTGACCGGCGCGTGAGATCTGGTAGAGCAACTCTTCCTTGGAACGGTGATACACGTAGATCGTCCCCGTGCTCACCCCGGCGATCGATGTGATGTCGCGGGTGGTCGACCCGTGGAAGCCGCGTTCGGCGAAGGCCACCACCGCGGCGTCGAGCAGCCGCGCTCGGGTCTGGTCCGCGCGCGATAGGTCCTCTGTATCGGTCACCTGGACAGTATGGCTCTACACAACGAGCACGAGTTTGCCGGTATCGGCACCTGTGAGCAGCATGTTCAGTGCATTCAGCTTTCTCACGCGGGCAGCCCGACGAGGTCCGCCAGCAATCTCCGATGGTGGCCGGGACTTCCCAGTCCTATCTGGTCGGCCTTCGCGCGTTTGAGGTACAGGTGTGCCGGGTGCTCCCAGGTCATGCCGATCCCGCCGTGCAATTGGATGGCCTCCTCGGCGGCCCGCACCGCGATATCGCTGCAATAGGACGCCGCGACAGCGGTGGCGATCACGCTGTCGGGGTCGTCGGCCGCGTATGTTCCCGCCGCATACCGCGCGGCGGCCGAGGCCGACTCGACCTCGACGTACAGGTCGGCGAGGCGGTGCTTGATCGCCTGGAATCCGCCGACCACCCGGCCGAATTGGCGTCGCAGCTTCAGATACTCGACGGTTGTCTCCAGGCACCAGGCGGCGATTCCGGCTTGCTCGGACGCGAGGAGTGCGGCGCCGAGTGTCAAGCCGGATTGGATAGCTGCCCAACCGGATTCGGCGGCGACGACGACCCGGCCCGGCACGGAGTCGACAGCGACGTCAGCCAGCGGGCGGGTCATATCCAGGGAGACCACCGGCTTGATCTGCGCCGCGGCGGCCGTCAACGCGTGCACCTCCGTGCCGTCGGCCGTCTCGACGGCGGCCAGCAGCACATCGGCGTCGAGCGCGCCGGCGACGCTGGTAACCAGTCCGGACAGCCGGCCCTCCGCATCAGCCGTCAAGGTCGGGATGTGCGTCGCGAGCGCGGTGGAGAACGGCGTCAGCAGCGCTGCGCTGCAACTACCGTCGCCGAGCCGACCGACCAGCGTGGAGTCGCCCGCGAGCAGGACGGTCGCGGCAACGACGCTGCTGGTCAGAAATGGGACCGGTGCGACGAACCGTCCGAACTCCTCGAGGACGACGGCGGCGTCACGGGCCGTACCGCCCGCTCCGCCGCGGTCCTCGGGGATGAGGAGACCAGCGAGCCCGAGGTCGTCGGTGATCGATGTCCACAGCGTCCGGGTCAGTGTCCGATCGCCGTCGTAGGCCCGCGCGACCGCGGACGGGTCGCATCGGGTGGTGAGCAGGTCACGCACCGCGCTGCGCAAGGAGGTCTCGACATCGGTATCGAGCAGCAGGATGTCGCTCATCGGCTCAGGTCCTTCCAGGCGATGTCCTTGTCCGCACGGGGTTCACCCGGCAGCCCGAGGACCCGTTCGGCGATGATGTTGCGCAGGATTTCGGAGGTTCCGCCCTCGATCGAATTGCCTTTGGCCCGCAGGAAGCGGTAACCGGCGCCACGACCGGCGAAATCGACCCGGTCGGGGCGCACCATCGTCCAATCGTCGTATCGCAGGCCGTCCTCGCCGTGCAGTTCGACCTCCAATCCGGCAACCTGCTGGTTGACTCGGGCGAACGACAGCTTGACGGCGGAGGTTTCCGGCCCGGGCTGGCCGCCGGCCACCTGCTGACGCAGCCGGGTCGCCGCCAGCCGGGAGACCTCGGCATCCACCCACAATCGCAACAGCCGGTGGTGCAATTCGGGGGTGCGCTTTTCCGGGAATTCGCGCCAGAGGCCGGCGGCGGCGCCCAGCACTCCGCTCTCGCGGGGGAGCGCGCGCCCCCCGATCGAGACGCGCTCATTGTTCAAAGTGGTGGTTGCGACTCGCCAGCCTTCTCCTTCCTTGCCGAGGCGGTGCGTGTCGGGGATCCGAACGTCGGTCAGGAAGACTTCGTTGAATTCCGCTTCGCCGGTGATCTGCCGCAGCGGCCGCACCTCGACTCCGGGTGCGGTCATATCGCAGATGAAGTAGGTCAGCCCCGCATGCTTGGGGCGGCTGGGATCGGTGCGTGCCACGAGGATCGCCAATTGCGCTTTATGCGCGACCGAAGTCCACACTTTCTGCCCGTTGACGACCCAGTCACCGCCGTCACGCACTGCCCTGGTGGCGATCGCGGCCAGGTCCGAGCCTGCCCCCGGTTCACTGAACAGCTGGCACCAGATCTCCTCCCCGCTCCACAGCGGACGCAGGAAGCGCAGCCGTTGTTCCGTCGTGCCGTGGGCGAGGATCGTCGGCGCGGCCATACCCAGACCGATACCGTTGATCGCCGCGTTGTTGTCCGGAGATCCGGCCTGCTCGAACAGGGCGTCGACGAACGGTTGCAGTTCCCGGTCGACGGCCCGGCCACCGAGCCCGATCGGAAAGTGAACCCAGGCCAGGCCCGCGTCGAACCTGGCTCGGTGAAAGGTCACGGCATCGGTGGTGGCCGGATCGTGCTTTTCGAGTACGGCTTCCACCCCGCGCCGCAGATCGTCGCGGACCGCGTCGGGTCGAGTCATCTGTCATCCTTCTGATCGGCCGTCACGGCACCAGCACCGCGACCGTCTCGGCCACACACGCGGGCTTGTCCGAGCCGTCGAGTTCCACGGTCACTCGGAGCACTGCTTGCGACCCGATCGTGCCCGGCACGAGCGAGACCAGTTCGACACCGGCTCGGACCCGGGATCCGGCCGGGACCGGAGTGGGGAATCGGACCTTGTTGGTGCCGTAGTTGACACCCATGGACAGGCCCCGCACGGCGTATACCTGACCGGCCAGCATCGGCACCATCGAGAGGGTGAGAAACCCGTGTGCGACGGTGGTGCCGAACGGTCCGGCGGCGGCTTTCGCGGGATCCACATGGATCCATTGGTGATCCCCGGTAGCTTCGGCGAAGCGATCGATCTGTTCCTGGGTCACCGTGTGCCAATCGCTGTATCCGAGGTGGGTGCCGACCGCGGCCTCCAGCTCGGACAGGCCCTGGAATATCTGCACAGCTCTCCTTCCTCCGTTCAGTTCCGTGGGCCGCCGGCCACGTAGATCACCTGGCCGGACACGAAGCCGGCCCCCTCGCTCACCAGGAACGACACGGTGTGCGCGATGTCGGCGGGAGTGCCGGTACGGGCAACCGGAATCTGGGCGGCCATCGCCGCCTTGAGCTCCTCGAAGGAGATGTTCATCCGGGCGGCCGTGGCCGCGGTCATCTCCGTCTCGATGAAACCCGGGGCGACCGCGTTCGCGGTGACGCCGAACTTGCCGAGTTCGAGTGCGAGCGTCTTGGTGAATCCCTGCAGCCCGGCCTTGGCGGCCGCGTAGTTGGCCTGGCCACGGTTGCCGAGCGCCGAGGTGCTGGACAGGTTGACGATGCGACCCCACTTCTGCTCGATCATGTGCGCCTGCGCTGCCCGGGCCAGCAGGAACGAACCGCGCAGGTGCACGTTCATGACGGCATCCCAGTCGTCGGCACTCATCTTGAACAGCAGATTGTCACGCAGGATCCCGGCGTTGTTGACCAGCACCGTCGGTGCGCCGAGCGCGGCGGCCACGCGATCGACCGCCTGGGTAACCGCGGCCTCGTCGGAAACATCGACACCGACCGCGAGCGCGCGTCCACCGGCTGCCTCGATGTCGTCGACGACCGTCTTGCATGCGGCCTCGTCCAAGTCGAGCACGGCTACTGCCATACCGTCGGCGGCCAGCCGCCGGGCGACAGCGGCGCCGATTCCGCGAGCCGCGCCGGTGACGATGGCGGTCCGCTGTGTCGGATCGGTCATGAATACTCCTCGAAGATGTGATTGCGGTGGAAATGCTGAGTTCAGGGGGTGTAGACCACGCGACCGACGGTCTTGCCGTCCGCGAGTCGCTGCACGGCGCCGGCGACCTCCGCCAGTCCCAGCCGCGCGCCGACCAGAGGACGGATCGCGCCGTCGGCGGCAAGTGCGGTCAGCGCGCGATGGCATTCGGCGACGGCGCTCGGATCCTGGGTGTTGTACAAACCCCAGTGCAGGCCGAGGATCGAATAGTTCTTGACCAGCGCATGATTCAATGCCGGTGCTTGGATCTCGCCGCCGGCGAATCCGACGACCACGATGCGGCCCTCGAAGGCGACGCATTTCGTGGACCGTTGGTACACCTCGCCGCCGACCGGGTCGTAGATCACGTCGGCGCCACGACCGCCGGTTACGTCCTTCACAACGTCGACGAAGTCCAGCTGATGCCGATCGATGACCACGTCGGCGCCCAGATCCTCGGCGTAGGAGGCTTTTTCGGCGCCACCGACAACTCCGATCACCCGGGCGCCCGCGGCCTTGCCGAGCTGGATTGCGGCGCTGCCCACGCCACCTGCCGCGGCATGCACCAGGAGGGTCTCGCCCGCGGTCAATCCGGCGCGCCGATGCAATCCGAACCAGCCGGTCTGGTAGCCGATGAACAGCGAAGCCGCCTCCGCGTCATCCAACGACGGCGGCGCTGGGAAGGTCTGGGCGGCCTCCAGCACGGCGAATTCCGCGAAACCACCGTGCGGCAGCGCCGCGCCTCCGAGCACCCGGTCACCGGCAGCGATCCCGGCCACGTCGGCACCGACCGCCACCACTTCGCCACACAACTCGACGCCGGGCGTGAACGGCAACGGCGGCCGGACCTGATAGAGGCCGCGGCACATCAGTACATCGGGAAAGTTCGCCGCGGCGCCGCGGACCCGCACGACAACCTGGCTCGGGCCGGGCTCGGGAACTTCCACCTCCTCCAGCCGCAGCACCGTGCCCGGTTCGCCCAGCTCATGGACTCGCCACGCTTTCATCCGCGCCATGTCAGATTCCGCCTGTCAGCGTGACGCCGCCGTCCACGACCAGCAATTGCCCCGTCAGCCAGCTCGCGTCGTCGGAGAGCAGAAACGCCACCACACTGCCGATGTCCTCGGGCACGCCGAGCCGCTTCAGCGGGTACGCCGCGGCGACCTCGTCCTCCCTGCCGTCGTAGAGAGCAGTGGCGAACTTGGTCTTCACCACCGCAGGGGCGACGGCGTTGACCCGTAGGTTCGGGCCGAGTTCGACCGCGAGTTCCTGAGTGATGTGCGTGAGCATCGCCTTGCTCGAACCGTAGAAGCCGATGCCCGGCGCCGGCTTGAGACCGGCGACCGACGACACGTTCACGATCGCGCCGCCGAAGTCCTTCATCCAGGCCCGATACGCCTGCTGCACCCACGACAGCGCGGCCAGGCAGTTGACCTCGACTATCTTGCGGGCCACGTCCAACGGCAGATCGACCATCGGCCCGAACGCCGGGTTGATGCCGGTGTTGTTGACGAGGAGGTCGGCGCTACCGAACGTGTCGATCGCGCGAGCGACGGTCTCCGCCTGGTGCTCGACGTCATCGGCACGGCCCGCGACGGCCAGCGCGCGGTCCGGCCCGCCCAGTGCTTCCACCGCTTCGTCGAGCGCGTCCTGTTTGCGGGCGGTGATCACGACTCGCGCCCCCTCGTCCACCAAGCGCTGCGCGATGCCGAGCCCGATGCCCCGGCTCGCACCGGTGACTATCGCTGTCTTGCCTTCGAATCTGTTCATCATTGAATCCCTTTCGCGGAGTCAGCGGTTACGACAGGCGCTCGAGCACCATCGCCATGCCCTGACCGCCGCCGACGCACATCGTTTCCAAACCGATCTGCTTGTCGTGGAACTGCAGGGAGTTGATCAGGGTGCTGGTGATGCGGGCGCCGGTCATGCCGAATGGGTGACCCACCGCGATCGAGCCGCCGTTGATGTTGAGCTTGTCGAAGTCGACGCCCAGCTCCCGCGCCGACGGGATGACCTGGGCGGCGAAGGCTTCGTTGATTTCGACCAGGTCGATGTCATCGATGGTCATCCCGGCCCGGGCCAGCGCCTGCTTGGACGCCTCCACCGGCCCCAAGCCCATGATCTCCGGCGACAGCGCGCTGACTCCGGTCGCGACGATCCGAGCCAGTGGCGTCAGGCCGAGTTCGGCGGCCTTGGTGTCCGACATGATGACGACCGCGGCGGCGCCGTCGTTGAGCGGGCAGCAGTTTGCGGCCGTCACCGTCCCGTCGGGCCGGAACACCGGCTTCAGTTCGGCGACCTTCTCCAGGGTGACTCCAGGCCGCGGGCCATCGTCGTGCGAGACGACACTGCCGTCGGGCAGGGTGATCGCGGTGATGTCGCGCTCCCAGAATCCGTTGGCGAGGGCGGCCTCGGCGAGGTTCTGGCTGCGGACACCGAAAGCGTCCTGTTCGGCACGGCTCACACCGCACAGTTGCGCCACGTTCTCCGCGGTCTGCCCCATCGCGATATAGACGTCCGGCAGTAGATCCTCGGTGCGCGGGTCGGTCCAGGCCTCGCCGCCCGCAGCGAATTTCGCCGTACGGCGCACCGCGTCGGCGAATACGGGGTTCTCGGTGCCGGGCAGGCCGTCGGCACTGCCCGTGACGTAGCGGCTCACGGTCTCCACGCCGGCGGAGATGAAGACGTCTCCCTCGCCGGCCCGGATGGCGTGTAGCGCCATGCGGGTCGTCTGCAAACTGGACGAGCAGTACCGGTTGACCGTTGTGCCGGGCACCCGATCCAGGCCCGCCAGAATCGCCACGACTCGAGCGAGGTTGAAGCCCGACTCACCGGCGGGCTGGCCACACCCGAGCATCAAGTCGTCGATGCCGTTCGGACTGAGGGCAGGCACCTTCGCCAGCGCGGCCCGGACGATCTGCGCCCCCAAGTCGTCGGGCCGGAGATCCCGCAACGAACCCTTGCCTGCGCGACCGATCGGCGAGCGGGCGACAGAGACGATGACGGCTTCGGGCATGACTGTGAACCTTCCAGCAAGTAACTGAGCGCTTGTTAACCTATCGACACCATGCTGGACGGACCGTCGATGGTCAATACGTCACAGTGAATTGGGACTGTGACACAGGGCACAAGACGGCGCGGTCGCTCAGCAGACGGCTTGCGTCCGACACAGCAGCCATCATTGGATGAGTACAGCGACGATCGAATGGATAGCCTTGTGGGGCAACGGATCCCCAGCTCTGTGCGGCAGCGGATCCGGCGGGACCTTCACCACACGATTCTGAGGTGCGCCGCCCCCGAGCGCGGCAGTACCGCCGCGCTCGGTGCGGTTGTGACTCTGCTGGTCACCACCATCGATGAGGGTCGGGACCTGTCGTCGATGTGCGGGATACCGGCCGACAGCTCCTATCGTCTGCTGCCGGCCTGACGGCTCCGCCTCACTTCAGGTGCCGGGCGAAGAATCGGATCCCTTCGTCCGCCCGAGCGGCCGCACCGCGAAACCCGATGAGGCAGGTGGCGAAGCTGAGCATCAACCCGGTGGAGTCGGTGTTTGCCTGGGAACAGTGCCCGCGCTCGCCGAGGGCCTGGACCGGACACGCGTGCCGGCCAGGGCCGAATCAGCTGGACGCGCGTAGCGTCGATTCGCTCACTCGGCAGAGCGCTCGGGGAACTGCGTTTTCACCGTGTGGAGGTCTCCGGCCCGAGCCCGGACGGGCGCTGGGTTCGCGTCGCTTCCGCTCGAGGTGCTGGGCCGGTGAGTCCCCCGGTCCTGCGCATTCCGAGGAACATCGAGGCCAGGCCGAGCAGCACGGCGACGGCGCCGGTGACGACGTTGTTCCAGATCGTCGAGGTGGTATCGACGTTGCCGCTGACGATCCAGGGGGCGACGATCGTCCAGAGGCCGATCAGGGGAGCGGCCCAGACGATGCCGTGCGTCCGGCCGTACACCGAGGCGAACCCGAGTGCGAGCATGGCCAGAGCGATGCCGACGACGAGGTTGTTGACGGTCAATGTGGAGAGTCCGTTGAACCCGACGACCCAGGGGGAAATCGCGAGGTAGAGCCCGGTCAGGAACATCAGGCCGGTGACCGCTTGGGCGTCGGGTGCCTCGGAGGCGCGCTCGTACTTCTCCCGCAATTCCACGATGTCGGGATGCCGGCTCATCATGGTTTCACTACTCATGTTTCCACCACCCTTCGGACGTAGTGGCGTATCGAAGCTCTCCCGAGCCGGGCGGCTCACGATCGGTTCAGGAACGCGACCCGTCCTGATCGCCGCTCACTTATATCATCCTGTGATAATATCACTCCATGATGGAAGGGTCGATGTCCTCATCGGGCCACCTCACCGACCAGGAATACACGCGGCTGCTGGCGTTTCGTACCGTGCTGCGCCAGCTGCTGCGCTGGAGTGAGCGTGGGGCGGCCGAAGTGGGACTCACCGACACCCAGCACCAACTCCTGCTGGCGATCCGAGGACACTCCCACCCCGGCGGGCCGAGCATCGGGGAGGTCGCCGGTTACCTGTCCGCCCGCCACCACAGCGTGGTGCAGCTGATCGATCGCACCGAGCAACTCGGCCTCGTCACTCGGAAACGAGGGCAGGGCACCGACCGTCGCGTCGTACACCTCACGCTGACCGAGGCGGGCAAGGAAACGTTGGCCTTGCTCAGCGCCACACATCGGGAAGAACTAGAGCGACTGACTCCCCTCATCGGCGCGCTGGACGATCTCCCCGCCGTAGGGTGAGCGTTGCTCGGTCCGGGTAGGGCCACTTGAGCCGGGATCACCTCGCGATCCGCTCCGGTGGGCCGGGTGTGCCGAGAAAGGTGCGCCCCTCAGCGGCCGAGCAAAGCGCTTGCCCCGTGCGGATTTCGCCCGTCCATGCCCGCATCGTGCCTGATGGGGGTGGTGCGGCAGGAGTGAAAGGACCCGCGCGCGGGTTCAGGATCGCGCTGATCGCAATCATTCTGTGAACCGTCTGCGCACCTTACTGTTCCGGACAGTACTTCTCGTGTGAGGACCGCGTCAGATGACATTGCAGTTGGATCCGACCACATCCGCGCCGCCTTCCGCCCCTGCCGAGGCGGTCGTCGAAAGCCCGGCCCCGTTCATCCGGAAGCTGATCGGCCTGGCCAGAGCGTCTTCCGGGCTGATTTTGGCGGTGATCGTCTGGCAGTTGGGCGCCCGATCCTGGCTCGGCACGACCACTCCGGCGCCGACGGAGGTGCTCGAGGCCGGGTGGGAGCTGATCAGGTCGGGCGAGCTGTGGCAACATCTGGCGGCCTCCGGGCGTCGGGTGGCGGTCGGGTTGGCGATCGGCATCGGCATCGGTCTGGTGTGCGGGGTGGCGGCCGGGTTGTTCCGCGTCGCCGAAGATCTGGTGAACGGCCCGCTACAGGCGTTGCGAATGTTGCCGACGCTGGCGCTGGTGCCGGTGTTCATCATCTGGTTCGGCATCGGCGATTCGTTCAAGATCGCGTTGATCATCGTCGCGCCGATCTTCCCGATCTATTTGAACGTGCTGGCCGGGATCCGGGGTGTGGACCGGCGGTTGGTAGAGGCGGCGGAGTCGCTGGGCCTCAACCGGTTCGAGTTGACCACCAAGATCATCCTGCCCGGTGCGTTGCCGCAGATCTTCGTCGGTTTGCGGCAGGCACTGGGCGTCGGCTGGCTCACCTTGGTGGTCGCGGAGATGCAGACCACGCCGGTCGGTCTCGGGTTCCTGATGAACGATGCCAAGGAGTTCCTGCGGACCGATCAGATCTTCTTGGTCCTGGTGATCTACGCGGTGCTGGGGTTGCTCACCGATCTGTTCGTGCGCGTGCTGGAACACCGGTTCCTGGCCTGGCGCACCGGATACGAGGGGAAGTAGATGACCGCCACCATCGGGACCGGTGTCCGTATCCGCGGGGCGGTGCGCGCTTTCGGCGGGCGCACGGTACTGCGCGGGGTCGACTTGGATATCGCGCCGGGGGAGTTCGTCGCCCTGCTCGGCGCCAGCGGGTCCGGTAAGAGCACGCTGCTGCGCGGAATCGGTGGGCTGGACCGCGGCTTCAGTGGGTCGTTCGACGTGCCGGGATCGAAGGCGATCGTGTTCCAGGAGCACCGGTTGATTCCGTGGATCACCGTGTGGCGCAACGTCGTTCTCGGCGTCGACCGGGCCGGCAAGGCGCGTGCGTTGACGGCGCTGGAGGAAGTGGGGCTCGTCGCGAAAGCGGATGCGTGGCCCGCGACCTTGTCGGGCGGGGAAGCGCAGCGGGTGGCGCTGGCCAGGGCGCTGGTCCGCAATCCGGAACTGCTGCTGCTCGACGAGCCGTTCGGTGCCCTCGACGCGCTGACCCGGTTGAAAGTGCAGGCTCTGGTGGCGCGCCTGTGGACGCTGCACCGCCAGTCGGTGCTGTTGGTGACCCACGACGTGGAGGAGGCGCTGCTGTTGGCCGACCGTGCGCTCGTGCTGCGCGAGGGCCGCATCGCCGAATCCTTCGACATCACCGTCGCCCGCCCGCGTTCGGTGGTCGACCCCGAATTCTCCGCACTCCGGCGCCGGTTGCTGCTCGCACTCGGCGTGAATCCCGAGGCACCGACAGGAGCAGACGTATGAGTGAACCGTTGCAGATCAGTACGGACGTCTTGGTGATCGGCGGCGGGCCCGCCGCCTGCTGGGCCGCGATCCATGCCCGCGAGGCCGGCGCCGAGGTGACGTTGGTGGACAAGGGCTACTGCGGGACCAGCGGCGCCACCGCCCCGTCCGGCACCGGCGTGTGGTACGTGGCGCCGGAGGCGACCGCGCGGGCCAACGCGAAGGCCAGCCGGGAAGCGCTGGGTGGGCATCTGGCCGATCACTATTGGATGGACCGGGTGCTGGATCAGACCTACGCGAACATGAATCGGCTCGCGGTGGAGGGACGGTATCCGTTCCCTGTGGATCCGGCCACCGGTGAGCAGATCCGTACCGGCGTGCAGGGCCCGGAGTACATGCGCCGGATGCGGGCGTGGGTGAAACGTGCCGGGGTGCGCATCCTGGACCATTCGCCCGCGCTGGAGTTGCTGGTCGACGACGACGGCGTGGTGCGCGGCGCGGCGGGCTACCAGCGTCAGGCCGACCGGGACTATCGCATCGCGGCCGGTGCGGTGGTGCTGGCCACCGGCGGTTGCGCGTTCCTGTCCCGGGCGCTGGGCACGAATGTCGACACCGGTGACGGCGCGCTGATGGCGGCCGAGGTGGGCGCCCGATTCTCGGGGATGGAGTTCTCCAACGCTTATGCGATCGTGCCGAAGGGGTCGACGATCACCAAGACCGCCTACTACGGTTACGCGACGTTCTTCCACGAGGACGGGCGGGTACTCGAGGGCGCGGGCTCGACCAAGGGCCGTTCGGTGATCGCGCGAACACTGTTGCGGGAGAAGGTGTTCGCGCAACTCGATCGTGCCGACGCGGCGGTGCAGGCGCAGATGCGGCTTGGGCAGCCCAATTTCTTCCTCCAGTTCGATCGGCGCGGTATCGACCCGTTCACCGACCGGTTCGAGGTGGATCTGCTCGCCGAGGGCACCGTGCGCGGCACCGGCGGCATCGATGTGGTCGACGACGACTGCGCTACCTCGGTCGCGGGCTTGTACGCGGCGGGTGACGCGGCGACCAGGGAGCGGATCTGTGGCGGTTTCACCGGTGGCGGCAGCCACAATTCGGCGTGGGCGATGTCGTCGGGCAGTTGGGCGGGCCGCGGCGCGGCGTTGTTCGCGCTGAGCTCCGGTGGGGCGCGCAGTGCCGATCTGCGCGGTGCCGGGCGCACCGGGTTGCGGCCGCAGAGCGCCGAGTCGGTCCGGGCGGCGGACGTGGTCGAAGCCGCGCAGCAAGAGCTGATCCCGTTCGAGAAGAACTACCTGCGCCACGGCGACCGGGTCGGGCCCGCGCTGGAGCGGCTGGACAACGTGTGGGAGCAGGCCACCCGCGGCTTGGGCGGCGGCACGGGGGACGAGCGGGTGCGCGCTCGGCAGGCCGCGGCCATCACCGCCGTGGGACGGTTGATGTACCGGTCGACGCTGGCGCGGACGGAGACGCGCGGGATGAGCAAACGCGCCGATCATCCGGATCTGGACCCGAAGCAGCACCATCACATCCTGTCCGGCGGGCTGGACGAGGTGTGGACGGCGACGTCCGCGGCGGCGACCACTTCGGCGGTGGCGTGATGATCGAGATCTTGCGCGCTGGTGACTGCATCGGCTGCGACAAATGCGTGGACGTGTGCCCCACGAATGTCTTCGACCGCACCGACAGCGGAATCCCGGTCATCGCGCGGCAGTCCGATTGCCAGACCTGTTTCATGTGCGAGGCCTACTGCCCCACGGACGCGCTGTACGTCGACCCCGAGTCGACGCCGCTGGCCGATCACGACACCGTGCGCGGCGAGCACATCGGCCGCTACCGCAAAGAGCTGGGCTGGGGCCGCGGCCGCCAACCGGGCAGTCTGGTCGCGGTGGGGCCGCGTCTGCCGCACGGCACTCCGCCGCCGCGGTTGTCGGAACTCTGAACAACGAAAGCGAATCATGCGCATACTCCGGCTGATCGTGCCCGCTGTCGTGTCCGCCCTGCTGCTGGTTCTCACCGGCTGCGGGTCGGACGACGCGGGCTCGGCGACCCGCGCCGAGATCAAGACCCTCCGCATCGGCACCATCGGCACCGGCAACGTGCTGACCGGGCCGGTCGGCTTCGCCCATCAGCGCGGAGCCCTGTTGCCCGCGCTGAAGCCGCTGGGGGTGGACGCCATCGAGGTCTACAGCTTCCCCAACGGTCCCGACCTGAACCAGGCGCTGGTCGGCGGCCGCCTCGACGTCGCCACCTACGGTGACACGCCTGCTCTGGTCGCGCGTGGCAGCGGGTTGAAGACGCGGCTGCTGGCCATCGCGGCGGTGGATTACAACGCGGGCGTGGTGGCCAAGGATCCGGCGATCCGGACGCTGAAGGATCTGGCGGGCAAGAAGATCGGCGTGCAGTCGGGCTCCTACATCGATCGGTATCTGCAGGGTGCGTTGAAGGCCGAGGGCATCCAGGCCCAGCTGGTGCATCTGCTGGCCACCGACGCGGAGGCTCCGCTCAACGGCGGCGATATCGCGGCGGTCGCGCTGCCGGATGTGAACCCGTCGTCGTTCTTCCACGCGTTCCTGGCCAAGGGTTTCCACCAGGTCGACTCGATTCACGACAATCATCCCGATCTCGCGGGTACCAGTTCCTCGGTGAGCAGCCAGGACTTCCTCGACAGCCATCCGCAGTTCGGTGCCGCGTGGCAGTCGGTGATCGCCGAGGCCAACCGGTATGCGAAGGCGCATTGGGACGATTACGTGAACTACGAGGTGTCCCAGTCGAAATCGCCGGAAGCGGTGGTGCGCGCCACCGCGCGTGAGAGCTACATTCCCGACGAGATCTTCGCGCCGCTGGGCATCCAGTTGCTGACGGGAACCAAGCAGTTCCTCGTGGACCAGAAGAAGATTCGGGAGGATTTCGGTTTGGAGGAGTGGTTCTACCGGCCCGACCGGCCCAAGCAGGGCTGAGCCGAGCGTCGGTCGCCGAGTTCGCCGGGCCGGGCGGCGGGGACCCGTTCATGTGGGGCGAGTACGCGTTCGCCCTGGTCCAGCGGGGGACAGCGTCATTCGTGGCAGACCTCGGCAGTGTCGATCGGGAGGGGAGTTCGTGGCGGAGATCGCGGAGTGGGCGCGGCAGCAGCCGTGGGGGGTGCGGCTGGAGTGGGGGCTGACCGGTGCGCTGGCGCTGGGGCCCGGGAGCGCGTGTGTGGTGGTGGTCGACGTCCTGTCGTTCACAACGTCGGTGTCGGTCGCGGTCGAAGCCGGGACGCGAGTGCTGCCCTATCCGTGGCGGGACGGCGGTGCGGCGGAGTTCGCCGCGCGGCACGGCGCGGAGCTGGCGGTGGGGCGGCGGGCGGTATCGGAGCGGCAGCCGTGGTCGCTGTCTCCGGCGGCGTTGCGGTGCGCGCCGGTCGCCGAGCGGCTCGTGCTGCCCTCGCCCAATGGTTCGGCCATCTCCGCGGCCGTCAGCGGTGTGCCGGTGGTCGCGGCGTGCCTGCGCAACGCGAGCGCGGTCGCTCGCTGGATCGCCGGGCGAGGATGGGGAAGCGCGCGCCAGCCGGTCGCCGTGATCGCGGCAGGTGAGCATTGGCCCGGCCGCGACGGGCTGCGGCCAGCGGTGGAGGACTGGCTCGGTGCGGGGGCGGTCGCCGCGGCACTGGCGCGCAGCGCAGTCGGGCCGCTGTCTCCGGAAGCGCACGCCGCCGCGGTGGCGTACGGCGGGATCGCCGATGTGGCGGCGCTGATCCGGGACTGCGCCTCCGGCCGCGAACTCGCCGAGGGCGGGTTCGCGCAGGATGTCGCGGCGGCCACCGAACTCGACAGCAGCGGGGTGGTGCCGGTGCTGACCGATGGGGCGTTCGTCGACGCCGCGCGGTGAGCGCGGCCGGGCGCTAGCGGTGGGGGCCGATCAGCCCGATCGCGGATTCGACTGCCACGTCGATGATGTCCGCGATGTCGTCGCCGTCTTCCACGGTGGTGGCGATGAGTTCGCGGAAGCCGCCGAAGAGGATGGTCGCCACTTGGCGGGACGGCGGCCGTAGTCCGGCGGCCGCGAATTCGGGTGTGTCGGCGAGCTTCTGGATGAGCGCCACGAACGACTCGCCGACCTCGCGCTGCAACTGGCGCGTGTCGTCACCGAGGGCGGGAACGACACGGATCCAGCTGAGAGTGAGGGATGGCTCTTGCTGGGCGGTGCGTATCCACGCTTCGATGGCTTGGCGCACCTGGGTGCGCCAAGCCATGTGCGGGTCGACCGCGGCATCGATCCGCTGGATCATGTCCTTGTGGTGCTCGCTGAGCAGGGCGATGAAGCAGTCCTGTTTGCTGGTGAAGTGCTCGTAGAAGGTGCGGCGCGAGGTGCGGGCATAACGAACCACGTCGGCGACGGTCGAGTCCTGGTAGCCGCGTTCGCGCACGGCGGCGGCCATGGCGTCGAGCAGGCGGCGGCGGAACCCCGAATCCGTGCCGTTGTCGGCGGAGGTGCGGGGTACGGGCGCGGCGCGGGTCACGAGAATCAGGTTAGTTACTCCTTTCGGTTCGTCGCGTCCGGCCCGAGTCCGCGGCCGGATGTCAGGCTGTGGATTGCCCGGAATCGTGTGCCGATGCCATCGTCTGGTCGTCGTCGGAGGGTGTGCCGCCGCGGGTGAAGCGGATGGTGCCGTCATCGATGCGGCCGTAGCGGAGGGTGAGCACGTCGTGGGCGTAGCTCATGCCCAGCCGCCACGGAGCCCGCGAACCCGCTTTGGGGAATCGGTCGATGTCGCGCAATACGTAACCGGCTTGGAAGTCCAGCAGCGGTGTGGGTGTCACGGCGGGGTCGGGCCACGGGGTGGTCTGCCGGTAGCCGCCTGCGTCCATGTGCCGCAGCAGTCGGCAGACGAATTCGCTGACCAGATCGGCTTTCAGTGTCCAGGACGCGTTGGTGTAGCCGATGGTGAACGCGAAATTCGGCACTCCGCTGAGCATCATGCCCTTGTAGGCCATGGTGTGCTGCAGTGCGACCTCGTGTCCGTCCACCGTGAGGCGCAGGCCGCCGAGCGCGAGCAGTCGCAGCCCGGTCGCGGTCACCACCACATCGGCGTCGAGCTCGCGGCCGGATGCCAGGCGCAGCCCGGTCGCGGTGAACCGGTCGATGCGATCGGTGACCACCGTGGCGCGGCCGTCGCGGATGGCGCGGAACAGGTCGCCGTCCGGCACCAGGCACAGCCGCTGATCCCACGGCTGGTAGACGGGTTTGAAATGGGTGTCGACGTCGTAGCCTGCGGGCAGTTGCTTGACGGTCAGGTTGCGGATGAATCTGCGCATCTGCCGGGGCCGCCGTCGGCTCAGCTGGTAGATCAGTGTGCTGACCAGCACGTTCTTCCATCTGACCACGGTGTAGGCCCGTTTCGGTCCCAGGAGTGCGCGCAGCCGGTTGGCCAGGGCGTCGCGGGCGGGCACGGGCAGGATGTAGGTCGGGGAGCGTTGCAGCATCGTCACGTGCGCGGCGGTGTCGGTCAGCGCGGGTACCAGGGTGACCGCGGTGGCGCCGCTGCCGATGACGACCACCCGCTTGCCCGCGTGATCGAGGTCGGTGGGCCAGTGCTGCGGATGCACCAGCTGTCCGCGGAAGTCGCCGATGCCGGCGAACTGCGGGGTGTAGCCCTCGTCGTAGTGGTAGTAACCGCTGCACACGAGCAGGAAGTCGCAGGTGAATTCGCGGGTGCCGCCGTCGTGTTCGGCCGACACCTTCCAGCGTGACTCGGCGCTGGACCAGGATGCTTCGGTCACCCGGTGCCCGTACCGGATGAACCGGTCGATGCCGGCGTCGGCGGCCGTTTCGCGGATGTAGCGCAGGATCGCGGGACCGTCGGCGATGGCTTCGGCTTGCGTCCAGGGGCGGAATCGATATCCGAGGGTGTGCATGTCGGAGTCCGAACGCACTCCGGGGTAGCGGAACAGGTCCCAGGTACCGCCGAGAGTGTCGCGTGCTTCGAGGATCGCGTAGGTGCGGTGCGGGAAGGCGGCCTGCAGGTGGTGGGCCGCGCCGATGCCGGACAGGCCCGCTCCGATGATGAGGACGTCGAGGTGTTCGCTCATACCCGTGCTCCTTTCGGTTCCCGGGTGCGCAGGCTGCGCTCGAGCAGCGCGACCACACCGTAGTAGTGGGTGGGTGTCACCCGTGCCAGGGCGTCGAACAGGTAGGCGTCGGGGCCGACGAGGATGCGGGACTTGCCGTGTTCCACTCCGCGGCGGATGATTTCGGCCGCCTTCTGCGGCGTGGTCAGTGCTATGGTCTCGAATTCCGCCGCCATCTGCTCGTGCGTCCGGCCCCGGCCCTCGGGGTCCTTGCGGACGCGGGCGTTGCGGGCGATGTTGGTGCTGATGCCGCCAGGGTGGACGTTCACCGCGGATACCCCGGTGCCGCGCAGTTCCTGGCGCAGGGCGTCGGTGAACCCGCGGACGGCGAATTTGGCCGCGCAGTAGGCGCTTTGGTTGGGCATGCCCAGCAGCCCGAACACGCTGGAGGTGTTGACGATCACGCCGTGGTCCTGCTCGACGAGAATGGGCAGGAAGGCGCGGGTGCCGTTGACGACTCCGTCGAAGTTGATGCGCCGCAGCCATTCGTCGTCTTCGGCGACGGCGTCGAGCACCGAGGAGGAGACCGCGACACCGGCGTTGTTGAACACCGCGGCCAGCGGCGCGGACAGCCAGTCGCGGACTTCGTCGGCGAAGGCGAGCTGGTCGGCGGCGTCGCGCACGTCCAGGACGCGGGTCAGCACCGGCCCGGTCAGCGACGCCGCCGTCTCCTTCAGCCCGGCCTGGTCGATATCGGCGATCGCGACGGGAGAGCCGGTGCGGGAAAGCAATCGGGCGAGGCTGCGGCCGATCCCGGAGGCCGCGCCGGTGATCATGACCGGGCGGCCGGATAACGGCCTACGGGTGCGGGGCATCGATGCTCCTGCTTTCGGACGTGCGGATGTGTTCGTGGATGAGGTCGGCGAGTGTCGGCCACACCGCGGCGGGCAGGTCGTGGCCCATACCCGCGAGGCTGTGCAGGCGTGCGTGCGCGATCGCGCGAGCGGTGGCGCGGGCGCCGGTCGGGGCGACCATCCGGTCACGGTCGCCGTGCAGCACCAAGGTCGGGGCGGTGACCGCGCGCAGTTCGCGGGTCCGGTCACCGGATTTCACGATGCCCGCCAATTGCCGGCCGACGCCCGCTGCGGGCCTGGGGTCGCGATCCCAGGTGCGGGCGGCTCGCGCGCGCACGGCGGACTCGTCGAAGGGGTATCCGGCCGAGCGGATGTGCCGGTACATGCGCACGGTGCGATCGATGTGCTCGTCGCGGGTGCGTGCCGGTCGGGCGAACATCAACCGCCAGGTCGACCAGGCCGGGCGGCCGACCCGCGCGGCGCCGGTGGTGGACATGATCGAGGTCAGGGATGCGACCCGGGCGGGATGGTGGGCGGCGACGGTCTGGGCGATCATTCCGCCCATCGACATGCCGACCAGATGCGCCGAGGGCAGCTCGAGCGCGTCGAGCAATCCGACGGTGTCGGCGGCCAGATCGGCCAGCGTGTACTGCTCGCGATGCCAGCGCCGCCGCAGCATCTGCACCGGCGCCGGTGGCGGGAAATTCGCGTGCGTCGAGCGGCCGACGTCCCGGTTGTCGAAACGGATGACCTGGCAGCCGCGCGCGACCAAGAGCTCGCACAACCCGTCGGGCCACTCGTGCAACTGTTGACCCAATCCGGCGATCAACAGCAGTGGGACACCGCCGGAGCCGTGCTGCTCGTAGGCGAGGGTGACGCCGCGGCCGACTTCGGCGAACTGCTCGCTCATACCGCCGCCTCGGCGGTGCGGTCGAGCGCTTGCCCACTGGACGGCGGTGTGCGGCGGTGCACCACGGCGCGGCCCTTCTCGGCCGGGACGAGCGCGACGCCGCGGAAGTGCGTGCGCTCGTCGCGGGCATCGGTGGGTTCGAGCGTGAAATCGCGCAGCAGCGTGCGCAGCACGACGTTCATCTCCATGGTGGCGAACGCGGCGCCGATGCAGCGGCGGCTGCCGCCGCCGAACGGGATCCAGCTGAATGTGCCCGGGCGCACGCCGACGAATCGGTCGGGGTCGAAGGCGCGGGCATTGGGGAAGAGTTCCTCGTTGTCGTGCATCAACCGGATGTTGGCCACGACCTTCTGGCCCTTGGGCAGGGTCCACCGGCCCAGTTGCAGGGTTTCGGCCCGGACCTGCCGGAAGGTCGCGTCGATGACCGGCCGCACGCGCTGCACCTCCAGCAGCGTCGCCTCGCGCAGTTGTGATCCGCCCGCGTCGGCTTCGGCGACCAAGCGGCGCAGGATATCCGGGTGCCTGCGCAGCCGCTCGATCGTCCACGACAGCGTGGTCGCCGTCGTCTCGTGTCCGGCGGTGAGCAGGGTCAGCAATTCGTCGGCGATCTCACTGTGTGACATGGCCGAGCCGTCGTCGTAGCGCGCTTGCAGCATCATCGCGAGCACGTCGTCGCGCTCCTCGATCCGGTCGCTGGCGGCGCGGTCGATGAGTTGTCCGACGATCTCGTCGTAGCGGCGGCGGTAGGCCGCGAAGCGGGCCCAGGGGCCGAACCGGCCCAGCGCCCGCTGGGGAACCGGGATCGCGGCGAGACCGGAGCCGATCAGGACGAGTCTGGGCAGCAGTCGGCGCAGTTCTTCGAAATCCGCGCCTTCGGCGCCGAAGACCGCGCGCAGGATCACGTTCAGCGTGATCCGCATCATCGAGTCCATCGTCGCGAACTCGCGGCCCGAGGGCCACGAGGCCATCTCGTGGACGGCTTCCTCTTCGATGAGCGATTCGTACACTGTCAGTCTGCGGCCGTGGAAGGGTGGGGTGAGCAGTTTGCGCTGCTTGCGGTGTTCGTTCCCGCTGAGCGCGAACAGCGAACCGGGGCCGAGGAATTGACCGAGGTTGATGTCGATGTTGTCGACGAGGTCGGCGCTCGCGGTGAACAGGGCTTTGATCTCGGCGGGGTCGGCGAGTACGACGGACCGCCCGAATCGGGGCATCTGGATGGTGAAGGCCGATCCGTAACGGTCGTGCATGCGCCGCCAGGTCCGGGTGCGCCCGGTCAGGATCTGCAGGTTCTGCACGATCGGCGGGGTGGATGGCCCGTCGGGAAGTCGCACAGCGGGCATACGCCCACCTCCTCGTGTGGTACTTCGATGTACCACCCGTACGGTACGCGCACGTACCACGTTGTGGCAAGGCTCACATCATGCCGACCCGGGCTGCCGCCGCGATCCCGTCAGCAGTCGTCCCACAATGCCGCGCTGTGGGCGGCGAGCAGAGCGGCGATGCGGTCGAGCGCTTCGGCGGCGGGCAACGGGTCGAGGCGGCGGCCGTCACGCAGCCGCAACGCCACACGGTCGGCGGTGAGTTCCTCCGCGCCGATGATCGCCTGATACGGCGCGAGCCGGTGCTCCCGGATGCGAGCGGCGAGGCTGCCGCGATCCGGCGGCGCGACCGCCACCCGCAGCCCGCTCTCGCGGCAACGGCGTTCGAATCGGGCGGCCGCGCAGTGCTGGGCCTCGGTCACCGGCAGCACGACCACCTGGGTCGGCGCCAGCCAGGCCGGGAACCGGCCGCCGTGGCATTCGATCAGATGGGCCACGGCCCGTTCGATGCTGCCGATGATGCTGCGGTGCACCATGACCGGACGGTGCGCGACGCCGTCGGCGCCGGTGTAGCGCAGATCGAACCGCTCCGGTTGATGGAAATCGACCTGCACGGTGGACAGAGTGGCCTCCCGTCCCGCGCTGTCGCGCACCTGCACGTCGATCTTCGGGCCGTAGAACGCGGCTTCGCCGTCCACCGCGTCGTAACGCAGGCCGCGCTCGTCCAAGGCGGCGGTGAGCACGGCGGTCGACCGCTCCCACAAACCCGGAGCGGCAACGTATTTCCCGCCGCGACCGGGCAGCGACAACCGGTAGCGGGCGGCGCGGATATCCAGTGCGGCATAGGCGTCGGCGATCATCGCCAGCGCTGCGGCGACCTCGTCGGCGGCTTGATCGAGGGTGCAGAAGATATGCGCGTCGTTGAGCTGGATCCCGCGCACCCGGGTCAATCCGCCCAGCACGCCAGAGAGCTCGGAGCGATACATGCCACCCAATTCCGCTATGCGCAGGGGTAATTCGCGATAGCTGTGCGCACGGGAGCGGAACAGCAGCGCGTGATGGGGACACAGGCTCGGGCGCAGCACCACCTGCTCACCGCCGAGATCCATCGGAGGGAACATCTCGTCGCGGTAATGCTCCCAGTGTCCGGACAATTCGTAGAGTTCACGTTTGCCGAGCACCGGCGAATACACGTGGTGGTAGCCCGCGCGGCGTTCGGCGGCGCGGATGTAATCCTCGAGGGCGTGGCGCACGGCCGCGCCGTCCGGCAGCCAGAACGGCAGTCCCGCGCCGATGAGCGGGTCGGTGTCGAACAGATTCAGCGCACGGCCGAGGCCGCGGTGGTCGGGCATGATGGTCTCCTCGTCGACACAGGGCGAGTGACCACGAGACGAAACCCCGGGGCACTCGCCCCGGAGCTGGAATGAACGTGGATCAGCGCGCCGGGACGAATTCCGGCGTCGTCGTCACAGCTGCGCGCTCCATGCCGGTGACGCTAGCAGAGGCGTCCGCGCCCGCGCACGAGAGTTTTCGAAGCGGCCACCGGCGCGACGACTCTGACGCATAATCGAGTTCGACTGGCACGCAATGACATCGGGGGTCGATGGGGACGCGCAGAGCGGTGCTGCAAGCGGGAATGGTCCTCCCGCTGGCTGCCGCGTGCGCGCCGGAGGTGCTGCTGGGCAGCTCGGACGCGGTGCGCGTCGGCGTGTCCTGGAGCGGCCAGGAACTCGCCGCCTTCCACGCCGTCCTGGACGGGCTGGACCTGGGCTTCGAGGTCGAGGTCATCCCCCTCGGCGACAACACCGACACCGCGTTCACCGCAGGCGGCCGCTCCGCGCCGGACGTGGTGCTGCTTCCGCAAGCCGGGCGGGTGCGCGAACTCGCCGACGCGGGCAAACTGCGGCCCCTCGCCGAGACGGTGTGGGCCGATGAACTCGGCACCCGCTACGCCCAACCCTGGCAACTGTTGCTGCGCTACCAGAGTCGGCTCTACGGTGTGCCGTTCAAAGCCGCGGACAAATCGCTGGTGTGGTTCGACCGCCAACAGTTCGACACCCACGGCTTGGGTGAGCCGGCGGCATGGACGCTCGACGGCTGGGTCGACCGGATGGAGGTGATCGCGCAGACGCCGACCCGCCTGCTGGCGCTGGCCGCCGCCGACGGCTGGGTGCTCACCGATTTCTTCGAGAACGTCCTGCTCGCCGAATCACCCCGCATCTACGACGAGTTGGCCTCCAAGAACCACCGGGAACGGGAATGGGACAACCCGGCGGTGCGGGCCGCCTTCGGTCATCTAGGGATTCTGTGGGGACAGCGGCACGCGTTCCCCGGTGGCGTCGGCGTCGCGCTGACCAGGCAGTTCTCCGACGCCATCCGAGAGGTGTTCCAGCATCGCCGGGCCGCGGCGGTCGTGGCGCCGGACTTCGCCGAACCGATCGTGCGCAGCGCGGTCCGCGCGTCCGGGCGCGAGATCGACGACGCCGTCGGGGTGGTGGCCTTCCCGCCGGTGGACACCGCGCCGGGGCGGCCGAAGATCGTCGGCGGTGACGTGATCGTGGTGACGCGGCAGGCGACCCCGCGCGCGGACGAACTGGTCGAGAAACTGGCCGCCGCTCGCGCCCCCCTGCCGTGGATCGAGCGCTACGGCGGCTTTCTCGCCCCGAACCTGCGCACCGAGGCGGACTACTCGCCGCTGCTGGCGCCCTCGGCAGGTGAGCTCGCCGCGCGCAGCACCTTCGATCTGTCCGACCGGATCGGGCCGGTGGGCGGACGGGAAGGATTGTGGCGGGTGCTGACGGAGTTCCTCATCGCGATCGGCGATGGCGGGCAGGCGCGAACGACCGAGGCCACCGACCGTGCCATCGCCGCGCTGGACGACGTCGATCGGCGGGGCCGATGACAATGCCTCCGGATTTCGACGTCAACGGTCTGCGCATCGAGCTGGCCACCCGCCGCATGCGCGGGCCGCTGGTCGCGGGCGGCAGGCCACGGCGCTGGCTGGGCTGGGTGGCCGGGCTGCCGGCGACGCTGCTGACGGTGGCGCTGCTGGTGCTACCGGCGGGATGGACCGTGCTGATCGCCGCCCGGGCCAGCCCGTTGTCGGTGCTCGCGTGCGCGGTCGCGGCGACCGGTGCGCTGCTGCCCGCCGCGCTGCGCAGGCGGCGGGGTGTGCCGTGGATCCGAATTCTGCTGTGGCCGTCGTCGATCGGTGCCACGATCGCCGGACTGTGGCTGCTGGGCGGCACGATGAACGCCGACGGTCGCGGCGCGTACCTGCGCACACTGTTGTGGGTGGCGTTCGGGATCGGGCTGCTGCTCGCGGCGCTGGCGATCGCCTGGTGGGGCCGGGCGGCGCGCTGGTTGTGGCTGCCGCTGATCGTGCCGTTCGGGGTGTCGGCGTTCGTGTCCGGGGTGGCGTTCCGGGTGATCTTCGGCAACGGCGCGCGGTGGCTGGACATCGAGGACGTCGGGCTCTACCGGTGGTGGCTGGCGGCGATGCTCGGGTCGGCGTTCCTGTGGACCTGGCTGGGTTTCCTCACCGCGCTGTTCCGCGCGGGAATCCATGCGATCGAAGCCGATCCGGCGCGCGCCGGGTACCTCTACCGCGACGACGGCAGACCGCTGGCGGTCCGGCTGTACGAGTTGCTGCGGCCGGTGCTGCTGATCGCCGGACTGGCCGTCGGCGTCGCGGCCGCGCGGGTGTTCGACGTGGTGCTGATCGGGGTGCCGGGGGCGCTCGAATACCAGGTCGACAGCGCGACCGTGCACTGGTGGCGGCTGGCCGCCGACGCCGAGCCCGGCGCGGCGGCGGCCTACGCGCTGCCGCTGGCTGTACTCGTGGGCGCGGTCGCCTGGCTGCTGCAAGTGGACGTACGCCATCACCGCGCGAGTTGGTCGGCGGTGCGCGCGATCTCGGTGGCGGGACGGCGGCGCATCGGTCCGGTGCGGGCGGCGGGCATCGTGCTGGTGTCGGTGCTGGTGCTGTACCCGATCGGCGTGCTCGCCTATACCGGGTTGCGTACGCACGACGGCTTCGGCTTCTCGGCCATAGCTCTGGTGTCGGGCGACGACGGACTGTGGCGTTCGCTGCAGACCACCGCCTGGGTCGCGGGGATCGTCACGGTGGTCGTGGTCACCGCCGCCGCGCCGGTGGCCTACCGGCTGGCCGCGCTGCGACCCAACGGCACCGCCGCACGACTGGCCGTCGTAGCGCTGGTGGTGCTGGCGGTGATGCCCGCACAGACCTACCTCGGGCCGATCGACGGTCTCGTCGACACGTACGAACTGTCCGGAACCCGCATCCCGCTGATCCTCGTGCACGCCGCCGCCGGACTGCCGATCGCCATCCTCGTGCTGCGCGGCGCGATGCTGTCCCCGCCGGGCAGCACCGCCGCGGACGCACTGCACGGACTGGCCAGTCCGGGGACCATCGCCCAGCGCGTGCTGGCCTCCTCCGGACCCGCGCTGGGAGCGGTGGCGGTACTGGAGTTCGTGCAGGTGTGGAACGACTTCTTCATCGGCCTCGTGGTCAGCGGAGCGGGCGCGAGCCCGTGGTCGCTGCTGCTGTGGGGCGGAGCACGGCAATTCGGCGAGAACAGCGCGCAACTGGCCGCGGGATCGCTGGCGTCGGCCGTGCTGCCGGTGGCGCTGCTGCTGGTGACCTGGCGGCGCTGGGTGGTGCCGGGCCTGACCGGTGGAGTGCTGCGATGACGCGAGCCGCCGGCGGCGAGGGAGGAATCGGGTGAGCACCTCGACCGAGCACACCGAACCGGTCGGGCAGACCGCCACACCCAGATCCTCGATCTGGATCGGGTTCCTTGGCACCGCGTCGCTGGTCGCCTACACGGTGTTGTTCGAACTGGTGCGCACCCTGGTGGTGAATTCGTTCGGCGAGAACGCCGTCGTGCAGTTCTTCAACGGGCCGCTGCGCTGGTTGTCGGTGCTGTTCATCGCCGCGGCGGCAACCTACGCGCTGTACCGGTTCGCACGCGGGTATCGCACCAAGATGCGCACCGCCCGCGACATGGACCTCATCGCCGGTCTCATCGAGCCGGGCCCCGCGCTCGCCGACCGGAGGCCACGGGAAGCCGCGCCGCCGCGACGGACGGTCGCGGCGCTCGACGGGCATCTCATCGCCGCGGTCCTGCGGGACCTGCCGGTGCACGACTATGAAACCGTCGCGCTGCTGGCGGTGCTCAACGCCATTCGGGACACGCCGGGACGGTTGCCGCTGGCACGGGAACCCTCGGCCCGCACCGCGGCGAGACTGCTGGACGGTCTGCACCGCCGCGGAATTCTCGCCGGGCACGGTGCCCAGCGGTGGTGCGTGCGACAAGTGCCCAGGCTGCCGGATCGAGCGACGGTCACCGCCGGACCGCAGTGGGCCGCGGCGCTCACCGCGCTGCTGCACCACTACGCCGACCGCGCGGGGCGCTGGGCCATCGCGCTGGAGTCACGGCGTTTCGCGGTGGGCGCTCGCCGCTGGTTCGAAACCGAGGAACCGTACCTGCGCGCCCTGGTGGACGCGTGCGCGGCTCGAGTGAATCCACCGGATTCTCCGGATCCACCGGCTCGAGGTGTGGATTATCCCCCGGCGGCCGTCGCGCACCTGGTCGACATCGGCAACGCGTTGGACGTGTGGTACGCGCGTATCGGCCTGGGGGAGAACGGGCGCGGAGTGGCCGACGATCTGTGCTCGCTTCCCGAAACCGACGAGCTGAACCGCGATCTGCTGTTGTTGCGGGCGGGACGGCTCACCGAGCGGCCGCGCGGCTACCGGCCGCGGCGATTGTCGACGAGCTTGGCCGCCCGCTGGGAACATCAGGCGGCGCTGCGGGAGCTGGACGCCGGCTCGCCGGTGCTGGACAAGGTGGCCGAGCAGCTGGAGACCGCGTGGTGGCTGCTGCCGCGTGACGACGTCGCCGGTGAGGTGTGCGCCCTGATCAATCTCGCCGTCGTGCACATCCGGCAAGGACGCCTCGACGCCGCGCAGGATCGTCTCGAACTCGCCGAGTCCCTCACCCGCGCCGGCCTCGATCCCGACGGACGCGCGCAGACCCACGAGACCATGGGCACGATGTGGTGGGCCCGCGGCGAACCCCGCCGAGCCCTGCGCTGCTGGCAGCTCGCCCTGACCGCCTACCGCGCCCTCGACGACGACCTCGGCATCGGCCGCTGCCTGCAACACCTCGGCTCCGCGATCGTCGTCGACCCCGACCACGCCACCCTGTTGCTCCCCACCGACCCACCCCTTACCCGCACCGAAGCCCTCCGCCAAGCCACCGGATGGCTCGCCGAAGCCCGGCGCAGGCATCCCACCGCCCGCCACGTCGAACACTATGCGGCACGCGCACATTCGCAACTGCGCGCCGATCGCGGCTTCCGCGACCTCCTGCGATCCCGCCGCCGCACCCCGCAGGCTCGGATCGATCAGTGGCCCGCATCCGTCGAAGATCACGCCCACCGGCCGCAAGACCTTCGCTGACCTGCCTGTGGCCCGGCCGTTCGAGTTCGCAACCCGCAGCAGAGAAGCGAACCCGGCCGCTTCGCCCTCCGCGACGCCCAGCGTCGATCACACCGACCATGGCGAGTTCGCTGTGCCAGACTACGAAGCCGTGCCGGAACTTCGCGTCGCGGTGATCGCCTCCCACAACGGATCCAATCTGCGTGCGCTGCACCGAGCTTCCCTTGTGGCGGACGCACGGTTCCGGATCGTGCTCGTCATCAGCAACAACAGCGACTCCGGTGCGCTGCGCTACGCCCGCGACAACGCGATTCCCGCCCGCCACCTGTCCGGACGCACCCACGACGACCCCGACGAAGCCATCCGCGCCGCGCTCGTCGAGTACTCGGCCGACTGGGTGGTCACCGCCGGATACCTGAAGAAGATCGGGCCGCGCACCAGAGCGGAGTTCTCCGGACGGATCATCAACGTCCACCCCGCACTGCTGCCCCGACACGGCGGCCCCGGTATGTACGGCGGGCACGTGCATCAAGCCGTCCTCGACGCCGGAGATCCCGTCAGCGGCGTATCCGTCCACCTCGTCTCGGACGAATACGACACCGGACAGATCATCGCCCAGGTAGAGGTACCGGTCCAGCCGGGTGACACCGTCGAGACACTCGGCGCGCGGGTGCTGCACGCCGAACACACGTTGCTTCCCGATGTGGTGCGACGAATCGCTACCCGGCACACTGCCCGCTCCACTCTCGTCCTGGTCCGTCACGCTGAGCCGTTCACCCCTCGCGCGGGAGGGCCGGGCGACTACGAGCGGTCACTGACCGCGGCAGGCGAACAACAAGCCGAGCTGCTGGTCACCGACCTGGCAGCCCTGTCGCCCACCGTGATCTTCTCCAGCCCCTACCTCCGCGCAGTCCGAACCATCCAACCGCTCGCACGTCGCACCGGCTTGCCCATCGAAACCGACCACGATCTGCGCGAGTGGGAGTCCGGGATCGGCCCGACACCCGACTATGCGCGCTACTACTGTGAAAACTGGGCCGAGCCGTCGCTCGCCAGGCCCGGTGGCGAGAGCCTGCGACAGTTGTCCGACCGGGCCGCGGCGATCCTGACGACGCTGGCGCACCGGCACCGCGGCCGGACCGTCGTCGTGGGCAGCCACGGGACGTTCATCTCCCGGGCGCTGATCGCGTTCGGTCGCGGCGAGGTCGACTGGGCATTCAGCCGCGCCATGCCGATGCCCGCGGTCTACCGGCTGGACTTCGAGGACGAACGCGTTCAGTCCACCGGTCCTGGCCTGCGACCGTGACTCGACCGAACAATATTGTGCCGGCGGCACTGTGCATGTCGAAGCCGGATACGCCCCCGAGCGTTGTGCTGAAGGATGAGCTGCTTGTCGGCGAGTGCGAGTTCCCGGTCGCGGCCGGCACGTGCGCGACGCCTCCGAGCAAGCTGGTTGGGGACCGCTACCGCTGGACACGACCGGTGCGCATGGCCGACCATGACCGACATGTTGCTCACGCGCGAGGCCGATCTGTTCGAACGCTCCAGGGGTCGCCTGGAAGCGATCGCCTACCGCTTGCTGGGCTCGGCCGGCGACGCCGAGGACGCGGTGCAGGAGACGTATCTGCGCTGGCAGGCCGCCGACCGCGAATACGTGGAGACGCCCGAGGCGTGGCTGACCAAGGTGCTCACCAATCTCTGCCTCAACCAGCTCACCTCCGCCCGTGCGCGCCGGGAAACCTATGTGGGGCAATGGCTTCCGGAGCCGCTGCTGGCTGGCGCCCCGATGCTGGGCCCGGCCGACACCGTCGAACAACGCGAATCGGTGTCGATCGCCATGCTCACGCTCATGGAACGGCTCACCGCCAAGGAACGCGTGGTGTATGTACTGCGCGAGGCCTTCGGCTACTCGCACCACGAGATCGCCGACCTGCTCGACATCACAGAATCGAATTGCCAGCAGGTCTATCGCCGCGCCAAACAGCACTTGGCCGTGGAAAGGGCGCGTATCGAGGTGGACGAGACCGCCGCCCGCCGGATCGTGGAGGAATTCCTGGCCGCGGCGGTCAGCGGACGAACCGACGAGCTGGTGCGGTTACTCACCGATGACGCCGCCATCATCGGTGACGGCGGCGCCTTCTTCGCCACCTTGAACAGGCCGCTCGTCGGCGCCGAGCGCATCGCGATGTTCGTGCGGCTGGCCATCAAACCTACGGGTGCCAAGTGGGACAAGCTCGGCGGCAAGCCCACACCCTTCGCCGCGATCGTCAATGGCAGGCCCGCGCTGATCCTGGTGGCCGAGGATCGCATCGTCGGCGTCGTGGTGCTGGAGGTGACCGCCGACGGCATCGCCGCCGTGCACGCCCACGTCAACCCCGACAAGCTGGCATTCGCCAATCGCCAGTGGGCCACCTACGCACCGGGAGAACCCCTGCCCGATTTATGGTGACCCACATCACACCCTGCTCCTGTCAGCATTCGTGCGGCTGTCCGGTTCAAGCTCCGAACCCACCGAGACAGGAGCAACACCATGAAGCACCGCATCGTCGTCCTCGGAGCCGGGTACGCCGGAGCCACCGCAGCCGGCCGCCTGGCCAAGCGACTGCACCGCGACGACGTCGAGATCACCCTGGTCAACGCCGATCCCGACTTCGTCGAACGGGTGCGCCTGCACCAGCTCGCCGCCGGGCAGGACCTGCCGGTTCGTCCACTGCGGAAGATGTTCGCGGGCACCGGCGTCCAGGTGCGCATCGCATGGGTCGATTCGGTCGACGCCGACCGCAAGACCGTCGAACTGATCGGCGATCAGGGGGCCGAGACCCTCGCCTACGACACACTCGTCTACGCCCTTGGCAGCACCGTCGCCGATTTCGGCGTGCCCGGCGTTGTCGAACACGCCCACCAGGTGGCGAGCAAGCAGGCGGCGCTGCGGCTGCGGGAACGTCTGAGCCGGCTGCGGGCGGGCGAGACCGTGCTGATCGTAGGTGGTGGCCTGACCAGTATCGAGGTCGCCACCGAGATCGCCGAGGCGCGCCCGGATCTGAAGGTCGCGATGGCCGCGCGCGGCGGCGTCGGCGACTGGCTCGACGAGAAGGCACAGAGCCACCTGCGCGGCGCGTTCGAACGCTTCGGTATCACCGTCCACGAGCACGCCGACGTCATAAGGGTCACCGAAGATGGCGTGGTCACCCGATCGGGAGCGCAGATCCCTTCGCAAATGACCGTCTGGACAGCGGGATTCGCCGTGCACCCGATCGCGGCCGCCAGCACTCTGACCGTCTCCGAGACCGGGCGGATCGTCGTCGACGCTACCCAGCGCTCGGTCTCGCACCCGGATGTATACGCCGTCGGCGATGCCGCGCACGCCGCGGGAGTGGGTGGCAGGATGTTGCGCATGGGCTGCGCCACCGCCTCCCCGATGGCCTGGCTGGGCGCCGATGCCATTGCCGCTCGGCTGACCGGACGTGAGATTCCCGATGCCCCCATCGGCTACAACAGCCAGTGCATCAGCCTCGGCCGCCGCGATGCCATCGTGCAGAAGGTGACCAAGGAGGATCAGCCGACCTCCAAGGTCGACGTGGGCCGCAAGGCCGCCCGCGTGAAGGAGTTGATCTGCTCGCTCGCGGCCTGGTCCGTGAAGCACCCGACCCTACTGGCGCCGAGGCGGCGTCGCCGGGTCGGCGCGACCGGCGCAGGGGCTCCGGTCGCGACCGTCTGAGCGCGCGGGCGCGGAACCGGTGCAGGTCCGCCCCGGCCGGACAGGCTGGGGCGGACTACCCGGTTCCGCGGGATTTCCGGATGCGTCGGCTGCGTGGCACGGTCGGCGGCTACATTGATGGTGATCATGTTCGACCATGCGTGTGAAGGCGATACCGGATGTTGGACTACGCCTTGACATGTCCGATGTGGAGCGCGATCTTGCTCTGCCCGACTCGGTTGCTGAAGGAGATGAACTCGACGCCCTGGTATCAGGGCAAGCCGACTGGTCCAAGGACACACCGGCGACAGGGTGGACAATCGCCCACCAGATCGCTCATCTTGCCGCAACTGATGCGAACGTTCTCATCGCCATACAGACCCCACAGGCATTCGACGCCGTGCTGAAGCGGGCCGAAGCCGCAGGCAGGCGATACGCCGATCACGACGCCGCCGCGGGAGCGGCGAAACCGCGCTCGGTACTGCTGGAACAATGGCGTGCCGGTCGAGCCGAGGTGGCGGCGACGCTGCGTGATGTTCCACTGGACCATGGGTTTCCGTGGTACGGCTCGCAGCTGACCGCCGCGCTCATGGTGCCGCTTCGACTGATGGAAACGTGGGCGCACGGGCAGGATGTCTTCGATGCGCTGGGCGTCTCACACCGTCCGACGGATCGGCTCCGCCATGTGGCCTCGCTGGGAGTCGTAGGACGAGAGCTGTCGTTCTACGCGGCCCAATTGCCAACTCCGGCAGAGCCATTTCGCGTCGAGCTGACGGGGCCCGACGGCCGGACCTGGGGCTGGGGCCCGGAAGATGCCGGGCAACGGGTGCAGGGCAGTGCCTTCGACTTCTGTCTTCGAGTCACCCAGCGCAGGTCCCTGGCCGAAACCGACCTCACCGCGGTGGGCGCGGACGCACGGCGGTGGCTGGAGATCGCTCGCGTTTTCCTCTGAAGAGGTTGGTTCCCCGAGCCGCTAGGCACCGACCGGCCGCTCGACGCCGGGCCTGGCCTACGGGCCTCCGGCGACCAGGTCGTCGACCTCGACGATCAACTCGCGACCAGATCACGTTGCGCGAGGAGGCAAGCTCGGCGCGATCGGGCTCAGCCGCAACTGCTTCGGGCGGAGCCGACCCGCGACGGTGACTCGGCCGACGACGCATTCGACTGCGGTGGCAGCACTGCCGACCCGGAACCGGACATCACGTAGCCGTTGCCGGTGGCGAACACCCGCACCTGCGCCCGCCGTCCTTCCAGAAGTCCGAACGAACTGGGTGTCCGTGCGGGAAGGGCACCGCTACTTCGAGCCAGGGCAGACCTTTTCCAGCCGCACCCGCACGGTAACCCGATGGGACGCAGGCCATTAGTGAGCCACACCGAACAAGCCGGGGGCAGCCACATAGGGAGCCTCCCACCGGGCACCTGGGACTCGATCCTGGCCGGGATCAAGCCCTGACACCAGTCTTAAGTAGCCGCATAGCGCGCTGACTGAATCGGTCAGCGCCGGGCCCAGTGAGCAGCGAGGCGACCGGCGCTGACATTTGCGGGAGATCGCCTGGCTCCAGGCTTCCGTTCCATTCGCGTCGACGGATAGGTCATAGGGGTGCAGTAGCATTCGCCGAAACCGGGCGGATATGGCGCGCCCCGACGAGAGATGCACAGCCTGAAGGACAAACAATGCCACAACATGGTGGGGCACCGACTCGATGGGAACTGGAGCGTGAGTGAGGATCAGCCCGCCATGGCGGGCCTCGGAGAAGTGCTGTCGTGCATCGGGCCGACCTGCGGGGACACCGTCAACTGGAGTGCGGCGGAGAAGATCTACGAAACTGCTTTTCCGGCCGACTATCGGTCCTTCGTTGCAGCCTTCGGCAGCGGCACGATCGAGGAGATGGTCGTCGTGTTCACCCCTGTCGTCTCCTCGGAGGAGGCGCGGATGGTGAAGGTATCGAGGCTCTCGCAGGCAGCGCTCGCGGACAAGGGGGTCAACGAGTGGGCTCCCGCCGACAGGGGCCGGTATCGGCTCGAGGACCTGCTCATCTGGGGCGGAACAGCTGCGGCCGACACTCTGTGCTGGATCACGACGGACCAGGACCCGGATCGATGGCCAGTCGCGGTGTACTCCCGCATGAACCACGAGTGGTCGGTGTATCCGTGCGGAATGGCCGAGTTCCTGCTGAAACTCGTGCGCAATGAGTGGCATCCAGGACCGATCAGCGACACTTCACTCGAGGGCGTGGTGGACCCGCGTTTCCTGCACGACAAGGACGAGGCAGCCGCATACGAGGCGGGGCTCGACCCCTGGGAGTACTGATCCGCACGACCCGGTCAATCCCGCTCGCAGAACTTCGCGTGGTAGCGATTCGCCACCCGAACGCGGATCGGCAGGAGCGCAGTTCCAGTCAGCGGTGATGTACGCCTACGCTGACGAGCGATCTACGAGCCAAAACGGTGCGAGCAATCAGCAATACAGCGGTGCATTTGGTTCTATAAAGGCATTTTCGCCTCACGCGGAGACTTGTCGGGGCGCAGCCCGCGCCAGCTGGGGTGGCGCAGGCCCTCGGAGGTGGCTTCGCGATATTCGATGTCGCCGACGAGGACCGGCTCGACCCAGTGGGCGGATGCCGCCACCGCGCGCGGCGGAGGGACGTCGAAGGGCGTGTCGGAGCGGGACAGCTCGTTCAGGCGAACTTGCAGCGAACGGCGGTCGCGCATGGTCCAGCCGGTGCCGACATTGCCGACGTGCACCAGCTGATCGTTGTCGTCGTAGGCACCCAGCGCCAGCGAGCCGAACGTCGCGGAGAAACGGCCCGTACCGGGCAGCCAGCCCGCTACGACGACCTCGGTCGTCTTGCGCAGCGGCGTCTTGATCCACAACGGAGACCGCCGCCCGGGGTAGTAGGCGGAATCGAGACGCTTGGCGACTATTCCCTCCAAGCCGTGTTCGCGAGCGACGTCGAGCAGCGTGTCGGCGTCGATATCGTGGTAGTACGGCGGGGTCCGGACCAGAGGCCGGTCCAGCGCCAGTTCCGCCAAACGCTCGCGACGCTCGGTGTAGGGCAGGTTCATGATGGACGCACCCTCGACAGCCAGGAGATCGAACGCCAGATACTGCGCCGGGAATCCTCGCAGCAATTCCGCGCTGGGGGAGACGACATGCATCCGCCGTTGCAGGCGAGCGAACGACGGCGCCCCCGTCTTCGGATCCGGCGCCACGATCTCCCCGTCGAGGATCAGCTCACCCCCCTCGCCCAGTTCGGCGAGAACCGCCGTGAGCTCAGGAAATGACCCACTGAGATCCCGATTGTTGCGACTGTAGAACCGGCATTCCCCCGCCCGGCACCGCGCGAGGGCGCGAATGCCGTCCCATTTCATCTCCAACGCCCACCGGCCGTGCTCCCGCGGTGGCCGTCCGGAGACGGCCAGCATCGGCGCCTGGACTGACAGCACTCAGTCAGCATATCGCCAGCAAATATCAGGTACGGGCTTCTCTCCACGGCACTTACACAAGGCCACTGGCACCCCACCCAGTGGGGGTTCGGCCAATCCCGCGCTGGTCAGCTGCCCGTCGGGGCCTCGCCGCAGAGCAGGGGTTGCAGGAGTGGGACGTACAGGTCGGCGACTTCGTCGGGGTCCAGTTGGGTGAGCTGGTCGGCTTGGACGGTCGCGTAGAGGGCGCCGAGGCCGAGCAGCACACCGATGGCCATCTCCGCTCGCAGCGGGGCGCCCGGGCCAGGGAGGCGGGCGGCGAGGGCGTCGATGACCTGCGTGCGGAAGTTGGCTCGTGCCTGCCCGCCGAGTTCCAAGTGGTGGCGGGAGAAGGCGATGCGCAGGATCGGGTCGCGGGTCTTTCCGCGTTGGGTGGCGATCAGATGCAAGACCATGTGCCGGGCGAGGCGGTCCAAGGGGGCGTCGAAGAGGGCGGTGGCGTCGGCGTCGAAAGTGAAGACCTGGGTGAACAGGTGTTCCTTGGTGCCGTAGTACTTCATCACGAGCGCCGGGCTCACGCCTGCGTCGTCGGCGATGGCGGCGATGGTGGTGTCGGCGTAGGCGTGGCGTGCGAAGGCGCGCCGGGCTGCGGCGAGGATGTCCGCACGGCGGGCGTCGGCATCACGCGGTCGTGCCGACCGGTCCTGGGCCGGGTCGGGCTTCGGCGGATCTATGGACCTCGATCGCAGGCGGGCACTGCGCGGAGAGGGGGAGTTCGGGTCGGACATCTTGTTCAGGCTCCTGGAGGAGGGACGGCGCGGATCGCGGCTGGCGCGGGACGAGACAGGCGGCCGCGCAGGCCAGCAGAGCGACCGCGCCTGCGACGGCGAAGGCCATCCGGTACCCGTTCAGGGTCGGCGCCGCCACGGCCACGCCCGCCGTGTCGGCGAACGGGCGGGTGTGCTGGGCCAGCACGGTGGCGACCACCGCGCTGCACAAGGCTTGCCCGATGGTGCGCATGAGAACATTGAGGCCGTTCGCTGCCGCGGTCTGCTCCAGCGGCACCGCCCGCATGATCAGCAGGGGCAGGGCGGAGTAGGCGAGTGCCGTGCCGACCGAGACCACGGCCGCGCCCACGATGACCGCCCACAATTGCCGACTGTCGGCGATGCGTAGGCCATAGCCGCCCGCGATGATCATCGTGCCCAGGGTGAGGGTGGCCTTGGCCCCGCGGGCGGCGGACAGGCGGGCGGACAAGGAAGCACACAACACCATGATCACACCGCTGGGCAGTAGGCATACACCCGCCGCCACCACCGAGAGCCCTAGACCGTACCCGGTGACCCGGGGCGCCTGGACCAGTTGCGCGGTGACGAGGGAGTTGGCGTAGAAGGCGAACCCGGCCAGCGACGCGGCCAGGTGGGGCAGCAGAACCGCCGGACGCATCGCGAGGCGCACGTCCACCAGTGGCCGCGACACGCGGCGCTGGTGGACAGTCCAGCCCGTCAGGATCAGCAGCGCCGCCCCCGACAGGCCGAGAACCCGCCAACTGCCCCAGCCCCACTCACCTGCCTTCGACAAAGCCAGCAGCAAGAACACTAGCCCCGCACTCAGCCCGCACGCCCCGAGTAGGTCGAAACGCCCCGGCGACCGGACCAGCTCTTTCCGCAGCAGCCGCCACGCCAGGGCGAGCACACCCGTCGAGAGCATGGTCATGGCCCAAAACATCGCGTGCCAGTCCGCGTACTGCACCAACAGCGCGGCCAGCGGCAGACCAAGAGCCGCGCCGATGCCCACCGTCGAACTCATCAGCGCCACCGAGGAACCCGTCCGCTGCGGCGGCAGCACACCCCGCAGGAAACTGATCGACAGCGGCACCACCGCCGCGCCCACACCCTGCAGCGCCCGCCCTACCAACAGCCACGGGAGGGTGGAGGCGAATGCGCACACCAGCGACCCGGCGGCGAGTGCCCCGAGCGCGAGCAGAAGCATCGGCCGCTTGCCGTACATGTCCCCGGCACGCCCAAGCAGCGGGGTGGCGACCGCGCCGGTCAGCAGCGTAAGTGTGACCACCCACCCGACATCGACCGGTGCCGCGCCGGTCAGCCGGGGCAGTTGCGGCAGCAGCGGCACGACTGCGGTCTGCACCAGCGTGGTGACGATGCCACCAGCCGCCAGAACGGCCATGACGCCACGGTCGGCAGTCGGAGACGTCGACGGGTGCGAATCAATGGGCACAGCGAAACCCTCTCGGAGGTGAATGGCGTTCACCACCATAGGTGAACGCCATTCACCTCACAAGGGCCGGCCGCCGCCGCTTGCCACGCCGGCCACCGGCGTTCGACCCGCTATCTACCGGCACGCAACATGCTCGCCGCGGTATCAACCGGCTCGAACAACCCCGCACCGTCGCCGGCCGCTACGAAAGAACGCCGGCCGCCACCTTGCCGTCCCGCTCGATATGAGCGATCGCTTCGTCGGTCAGTTCCGCCGAGGTTACGTCACCGGCGCGCAATGCGGCCGCGCACTCTTCGGCCGACCGAAAATTCCACTCCGTGAATTCGACGGTATCGGCCTGTCGCAGCGGACATAAAATGCCGCTTCGCGCAAACGAGAAAGTCGAACAGGTGGCCTTCGGTTCAAATTGACGCACTCGTTCTGTCATATCCCAGGTCAGGGAGTCGGCAGTGCCGAGATCGGCGCGGGCCATGAAATACTGTGATCCGCTCCGGCCGCCGACTGTCCGACCGCCGCTTGTCATGGCGACTTGCCGCGAGATCGGTGCCACCCCGGAAATCAGGAGACGTGCCCACGAGGCGGGGTGACCGTAAGGAACGTGTCACCAGGTACATGAGCGCTATGCGCGTGGTGCGGCTGCGCTGATGATGCGGTGGATGGTGGAGCGGCCGACGCTGTATTCCTCGGCGAGGTCTGCCAGGCTCGCGTCATCGGCGGGGTCGTGGTAGCGGCGGTGGATCGTTTTCCGCTCGGCGAGAGATGGTTTCGGCTGCTTGCCCTCGAGGCGGCCTTTCGCGCGGGCCTTGGCCATGCCCTCGCGGGTCCGCAGGTGATCGGGTTAGCCTCGAATTCGGCAACCATGGTAAGGGTTTGCAGGAACAGCTTGCCGAACGGGTCGGCCCAGTCGTAGACCTGGCTGCCGAGCCCGGTGTTCCGGTGGCGGATCGGCATACGGAACACCACGACATCGTCCGGCCTTACCGGCTGATCCTGCGCGGGACCGTCACCGTGGCGAGTTTGTCCGGGTTGCGGATGGCGTAGAGGTTGGTGATCTGCCCGTCGGAGATCTCGATCAGGAAGACACCTTCGAGCAGCTCGCCGCGGTAGGCGACCATCGCGGGCGTGTTGTTGCAGGTGACCATCTCTATCCGCATGTCCGACGTCGGCTGCCTGGCGTGGAACAGTTTGATGAGGACTGCGGCCACCTTCTCCGCGCCCACCACCGGTCGCCGCGCCGCGGTGGCCTTGCCGCCGCTGTCGGCGGTCCAGGTGACCTCGGGAGCGAGGAGCGAGAGCAGCCCGGCCGTGTCACCAGTGGTCGCCGCTGTCATGAACTGTTCGGTGATGTGCGCGATCTCGGCTGCGTCGACGGGCTCGAAGCGTTTACGCCGCGCGTGTACGTGGGAGCGCGCACGGTGGGCCACCTGGCGCACCGTCATCACGGATTTGCCCACCGCTGCGGCGATCTCGTCATAGTCGAAGCCGAACACCTCGCGCAGCACGAATACCGCACGTTCGTGTGGAGTGAGTGTTTCCAGCAAAACGAGCATCGCCATCGATACCGACTCGGCGAGCACCATATCCGCCGATGCGTCGTGCTCGTCGACCAGCAGTGGTTCAGGCAGCCACGGGCCGATGTAGTCCTCACGACGGCGCGTGCCGGCGCGCACAGAGTTGAGCGCTTGACGGGTCACCAGCCGGGCCAGATACGACTTGGTGTCGCGCACCGTCGCAAGGTCCACCTCGGCCCATCGCAGATAGCTGTCCTGCAGCACGTCGTCGGATTCGGTCGCCGAGCCCAGGATTTCGTAGACGATCGTGAACAGCAACGGCCGCAGCAAGGTGAAACGCTCGGTGTGCTCGTCGGTCATCATGCGGACCCGACCACCTGTCCGGTGGAGGACGACTGTTCAGGACGCGGGCCGCCCTTGAGCCAGGCCAGCGAACCCGGCTTGCGGGCCTCCCGGCGGATTTTGCTTACCCCGATCTTGCAGGTCATCTCCTTGATTCTCGCGCCCGCACGACCGCCGATGTAGAGGTTGATCGCGATGTCGTCTTTGCGCGCGAGCTGCCGGATACCGACATGGCGGCCGAGGCTGACGCAGGTTCCCAACAGGGCCAGGTCGATCGCCGCGGGTTCGGTGCCCGCGACGCGGCTCAGCACGGTATCGGCGGCCTGCGCCCCGAGCGGGCCCGCGCCCTGGCCACTCATCCGCAGCGGCTGCCCTGAAGGTGCGGCGGCGTCGCCGGTCGCCACGATGCGCTCGTCGTCGATGCTCGTCAGTGTCTCGTCGGTGAGCAACCGGCCGAGGGCATCGGTGCGAAGCCCGCTGTCTGCCGCCAGCTTCGGCACGCCGAATCCGGTCGTCCAGATGGTGAGCGTGCTCGGACGCATCCCCCCGTCGGCGAAAACGACCGCATCCGGCCGGACTTCGGTCACCTTGCTGGCCTCGAGCACGACGACATTGTGCCGCGACATCCACTTGGCGACGTAACGGCGACCCGGCGCACTCAGTGACGGCATCAGGCATCCACCACACACCAGAGTGACCATGCGTCCTTGTTCGGCGAGTTCAGCGGCCGTTTCGATACCCGTTGCCCCGCCGCCGACCACGGTGACCGGAGCATCGAGGGGCAACTCGTCCAGCCTGGCGCGCAGCCGCTGCGCAGCCTCGAATTCAGCGATGGGGAAAGCGAACTCGGCCGCACCAGGCACCGACGGTATGGCCGCCGTGCTGCCGACCGCGTAGATGACATGGTCGTAGTCCAGCGCGCCCCCCGACGCCAGTCGCACCGTGCGGGCGGCGCTGTCGATGCGCGTGGCGCTGTCGACCACCAGCTCGATGCCTTCACCGAGCAGCGTGCCGTAATCGACCGTCGCATCGCCGGTACCGGCAACCAACTGGTGCAGCCGGACTCGATCGACAAACCTCGGGCGGGGATTCACAAGCGCGATATCGACGTCGGTGCGCAGCCGCAGATGATTGGCCGCGACTGTGCCGGCATAACCGCCGCCGATAACGACGACCTTGTGGTGTGTGTTGTGTTCGGTCATGCCCTCAAGACACCGCGGATCACCGAGACATGACACGATGCGATGTGATGTGCGCCACTCACACTCGATGGAGTGAGTCGGAGTCATCCGCCGAGAGCAAGGCGGGTAGTCATGGTGAGTTCGACCTCGCCGTACGGCAGTACATGCGACCAGAACAGCGGGGTCAGGCCGCGCTCGTCCTCGGCGGCAAGTACGCCGTCCCAGTCCGGATCGGCGAGAACGTCCTGGATCATCAGGACATTCACGTAGACCAGGGCGGCCTGGCAGATGAGCAGGCGCAGCACACTCATCTCCTGCTCGTCGCGCCGGTTGGACGCGATCTCGGAGGTCTTGCCGTAGTAGATGACCGAGTTGGCACTGTTCCAGGACTCGACCACGTTCAGGCCGCTGTTGATCTCCCGCTGCAATTCACGACTTCGGTAGCGCGGCTCCAGCGCCTTGGGTAGCCCTAGCAGCTTGATGGCGCCCTGCCGGCGCTCCTTGATCTCCAACCAGGGACAGTGCGGCAGTGCGGCGTGCAGGGCGTCGAGTTCGGCGCCCATCTCCTCGCGCAGGTCATTGATGAATTTCGTCGGATCCAGGGCTTTGCCCAGCTTCTCGTAGTGCGAAATGCGGCGTTCCTCGAAGTCGGCCGGCAGATCCTCGGCGGGGCTTTTACGACAGCTTCATGTACCAGGTGACACGATCCTTACCGGCACGCCGAGCCAGGTGGACCCGTGCACGGCCGGAAAATGTAATCAAGGGCGAGATTTTCGCGGTGACCCGCGAGGGTGGCAATTGCTCTCGATGTGCGTCGCAGCCTTCATCGCGAGAATGCGGTGTTGCATTCAATGCGATTCATCCTGATTCCGGGCTCACAATCCGAGCTTGGTCACTGCGTTGTCTTCCAGGGGGTTGGCGGTGCGGATGTAGCCGTGAACGGTGCGCGGGTTGGTCCAGCGTCCCTGACGCATGATCTCGCGGTCGCTGGCGCCGCCGAGCGCGGCCTGTGTGGCGAAGCCGGCGCGCAGCGAATGTCCGGAGAACAGGTCGGGGTCCAGCCCGGCCCTGGCGGCATAACGCTTGACAAGTTCGGCGACCGCCCGCCCGGACATGGCGCGGTCGCCGATCGCGCCGTGCCGGTTGACGGTGGGGAAGAGAGGTAGATCCGCGTCGGTGAGCGTGGTGCCGGTGAAGCCGTGGCAACGGTGGATGTCGGCCGATCTCGCGGGAAGGTCGGCGAGCCAGGACCGGACACCGATAGTCCCCGCAGCGGCGTGTGTTTCGCGTAGGCGTAGCCAGTCGGCGAGGGCGCAGACCGGGCAGGTCGCGGGACGGCGGCCACGGGGGAGCGCCACGCGCTGTTCGGCCGCGCCGGTAGGGTCGGTCTTCGTCGCGGGCAGCCGGATCAACAGAATCGGTTCGCCGGTCGTGTGGTCGAGACCGACTTCGACGTCCCCGATGCGCAGACCGGCCAGTTCACTGCGGCGAAGGGCGCCGGCGAAACCGACGAGCAGCACGAGCGAATCCCGGCGCCGGGCGGGTTCGGCGGGCCAGCCCGGTTCGGGTAGTCCGCCCAGCAGTTGATCGAGAGTGTGCAGCAGGACAGGGCGTTTACGTCGGGGTTGCGCCCGCCGGGTGCGGCGGATGCCGCGCAGCGTCAGGCGCACCACATCGGATCGAGTCGGTGACGGCAGGCCGTTGGCCGCGTGCACCGCGGCGATCGCGGCCGACTTGCGTTCCAAAGTCGCGGGACTGAACGCCCATTCGCCGCCGGCGCGGCGGGCGTCGGCCGCCGCCGCGAGATAGACGGCCACGTCGAGCGCGTCGGCAGGCAATGCCTGACGCCCCTCGGTGGCACACCACGCCGACCACGCCACCCAGTCGGCCCGATAAGCGCGCAGCGTGTTCGCCGACTGCGACGCTTCGAGATACCGCCGCAGCGATCCGGCTTGATCGTCATCGAAACGGTCACGCACCAGCCGCAGTGCCGCCGCATCGACCAGCACGCTGCGCACCCCACGACGCAACTCGGTGCGCACCGACTCCGGAACCGCGACCACACTGGATCGATCGTCCATGGTTCGGCTCCCGTGTTCCTAACGATGACGGACTCGTTCGCGCCACGACTTTCGGCGCAGGAATGCCAGCCTACGGCACCGAAGCGGCGGCACTTGCGGAGTCTGTCGAGTGACAATTCGCCTGCGCTAGTGCCGTCCGATGCGCGCTGACGCACGGAAACACCATGCGTCACAGTGACGTTATAGGTCCGTTCGATCAGGTGTTGTCACCGGCCGCGCCGACGCGGCCCACCGATCCGGTCATGCCGTGAAGAGTCGGGGCGTGCGAACTTTCGGCTGCGGAATCGGCCGGGCTTGCGATCCGCGATCGGTACGCAGGATGCCGCCGGACACCGGCTCGGTTCCCTCCTCGACGTCGGCCTGGCGCATCCATTTCGCCAGCGTCACCGGGTGGATCCCGAAATCGGCGGCGATCTGCTCCAGGGTCACCTCGGCGTTGCGAGCGACACGGCCGACGTCCTCACGAAGCTCGCGGGGGATACGGCTTTGGGCAGAGGGCATCCTTCGGCCCGTCCCGACAGGCAAGCCACTTCGGTTATCACCTATCCCGGCAGATCAGATGAGAACTGACATTTGAAGTCAGCAGAGGGGGTACCCAGTTTTTCGCTCTTTTCGTGGCGGTTTAGTTACGTCACTACCAACGCTACGAAACGTAATTATCACAACGGTAGCCGGACATGAAGCGTCGTCCTGACCGCCGATAAGGTTCACTTATCGGAGGTCAGAACTGGAGGGCTGATTTCGGAGACGACTGGACCTGGAGTGTCCCGTCTCAATGAAACTGGCCAAGTATCAGTGAATCTGACGACCGTAAATGTGTATCTGGCCAATGTCTCGAAATTCTCGGCCACTGTGGCATGATCACCCGCGATCTGGCGTCGACGAACGGCATGGACGGGGTGGTGGGCGTGACTGGCGGGGGTTCTGATGTGCGCGTTGAAGGTTGGGGGCGTTTCGAACCAGAGATCCGAACGACTGCGGGGATTGTGCGCGGCAGGTGGGAGAACGCAGTCGCGATCTTCCGGGGCATCCCCTTCGCCGAGTCACCATTCGGCGCGCGTCGGTTCGCGGCTCCCGTTGCAGTACAGCGCTGGGATGGTGTCCGCGACGCGCTGGAGTTCGGTCCACCGGTTCCCCAAGCGAGCCATCGAGGTTCGGTGATGTCGTCGGTGTCCGGCAGCGCCGATGATGATTCCGCGGACTGTTTGACGCTCAACGTCTGGTCACCCGAGCCTGGTACCGCCCGGCTGCCGGTGATGGTGTGGATTCACGGGGGCCGATACCTCGAGGGCGCCGCCAGCAACCCGCACCAGGACGGTGCGACTCTCGCCGCGTGCGGTGTGGTGATGGTCAGCATGAACTATCGAGTGGGCGTGGAAGGTTTCGCCCACATCGCCGGAGCCCCGGACAACCGCGGCATTCTCGACCAGATCGCAGCCTTGCGGTGGGTACAGGACAATATCGCCGCGTTCGGCGGCGATCCCGGCAACGTCACTGTGTTCGGCCAGTCCGCAGGGGCTGGTTCTGTCGCGGCGCTGCTCGCTATGCCCATGGCAGCGGGGCTGTTTCGTCGTGCGATATCGCAGAGCCTGCCGGGCACGTACTTCTCCCCACGGCTCGCCGGCGCGATCTCCGCGACGATCGCCGCGGAACTCGGTGTGCGCGCCACCGTCGATGAGCTCGCCGGTATCCCGCCGCGTGCGCTGATCGAGGCGACCGACGCGGTGAGTCGGAAGATGCCCGAATTCGTCGAATCGTGGGGACCCACGGCGCTGACGCCTACGCCGTTCTCACCGGTTGTCGATGGCGTCGTACTGCCTGCTGCGCCGTGGCATTCGCTCGCCAACGGTGCCGCGCGGGGTATCGATCTGCTCATTGGACACACCCGTGACGAGTACTCGCTGTTCAACGCCCGGCGCGGCACAGAGATGACCGATGAGCAGGCGACCGCCGCACTCGAACGTCTCGCGCCCGTCTCGGACAGCAGCGGCGGATACCGCGCCGCCTACCCGGAGGCCGCCCCTGAACAGCTGTATGAGCTCGTCAACTCCGACTGGCTGCTTCGGATGCCGAGCCTGCATCTCGCCGATGCCCAATACGCCGGGCATGGACCCGTGTGGCTCTATGAACTGTGCTGGAGCTTCCGCCGGGATCAGGGTGCCTCGCACAGCCTCGACATGCTGCTTGTGTTCGGCACGCTCAGCGCCGACGAGGTGCGTGGCCACCCCTTGGCCTACCCGAACGCCGCGAATGAGGTCCTGGAGGTCTCCTATCAAATGCGCAGCGACTGGGTGCATTTCGCGACCACCGGAAACCCTGGCTGGGCGTCCTACGATCCGGGAAGCCGATCCACTCGTGTCTACAGCGCCCAGCCGACTACCCAGCCTTATCCCGAGGAACGCTCACGCCTTATCTGGCATACACACCGGTTCGACTCCCTGGACCTATGCCAAAGCGTCGGAGTGGGAGGTGGTCGGTGACCAGCCAGGGGCATGGTCTGCACCTGGTGCCAAGCGGGGTAGCGGCGGAGCCAGTTCGAGGGTTCGAAGTCGGCTTCGTCGATCCAGAGGCTGGAGAGGTCCGTCGCTTCTGCCGGACGCCACGGCGGTGGCGTCCGAGCGGGTGGCGCCGATCCGGTCGATCCCGTCGTTTCAGGGGCAGCGCAACCGTCCAGCAGAGCTGCATCGAACCGCAGCCGTGGGTCACCCCGACGCTGTCGTGCGTGAAGCCCTGTATCCAGCGGTGGACTACACCTGCTTGTCACGGGCCGAGGAACAATCGTTCGTACGGCAGGCGGGGCAGCGGTAGATGTCCGCCCGGCTCGGCGGCGCGTGGGCCATCCACTTCGGGTCGGACGCCGGTGCGGAGGGGTCACAGCAGGGCGGCGACCTTCTTCGCCGTCTCCTTGGCTGATCCGGGGTTCTGGCCGGTCACGAGGTTGCCGTCGACCACGGCGTAGGAGAGGAACGGCAGCTTGCCTTTCTCGTAGCGGGCGCCGCGCTTTTTCATCTCGTCCTCGGCGTTGTAGGGCACGAGCTTGTCTACGCGGATAAGGACTTCCTCCTGCCAGGCAAACCCGGTCACCCTGCGACCGGCGACAAGGTGGGACCCGTCGGAGAGCTTGGTGTTGAGCAGGCCGCAGTAGCCGTGGCAGACCGAGGAGACGATGCCGCCGCGCTCGTAGATCTCCCGGGTGATGCGCTGCAGGCCCTCGCTGTCGGGGAAGTCGTACATCACCGCATGCCCGCCGGTGAAATAGATGGCGTCGTAGTCGGCCGAGTCGATCTGGTCGGGGCTGACGGTGTTCTCCAGCAGCGCCATCCGTGCCGGATCGGCACGCCAGGCTTTCGCGGTCTTGTCGTAGTTGGGGAACTTCAGTGACCGCGGTTCGAGGGGAGCGGGGCCGCCCGCCGGGCTGATGATGGTCTGCTCGAATCCGTGCTCTTCGAAGACCTGCCAGGCGTGGGTGAGCTCGGACAACCACAAACCGGTCGGGTGGGACGGGTCGTCGTAGTGGCCGACGTTGGTGACGACGTTCAAGATGCGTTTGCTCATGGTTGGTCATCCTCCTGAATGTTTACATTGCGCACATTGGCAAGGCTAGGGCGGGATGTGAGCACTGTCAACACCCGTGTCGGTGTGAGTGGGCACACTCTGGGCGGCGCCGGCCTACTGTGTGCGCGCGGAAAGGATCGCGGCGAACGCGGCGCGCACTCGATCGGCCACTTCGTGGCTCGACTCCGCCGGGAGCTTGCCGTCCAGGTGTAGGTATGCCATGCCATGGGCCAGCGCCCACCATGCCGAGGCCAGCGCCTGGGGGTCGCCGTCCGGGAAGACCTGCTTCATCGCGAGTTGTACGAGATCGTGGATTTCCGCTGCCGCCTGGACCCGCTCCTCGTTGCCCTCGTCGCAGGCGTTGCCGAACATCAGGCGAAACAACGCCGGCCGGCGCAGGGCGAACTCGACATAGGCGACCGCCAGCTCGCCGAGCCCCGCCGCCGATGTCGGGAGCTCGCGTCCGTCGCTCAGGTCCGCCTTCAGGTCACGTAAGCCCTGCACGGCCAGCGCGGACTCCAGGGCGTCGCGGTCGGCGAAGTGCCGATAGGGCGCGGTCGGCGACACGCCTGCCTCGCGAGCGATGGCACGCAGCGAGAACGGTTCGCCGACTTCGAGTAGGTGCATCGCCGCCGTCAGTAGCGACGCCCTGAGGTTGCCGTGATGGTAGCCACTCCTCTTCGCCGAAGTTGACATCGCTTACATCCCTTTCTAGGCTCATGTTAGCAATGTAAACTTACCGCATTCAGGAGCGGCGATGCCATCAACAGCCCCCATCCCTGCGAGGTCAGGCGGCGCGGAGCGGACTTCACCGGTCTTCGCGCCGTTCACCCTCCCGAACGGCTCCGTGGTCGCCAACCGGCTGGCCAAGGCCGCTATGGAGGAGAACATGGCCGCAACCGGTCAACTCCCCGACGAGTCCCTGTTCCGGCTCTATCGACGTTGGAGTCGAGGCGGGGTCGGACTGATCATCACCGGCAATGTCATGGTCCACGCCGAGGCGCTCACCGGGCCGGGCGGAGTCGTCCTGGACGCGGAGTCGCCGCTGGAACCGTTCCGTCGGTGGGCCGTCGCCGCGAAGAGCGGCGGCGCGCGGGTGTGGATGCAGATCAACCATCCCGGCCGGCAGGTGCGCGCGGACATGCCCGGCGTCGCCTGGGCGCCGTCGGCGATCCGTGTCGATGTCGGCAAGAACAGCAAGCGATTCGCCGACCCGGTCGAGATGTCCCCGCGGCAGATCGAGGAAACCGTGCAGCGCTTCGCCGAGACGGCGCGTCGGGCCGAGGCGGCTGGGTTCGACGGTGTGGAGATCCATGCCGCCCACGGCTATCTGCTGTCGCAGTTTCTCTCGCCGCTGACCAACCGGCGCGCCGACCAGTGGGGCGGCAGCCTGGAGAATCGGGCCCGGCTGCTGCTCGATATCGTGCGTGCGGTGCGGGCCGCGGTCGCTTCCGGCTTCGCCGTCGCGGTCAAACTCAACTCCGCCGACTTCCAGCGCGGCGGCTTCGATGCTGACGACGCCGCGACCGTGCTCGCGATGCTGGCCCCGCTCGGCGTCGACCTCGTCGAACTCTCCGGGGGCAGCTACGAGGCCCCTGCCATGACCGGCCAAGCCAGTGACCAGCGGACCCGAGCCCGTGAGGCCTACTTCCTCTCTCTCGCCGAAGAACTCGCGGCAACCAGCCCGCTGCCACTGATGCTGACCGGAGGTGTCCTCCGGCGACCGGTGGCCGAGGAGGTCCTGGCCGGCGGCATCGATCTCGTCGGCATGGGCAGCGCGCTGGCCGTCGACCCTGACCTGCCGAACCGGTGGCGCCGGGACGCTGACGCCAAGGTCGAACTCGCACCCGTGGAGATCAAGGACAAGGCTGTCGCGTCCGCCGCGAGCATGGCCCGAGTGCGACAACAGCTTCGCCGCCTCGGCGCCGGACGGCGCGCGCGTCCCGGGATCAACCCCAAGGTCGCTCTCCTCCACGAGACCGTGCTCCAGCGTCGCGCACTGCGCCGCTACCGCACCTGGCTGAACAACCGTGCCGCGTAAGGCCACCGGCCCCTTTCCCGGCAAATCGATCGCATCCCATGCCTTCGGCAATCTCCTGTTCCACCCGCCGATCCGCCCCGTGTTGATCTTGCGCATCAGCTCGAACAGATCCACCAACGCGTCAGTGACCACTGACGAACGTGAAATCAACTGTCGGACAGCCGCTTACCACGATTCGATCAGCGGGGCGGCATGCTCCTGCCGCTGCCATTCTTCGGTGAGGCGACCGAGTCGGTCCGGCGCGGCGATGCCGCGCATGCCTGCGATCTTGTCGTCACGGATCTCCAGGACCACCACGCCCACGACGCGGTCGTCGAGCGTGGCGAGCATGGCCGGGCAGCCGTTGACCACGGCGGCATGGATCGAGGGCGAGCCGCCGGCGAGTCTCCGCTTGGCCGGAGACGGTTTGAAGCCGGCCCGCACCACGCCGGCGATTCGCTGCGGGGTCGAGTACCGGATCAGCTTCTCGGCCAGCCCCAGCCCGGCGCCGTCGGAGATGCCGGTCGCGTCGTCGGTCAGCAGCGCCAGCAGCCGTTCGGTCCGGCCCGAGGAGGCGGCGTCGACGAACGCCTCGACGATTCGGCGTGCCGCGGCTCGGTCGACGTCGGTGCCGTTGCCCGCGGCGGCGATTCGGCGCCGGGCTCGGTGGGTGTGTTGCTGACTGCCGGCCTCGGTGATGCCGAGAATCTGGGCGATCTCGGCGTGGCTGTAGGCGAAGGCCTCGCGTAGCACGTAGACGGCCCGTTCGATCGGCGACAGACGCTCCATGAGCGTGAGCACCGCCAGGGTCACCGATTCGCGCTGCTCGACGGTGTCGGCCGGACCCAGCATCGGGTCACCGTCGAGGAGCGGTTCGGGCATCCAGGCGCCGACCGCGCGTTCGCGGCGCACCTTCGCCGAACGGAGCCGGTCGAGCGCCAGATTGGTGACGATCTTGGTCAGCCATGCCTCGGGCACATCGACGTACTCCTGGTCGGCGGCCTGCCACCGCAGGAACGCGTCCTGCACCGTGTCCTCGGCATCTGCGGCCGAGCCGAGCAGACGGTAGGCGAGGGAGGCCAGCCGATTGCGGCTGGCCTCGAAACGCGCCACGGTGGCAGTGTCCATGAGCACGACCCTATGCGGCGACCACGTGGGGCGAGTGCTCTGCGGTGGTGGCCGAGCGATAGTGGCGACTCGGCTTTCCGAAGGTCGGGTGGCTCACGCTCCAGGCGGCAGTCCGAAGGATCGCCGACTTGACGCGCGCGGCCGTCCCGCCGCACAGAGCCCACGACTTCGCACGTGCGTCACCGTCGACCAGCTGGAAGATCCCATCCTTGCGGCCGAGACTGATGTGGTTGCCGACATACGCCAGCGAGGTCGTCGAGACCTTGCGCCCGGTCCGGTCCCCGATGATCGCGGCGGTCGCCTGCATGCTGGTGAATCCCGCGGAAGCGCAGGACATCGGCAACGGCCGACCGTTGTCACCGATGACGAAGACGCTGTCACCGGCGACGTAGACGTCCGGGTGGGAGACCGACCGCATCTGACGGTCGACCGTGATCTGGCCGTTGGCCACCACCTCGAGGCCGCTGGCGGCGGCGATCGGGTGGACGGCGAAGCCTGCGGCCCACACGGTCGCGTCGGAGGCGAAAGCGGTGCCGTCGGCGGCGACCGCTGCCGCCTCCTCGACGCGCTCGATGGCGGTGTGCTGGTGGACCGTGATATCGAACCTGTCGAAGGCGCGCAGCAGGTGACGGCGAGCCTTCGTGCCCAGCCAGCCGCCCAGTTCGCCGCTGGTGGCCAGGCCGACCCGAAGGCCTGGGCGTGATTCGGCGATCTCGGTGGCGGTCTCGATCGCGGTCAGATTGCCGCCGACTACCAGCACCTTCCCGTCCCCGCCCAGCTCGTCCAGGCGTGCGCGCAGGCGCAGCGCGGACGGCCGCGCGGCCACGGGGAAGGCGTGCTCGTGGACGCCCGGAACGCCGTGGTCGGCGGCAGCGCTGCCGAGCGCGTAGAGGAGGGTGTCGTATCCGAGCCGCTCGACGCCCTCGGCGTCGGCGACTGTGACACTCCGGTGCTCGACGTCGACGTCGGTTACCCGCGCCAGTCGCAGCTGGATGCCGGTACCCGCGAACATCTCCGCCAGCGGCCGGTGGCGGAGATCCTGCCCGGCGGCGAGCTGATGCAGGCGCAACCGTTCGACGAAATCGGGTTCGGCGTTGACGACAGTGATCTCGAAGTCGTCGGAATGGAGTTGGCGCGCCAGGTATCCGGCGGAGAAGGCTCCGGCGTATCCGGCCCCGAGGACGACGATGCGGTGCTTCATGGTTCGCTCCTGTCTGGTTCGCGTGCTCCCTGAACGAGACAGCCCCCCAATCCCTGACAGCATCGACCAGTGACGTGAGTCACTCCCGAAACTCGCACGACCTCACGGCTATCGGGCAGGGAAGGCGATCCATTCGCCGAAGGAAGCTGCTGATGCTGTCCGCGTCCCCGGCGGCCCCACCGGGGACGGGCCGCGCCTGTCCGGCACTCCGGCCTCACCGATCACGGTTCCAGTCCGGCGGCAGTCAGGGTGAGGTGCCGGGCCAATGCGTCGGCTGCGGCGTCGGCGTCACGGGCCAGTGCCGCCTCTTCCAGTCGGCGGTGTTCTTCGACGCCGTCGCGGTCGGGATTGCGGCGGGTCGACCAGCAGCGGGTCAGCTCGCTGGCGGTCCACAGCCGGTCGAAGGTCTCCAGTAGGACTGGGTTACCGCAGCCATCGATCAGGGCTCGATGAAAAAGCCGGTGTGATTCGGACCATGCCTCGCTGTAGTGTTCGCCGTCTCCCGGTAGGTAGACCGGAGTGCCGGCCATGCGGTGGTGGGCGGCTCGCACGCGAGCCTCCCAGTCCAGGTCGCCGCGCTCGATGGACATACGCAATAGGACTGGTTCGATGGTCCGGCGGGCCTCCGCGATCTCCTGCCATCGGCGGTCGGAGAAGGCGGGAACGGCGAAGCCGCGGTTGGGCAGCCGGTCGGCGAGGCCCTCGCCGACCACCCGCACCAGCGCCTCGCGGACGACGGCAAGGCTCACGTCCATCTTCTTCGCCAGATCCTGCGGCTTGAGGGCCTGACCGGGAGCGTATTCCCCGCGCATGATCGCGCCCCGTAGGTGCGCGTAGACCTGCTCGGAGAGCATCTTCTTTCCGGGTGAGTCCGGAGTGCGCGATGTCCGATGCATACCCAGATAATAGATCATCTAGAGAATAATCGATTATTTTTGTACCGTGGATGTCGGTAGATGAACGGAAAGAAGACACGATGAGCGCCAACGACCCCTTCGCCCGCCTCCCCGAGGCGGCCTCCTTCACCGTCACCAGCACCACGGTCACCAACGGCGGCGCTTGGCCGCCCGCGCAGTTCTCCTCCGGCGTTCCCGGCGGGAAGGACGTCTCCCCGCAGCTGTCCTGGAGCGGCGCGCCGGAAGGCACGGCGAGCTACGCCGTCACCGTCTACGACCCCGACGCTCCGACCGGGTCGGGATTCTGGCACTGGGCGGTCGCCGACATCCCGGCCACCGTGACCGAGTTGCCCGAGGGCGCCGGTGACGACACGGGGGCGGGTCTGCCGACCGGCTCCTTCCAGTTGCCCAACGACGCCCGCGCGGCCAGGTTCAGCGGCGTGGCCCCTCCGCCAGGGCACGGCCCACACCGATACTTGGTCGTGGTGCATGCCCTCGACGTCGAATCCATCGGCGTGCCGGTCGACTCCACCCCGGCCCTGCTCGGCTTCGCCATGACCTCGCACATCCTCGGCAGGGCGGTTCTCATCGCCACTGCGGAAACGCCGCCTGCCGAAGGGAAACCGGCAGACGCCGAACGGGTCGAGGTGTCCCGGCTCATCCCCGCATCCCCCGATGCCGTCTTCGCGGTGCTGACCGACCCGAAAGGGCACGTGGACATCGACGCATCGGGAATGCTGATCGACGCCGAAGGGAAGCCGGTCGAGCGTCCCGGCGACCGATTCCTGGTCCACATGGATCGCGAGGCCCTCGGGGACGTTCCCCTGGGCAGGTACGAGGTCGAGGTCGTCATCACCAGGCTCGTTCCGGACGAGGAGATCGCCTGGACAGTCGAAACCGGTGGCCGCCGATTCGGCCACATCTACGGCTACCGGTTGGCACCTGCCGAGGGCGGCACCCTCGTCACGTCGTATTGCGACTGGTCACAGATCGATGAGAAATGGAAGCAGCGGCTCAGCTTCCCGGTGGTTCCCCGGTCCTCCCTCAAAGCCACCCTCGGGATCCTCGAGCGCACCGTCCGCCGCCGAGCCGGCCTCTGACCACCGGGACCGCCGGACCCGGCCGGTGTGGGGGACCGTCCTCGACCGCGGCAGGGCAAACATCCGGCGCAGAACTGGAAGTGGTTGTCCGCGAAGGCATGCTCTCCGGCGTGCTCGATTTCGGCGAGCTGGGCGCTGGCGATCCGGCGACGGATCTGGCTGCTGCATGGCTGATTCTGCCGGTGGGCAAGTCCACGCGGTTCTTCGATGCCTACTCCGCTACTGCGGCCAGCCCGGCCGCCGCACTGCCTGAAGTGCGTGATACGTCCTCGGTGGGGAAGCGAGGTTGCGCAGAATCGAACGCTACGATCTGGCCGTGTCGAAGGTGTGCAACTATCCGGGCTGTACGCGCCCGATTCCGAGCGGAGCAGGACCCGGTCGTCCCTCGGAGTACTGCGACCGGCCCGATCACACGCGCTGGCGTGCGTGGCGCGAGCGGCAACGGCAACAGCAGGAGGCCGAGACTGCGGCCACTGCCGTCACTGTGACGCAGCCGGGGCCGGTGACCGTTGCGCGATTGCGGGCCGATGAACTGCTCACCCAATTCCGGGGACTCGCCGAGCAGTTGAACACCACGCTGAACGCCGCGGTCGCGGAGTTGTCCACGCTGGCCGACCCGGCGGTCGCGGAAGCCCAGGTGCAGGCGGTTCAGGTGGACGCGGCGCGGCGGATCGCCGAGGCGGAAGGCGCGGCGGTAGTGGCCGAGCAGGCGCGGCGGGAGGCGCAGGAGGCGAGGGAACTCGCCGAATCCGCCGCCGACGACGCGGCCGGCGCCGCCGAACACGCCGAAGGGCTGGTCGCCGAGGCGAATTCGGCCCGCGACGACGCGCTGCGTGAGGTCGAACGCGTCACCAAGCAGGCGGCCGATGACGTGTTCGCCGCACGCAGCGCAGCGGAAGCCGAAGTCCGCACCGTGCGCCGCGAGTCCGCCGAACAGATCGAACGCATCGAAAAGCAAGCCGCCGAACAAGTCGAGCGCGGCGAGCGTCGCGCGGAGACCGACATCGCACACGCCCGGCGTGAGGCGGAAGCCCTGGTCGCGGCCGCCCATTCCGAGCGCGATCTCGCCGTGCAGCGCGCGGCGGACGCCGAACGAGCGGCCGAACGAGCCGAGCGTGCCGCCGCGGAGCGCGCCGAAGCCGCCGACGAAGCGCGAGCCGAATGGCGCCGAGTACGCGCCGAACTCGACACCACCCGCGCCGAGCTCGCCGAAACCCGTCGCGCCGCGGCCGCCGAACTGGCCGCCGTCCGCGCAGAGGCCGCCGCGACTGTCGACAAGGCGCGCGCGGAAGCCGCTCAGCGGCTCGAAGCGCTGGACGAAGCTCGCGTGCAGACCCTCGCGCGCGCCGAACGCGCCGAGGCCCAGCTCGACGAACTCCTCGCCGAAGCTCGCCGCAAATCACCCGTTACCGAGCCCGACCGGCGCGACGACGCCTGAGCGGGCGTAGGGCTTCCGTACTAGGCTCTCGGTGCATCTCGGTGCATCTCGGTGCATCTCGGTGCATCTCGGTGCATCTCGGTGCATCTCGGTGCATCTCGGTGCATCTCGGTGTGCGACGCGGAGGAGGACTCGAGCATGGCCGTCATCCATCGGACCACCATGGTTCCCACGAAGATGGAACTGCTGACCTCATGGCTGCCCGGCCGCGCGTGGTATCGCGGTGAAAAGCCACCGGATCTGCGCAAAGCCGGCGGTTTCCGGCTCGATGACCCGGACGGGGAAGTCGGGATCGAATTCGTGGTCATCACCGATCACTCCGGCGCGCAGCCGCACACCTACCACGTGCCGCTGACCTACCGGGGCGCACCGCTGCCGGACGTCGCCGAGGCACTTGTGGGCACTTCCGAACACGGTGTCCTCGGCACCCGGTGGGTGTACGACGCCACCCGTGACCCGGTCGCGGTGGCCCAGATCGTCTCCGCGCTCGTCGGGAACGCGCGGCCTCAGGCCCAAAGCGAGAGCGACACGCCGGACCCCTCGGTCACGGTGCACGTCGCGGATACGCTCTCTCTCGCAGAAGGTTTCGGTCCAGCTCGGGATGGATTGTTCTACACCGACATCCCGGTGGGCGATCGGATCCTTCGTATCCACCGCCTTCTGCAAGTGCCGGTCTCGCCTGTGGAGTCGGCGGTTGCCGGTCGGGTCGACGCGTGGTGGCGGCTCGACGACACCATTGCCACCGGCGTATTCATCAGCCTGGCTGCGTAATTCGAACGGAGCGGTGTGTCCGCGCGTGCACGGCGAGGAGCGGGATGGGGCAAACGAGCCGCTAACCGCGGCTCTGGTCATATCATGTAGCTATGCCCGAAAACGGAGTCGAAGGGCGTACGGAACCACTGGCCGGGGCAGCCCGGCAGACGGTACTGGTGGCCGGTGCCTGCTCGATGATCATGGGTGTGGCCCTAGCGGTGTGGCCGCACAAATCGCTGCCGACAGCGGAACTGCTGTCCGGCGGCTACCTATTGCTCAACAGCGCCCTACAACTGGTCGTGGCGCTCGGTGCCCGCTTCGTGACCCCGCTGCGGATGCTGGTGCTGGTCAGTGGGGCGCTGTCGGCCCTACTCGCGGTGCTCTGCTTCGCGGGCGGGAATTCGGCTCCGCTGCTGTCGTTCTGGATCGGATTGGCGTGGGCGATCCGCGGGATCTGTCACGCCACAGTGGCGGTCTGGGTCGATGATCTGCCCGGGCGCGGACGGCAGGAGTTGTTCGGGCTGATCACGCTGGCACTCGGTCTACTGGTCGGTTCGGTGTCGTTCGAGTCACCGGACACGCTCGGCTGGGTGGCCGGATCGTGCATGATCGCGATCGGGACGCTGGAGGCCTTGTTCTCCGTGGGCTCCCGGCGCGACACGGTCGCGCTGCCGGGGATGGTGCCGACCTTGCGCTTGGATGGCTGATCTCGAGGTGGCGAGCAGGATGCTATCCAGGTTGACTGGGCGCCATGGCATCCCAGCAATCCGAGCTCCGGTCGCCCGCGGAACTCATCGTGGTCACCCATGGCGCCGGTACCGCGATCACGCCGATCGCTCTGAGCGGCAGTCACAGCGCGCAAGCTCGTCTGACGGAACTACTTCCGGCCGGGAGCGAACTGGTGCGCATCTTCGGACCGGCCAACCGCTTGGAGCGCAGGCTCACCGGCACCTCACGCCTGGAGACCGGAGCGGAGTATCTCAACTACTTCTACGTCCGCGGTGTCACCGGCCGACTCGACGAACTGGCCGAGCGGTTGCGGACCGCGGACGACGTGGCGGCGGCATATGTGAAACCGCCCGCCGAGCCGCCGATAGCGCCGGAAGGCGCGCGAGCGATCACCGGCCGTTCCGCCGCCGAGGCCCCGCCGGTCACGCCGGATTTCGCGGTGCGGCAAGGATATCTGGATGCCGCCCCGCAGGGGATCGACGCTCGGTGGGCGTGGACGGTGCCGGGGGGCCGCGGGACCGGTGTGCGAGTGGTGGATGTCGAGGGCGCGTGGCGGTTCACCCATGAGGACTTGCAGGTCAACCAGGGTGGGGTGATCGGAGGCACCCCGTCACCGGAGCAGGGTTGGCGCGACCACGGCACGGCGGTCGCCGGAGTGATCAGCGGTGACGTGAATGCCTACGGCATCACCGGGATCGTGCCCGAAGCGTACATCCGCGCGGTGTCGATCTTCGGGTCCGGATCGGCGTCCGCGATCCGGTCGGCGGCGGACGCGCTCAACCCCGGCGATGTGATGCTGCTCGAACTGCACCGGCCTGGCCCGCGTTTCGCCTACGCCAACCGGCCGGATCAGCGCGGCTATATCGCGATCGAATGGTGGCCCGACGACTTCGCGGCGATCAGCTACGCGGTCGGTAAAGGCGTCGTCGTGGTGGAGGCGGGAGGCAATGGCGGCGAAGACCTCGACGCCGCGATCTACGACTCCCGCCCCGCGGAGTTCCCGAGCACGTGGCGCAATCCCTTTCGCGGCGGCGAAGCCGACTCCGGTGCGATCATCGTCGGAGCCGGCGCACCCCCACCCGGCTTCCATGGCCGCGACAACGGCACGGCCCGCTCCCGCTTGCCGTTCTCCAACTACGGAAAGCGGGTCGACGTGCAGGGCTGGGGCCTGGAAGTCACCACGACCGGGTACGGCGACCTGCAAGGCGGTCCGGACGAGGACCTCTGGTACACCGACGTGTTCAGCGGAACCTCGAGCGCGTCCCCGATCGTGGTCGGCGCGGTTACCAGCTATCAGGGCATGAGTGCGGCGGCGGCCGGACGTAAGACCCCTGCGGAAGTGCGCGCCCGGCTGCGGGAAACCGGATCACCGCAAACCGATGCCGCTGATCGGCCCGCATCCCAGCGCATCGGCAACCTGCCGGATCTGAAATCGATGATCCTGCCCCGGTAGGCCGCCGGGGTCGGGATACTCGACTCGATGTGTGCAGCTGACCGATTCCATAGGCCGCAATCCACTCATAAGATAGTTGATGGAAATGGAATCCGGCCCGAGTCGAGCGGCGACTCATCGCCTGCTGGTCTCCGCCGCCGAATCGGCAGGTCCGCGAGAAAGGTTCGAACCGCCGCGTTGACCGAACTGGCCGACGGGCGTGGCCGCCTCCGCCGTCACGCGGGTGACGTCCATCAGCACCAGCGGAAAGCCGAGCGGCGGCGAGGTGGACAGCCCGTCTTACCCGCTGCCGGTTCTCCGCGCATAGCCGCAATCGGTCGGTCGCACCACGCTGATCAGTCCACGCGCGCGGTGAGCAGCAAGTCGAGCAGCAGATCGGCGAATTCGGCAGGTGCGTCGGTGAATCCGCTGTGCCCGCCCGGGAATTCGGTGAGCGGAATGTTCAGCTGCTGGGCGAGCGCTTCCGCGGGACGGTGGGGGAGCTTGCCCTTGCTCTCTCGTCCTGCCCCGAGCACAAGGCGGTCGCTGACCGGCGCCAAGGCCGCGACGTCGGGGAGATGGGAGGTGATCGTGCGCAACTCGTGCGCCATGTTGCGCGGCGCGTTGGCGTGCAGGCGTTCGATCATCGCCGCGGCGCGCGGGGAGAGTTCGGCGGGATCGGGCATCCGCACACCTCCGCCGATGCCTTCGAGGAAGCGGGCGCCCGCGGCGGCGAGGCCGTCGGTGACGAACAGTTCGTACACCTCGTCGACGAACGCTTTGTGCTCGGCGGCATCGGGCAGCACCCCGAAGGAGGGCGGCTCGTGCGCGATAACCAGACGCAACCGCTCGGGATGCCGGGCGAGCAGGTCGAGCGCGACCACCGCCCCGCCGCTGCCGCCGAACACGTAAGCGTCCTCGTCCTCGGGGGTGAGGTGCTCGAGGAGCAAGTGGGCGTCCTCGCTCTGCACCTCGACCTCGATGTCGGCCGGTGGGCCGGGGTCGAGCACACTGCGCGAGTAGCCGCGCGGGTCGATGGTGACCACGGTGAAGTGTTGTGCGAGTGGCTCGAGGATGGGATCGAACACCGCCGCGTCGCCTCCGCTGCCCGGCAGCAACAGCAGCACCGGCCCGGCGCCGCTGACCTCGTAGTACAGGGTGGCTCCCGGGACTCGTAGGGTGCCGGATCTCATGATTTCTCCTTGTCGGTCGGCCACTGCTCCAGGGCGACGTGCAGGGCGTCGATGATGCGTTCCCAGGACTCGGCGGTCGAGCGCGTGTGCCCGAAGCCGCCGGTCGCCTCCAGAACGCTGTATCCGTGGAATGTGCTGCGCAGCAAGCGGACCGCGTCGGTCCGGTCGGGTTCGGCCAGACCGTAGGCGCGCAGCATGCCGTAGGTCAGCTCGATGGCGTGCAGCGCGCCGGTCGCGGTGGGCGTCATTTCGGGATCGAACGGAAGCTGGGTCGCGGCGTAGCGGCCGGGGTGACGCAGGGCGTAGTCCCGCCAGGCGTGGGCGTAGGCGGCGAGCGCATCACGTCCGGCGCGACCGGCCACGGCGGACGCGATCAGTTCGGTCTTCTCCGTGGCCGCCAGAACGGACACCCGCGCGCGGAGGTCTCGCAGATTCTTCACGTGCGAGTACAGGCTGGCGTCCTGGACGCCGAACTTCTTGGCCACCGCCGACATGGTGACGTTCTCCAAGCCGATTTCGTCGGCGAGATCGGCCGCGGCCCGCGTGATCCGATCCGCGGTCAGTCCCGCTCGGGCCATCACGTGCACACCTCCTCGCTCTTGGATTCCTAGTTTCTATCCTAGAACCCTTAGGTTTTGCAATCGGCGTCGCGGGCTCGGCCCTTCTCGTTCGCGGCGGGCCACCTGGGTCACCTGTGAGCGGTTAATTGCTTAGCGCAAGTAAGCACGCTATAGTTGCGTAGCACAAGCAACTAATTCTCGCGCTGGGAGTGGGCATGGCGGTATCACCCGATGCGGCTCGGAGCCTGATAACTGAGCTCTATTTCATGGGCCGTGCGATGCGCGCTGTTCTGTCGCACCCGGAAGAAGGGCACCTGCTTCCGGGTGGCGTCGGCGTGCTGGGGTCCCTCGAGGCCAGGGGGCGATGCCGGCAAGTGGATCTGGCCGTGGACTTGTGCATCAGCCCATCGACACTGAGCAGGCATGTCGCCGAGTTGGTGAGTTCCGGCGACATCGCCCGCCATGCCGATCCCAGCGACGGCCGGGCCACCCTCATCGAAATCACGGACCAAGGACGCGATCTGCTGCGACGCATCCGAGTGTCGCGGGCGCGGGGATTGCAGGCCGCTCTCGCCGATTGGAGTGAGGACGAGGCCGAGCAGGCCGTCGTGGTTGTTCAGAAGCTCAGGAATTCACTGGCCGCAGTCGCGCATCACACCGCGGTGGGCGGGAGCGAGCCGGTTTCGAAAGAAAGTCAGGAAGTGGATGTCTAATTCAGTCGATGCGGGGACGCGGCGCGACCCCGCCGCGATGACCCACCGCGAGGTCCTGGAAGCGATGACCGGGCTGCTGGCGGCGTTGTTCACGGCGCTGCTCAGCACGACGATCGTCGCCACCGCGCTGCCGACGATCATCGGTGACCTGGAGGGTTCGCAGACCGCCTACGCCTGGGTCATCACCACAGCGCTGCTGGCCAACGCCGCCTCCACCCCGATCTGGGGCAAATTCGCCGACCTGTTCAACAAGAAACTGCTGGTCCAATCGGCCATCGTCATCTTCGTCACCGGCTCGATCATCGCCGGACTCGCCCACACCGTGCCGATACTGCTGGCCGCACGCGTCGTCCAAGGCATCGGCATGGGCGGGCTGACCGCGCTCGTCGTCGCGATCATCGGCTCCATCGTCGCCCCACGCGAACGCGGACGCTACTCCGGCTACATGGGCGCGGTGATGGCGGTCTCGATGTCCGGCGGCCCCATCCTCGGCGGCGTCATCGTCGACAGCCCCCTGGGCTGGCGCTGGTGCTTCTTCGTGTGCGTGCCGCTGGCGGTGATCGCACTGGCGCTGTTGCAACGCACCCTGCGACTGCCCACCGAACGCAAGGACGGAGTGTCCATAGACTGGCTCGGCGCCGCACTGCTGACCGCTGGCGTCTCGGTGCTGCTGATCTGGGTGTCGTTCGCAGGCAAAGCCGGGTACTACGCGTGGATGTCGCGGGAATCGGCGATCTACGTCGCCGCCGGCGTACTGCTGCTGCTCGCGACCGTGTGGGTCGAGTCCCGCGCCAAGTCACCGATCATCCCGCTGCCGATCGTCACCGAACCCACCACAGGCCTGGCGATCATCGCCTCCATCGCCGTCGGCGTCGGCATGTTCGGCGCGACCACCTTCCTGGGCCAATACTTCCAAACCGCACGCGGCTACTCCCCGACCATCGCCGGTGTTCTGACCATCCCGCTCGTCGCGGGCATGCTGACCGCCTCGGTCGGCTCCGGCCAGCTCATCACCCGACGCGGCAAATGGAAAAGCTTCGTCGTCTCCGGCGCCGCGCTGCTGGTAACCGGATTCGCGCTGCTGTCCACCATCGACCACGCCACCAACCTGTGGCAAGTCGGCGCCTACATCACCATCGTCGGCCTCGGCGTCGGCATGATGATGCAGAACCTGGTCCTGGCCGTACAGAACACCGTCAGCGTGCACAACATCGGCGCCGCCTCCAGCAGCGTCGCCTTCTTCCGCACCTTCGGCGGCGCCATCGGCGTCTCCGTGCTCGGCTCGGTACTGGCCAGCCGGGTCAGCGAACTGTCCGCGGAGGGATTCGCCAGGCTCGGCGTGCGGACCGGCACCACGGGCGGCGGCAATCTGAATCTCAATGCCTTGCCTGCGCCTATCGCGACCATCGTGCGCGCCTCCTACGGTGACGCGACCGGGCGGATCTTCCTCATCGCCGCCGCCGCGACGGTCGTCGCGCTCATCGCGGCGGCCTTGCTGCCGAACCGTCCGCTGCGCCGCACGATCGACATCGATCCCGCGCTCGATCCGACCACGAAAAAGTCTGCGGTGCAGGACGATCCGACTGCCACGGACGACATGGCCGCACTGGATGCGGAACTGGACGCATTCGCCGAGTCGAGCTGGGAGGAAAACCAACTCTGGGAAGGCGCCGAGCGGGTTTTGCCCGAGCCGGTCCCAGCCGCGTCGATCGGGCGGCATGCGGTGGTAGAGCAGAACGGTCGTGTATACCGGATGGCCGCGTCGTCACAGAACGGTCAGTCGACTGGCGGCTTGTCGGGGTCGGACTTCGATGGTGGGGCGTTGGGTGGTCGTGTCCATCGTGAAGACGGTCGTCCGGTGCCGGGTGCGGTGTTGACGTTGGTTGATCACGGTGGCCGTCAGGTCGCGCGGGCGAACAGCGCTGCTGATGGTGGTTACGCGATCACCGCGCCGGAGACGGGTGACCATGTGTTGATCGTGTCGGCGATGGGGCACCAGCCGACCGCGGTGAACGTGCCGGTCGGCCAGCGGCCCCATCGCCTGGATCTGACCTTGGTGGGCTCCGGCGAGTTGTCGGGTGTCGTTCGTACCGCCGGCCCCGGTGTGCCGCTGCCGGGTGCGACCGTCACGTTGACCGATTTGCGTGGCGAGGTGGTCGGGTCGGCTGTCACAGGCGGCGACGGCACCTACGTATGTCGCGGTGTGGTCTCAGGTGTCTATACCCTGGTCGCGGTCGCTGAGCATATGCGTCCCAGTGCCACCACATTGACGGTGCCGGACAGCGGTGTCTTGCGTCATGACATCGAGTTGGCCACGATGGCGGTGCTTGCCGGCTCCGCGTGGGCCGAGGGCAGCCGAGCGGTGCCGGATGTCCTGGTCAGTGTGCTCGACGCCGCGGGGCAGGTGACCGCCACGGCACGCACCGACGAGAACGGCCGGTATGTCGTGACCGATCTGCCCGAAGGGCAGTACACCGTCGTTGCGCGCGGTTATCCGCCGGTGACCGGGCAGGTCACCGTGTCCGGTGGCGAGGTCGCCCACGATGTGCGGCTCGGTTACGAGATCGAGGATCGTTGATGAGCGGATTGACCGGTCGTGTTCGCACCGCACAAGGGTGGCCGGTGCCGAACGCGGTGTTGACAGTCACGGATATGACGGGGCGCCAGATCGCCCGTGCGGTCGTCGACGAGACCGGGGCGGTGGGCACTGAGCTGTTGCCCGCGGGTGTACATACCGCGGTGCTCACCGCTGTCGGGTTCGAGCCCGTAGCCCGGACCGTGCGGATCTCTCCAGCAGGGACGGGTGTGCTCGGGGAGATGGTGTTGGCGCCGATCGCCGGGACGGTGGCGGCACCGCCACCGGGGCCGTGGACGATCGATCCGCTGCATTCGACGGTGATCGCAACGGTGCGTCATCTGGGTATAGCGAGCATCAAGGCCCGATTCGCCGAGGTGAGCGGGCGGCTCGATATCGGTGAGCCGTTCGAGCGGTCCACCGGACACGCGGAGATCAAAGCGGCGAGTATCGATACCGGTATCTCCGCGCGTGACAATCACCTCCGTTCGCCGGAGTTCTTGGATGTCGACACCTATCCGCTGATCGCATTCACCGGCAGCGGGTTGCGTCGTACCGGTGGTGACACCTGGGTGATGCCGGGTGAGCTCACCCTGCACGGGCAGCGCCGTCCGGTCGATCTCGAGGTCACCTACGGTGGCTTCGGAGCGGATCCATGGGGCGGCGTGCGTGCTGCTTTCCACGCCGAAACAGTGTTGCATCGCAACGATTTCGCGATCGATTACAACGCGGTCGTGCGCGCGGGAGTGGCCGCCGTCGGCACCACCGTCAAAATCGACCTCGACATCGAAGTCGTACAAGGCGAGCAGCTACCCGCGATCTAGCCGGCTGCGGAGAAATCATCTGCGCTGGGTCGATGAATTTCGTTCGTGCACATCGTCTGCATTCCGAAGAGGGAACCGACTGCACGAGGAGAACCCATGACCCATCTGCCGTCCGCGGTCACCGCGCGGACCCTCGACGTCCCGGGTGCGCACCTGTACTACGAACTGCGTGGCGCGGGCCCGCTGGTCGTACTGGCGGGCGCGCCGATGGACGCCGCCGCGTTCGCGCCGTTGGCCGACCTGCTGGCCGTGGACCACACCGTGCTCACCACCGACCCGCGTGGGCACCAAGGTTCCACGCTGGAGGACGCCGAAGCGGACTCGACGCCGGAACTGCGCGCCGACGACCTCGTCCGGCTGATCGCGCACGTCGACGCCGGGCCCGCCGTGGTCTTCGGTTCCAGTGGCGGTGCGGTGACCGCGCTCGCACTCGCCCGGTCTCGTCCTGATCTCGTCACTACGGCGATCGCGCACGAACCACCGATCAATGCGCTGATCGCCGACCGGGACGCGCATCGAGCCGCAACCGACGACCTCGTCGCCACCTATGCCCGAGGCGACGTGCTCGGGGCTTGGCGGAAGTTCTTCGCGGCCGCGAACATTGCGATGCCCGAGCCGGTGCTCGAGCAGATGTTCGGCCCGGAGCGCGACCCGCGGCAGCTGGCCAGTGAACGTTACTGGTTCGCCCACGAGATCCGCGGCACCACCACCTGGGAACCCGATATCCGCGCCCTGCGCCACGCGTCCACTCGTCTCGTCATCGGTATCGGCGCGGAATCCGCCGGGCAATTCTGTGATCGCACCTCGCGCGCGCTCGCCGCGGCGCTCGACCTGACGCCAGCGCTGTTCCCCGGTGGACACACCGGATTCGTCGACGATCCCGGCGCCTTCGCCGACCGGCTGCGCGAAATCCTCGACAAGTCCTGAATCGGCTGGAGTCGCCTGCGAAGTCTCGGGATCCGGCTCACAACGTGAATCTGCGGCCCTTCGCGGCCCACTCGCCGCGGCCGCGCGGCGTGATGGCCCAGCGGCCGCGGTGCTGGCAGTCCATGATCAAACCGCGCGACTGCAGGCGCAGCAATGCGCTGCGCACCGACCAGGCGGTCAGCCGCGCCTGCTGCGCCAGCTGCTCCACAGTGAGCAACCCGCCCGGCGCCAGCACACCCAGCACCGCGAAATCGGCGGCAGTCCTGGGGCGTCTCATCATGTCGCGGCCCTTTCCATCGAGGAGAAGGCAGCCCGGGACCGACATCGGCGCGGTGGCCCGGGTTGCCGAATCGACGGTAGAAGCCACACCGATACCGCCGCCCACATTTTGCGCGACTTTGCGAAGTGCGTTGACCGGCATCGGGTCCGGTGGGGACGATTGCACGACATCGTCCGCCAGCTCTCGCAAAGGATCAGCTATGAACCTGCGACTTCTCGGATCCGGATCCGACCATGGAGCTTGCCCCGCCGTGTATGCGACCGACACCGGCGTGCTCGTGGTGCAGGGCGATGCCACCGACCGCACGGGCACCGTGCGTGTACCGCACCAATTGCTGGACTGGCTGGAACCAGGCATGTGGCTACGGGTGGAGCCGAGTGGAACCTGCGGATCGGTGCTGGTGGCCGGCGAACCGGTCACCGACCCCGAACTGCTCGCCCAGTTGACCCTCGACTGTCACGAAACCGCCGTGGTGGTGCGCTGATGCTGCACGTCGCCGGTGACCGCTGTTTCGAGCCGCTCTTTCGGGCGGCTCGATTCCGCGCTTTCCACTTGGAGGTGAGAGATCAGTACCTGATGGAGGACGAGCAGGAAGCGTTGCGCCGCTTCGATGCCGGAGTAGCGTACGAGCGAGAGGAACAGCCCGAGTCGTGGAAAGCCTGGGATGCTCTGATGGTCGAGTCGGCCACCCGCGGAGTCACGCTGGAGCGACTACGTGTCGTGACGGTCCCGCATACCGGCTACACCCGGTGGTTGTTGTCGGCGACCGACGACAACATCGCCACCGGCGAGGCGGTGCGCTGGCTACCGCGGCATCTGGTCGACGCGGCGGATCTGCCGCACGACGACTACTGGCTGTTCGACTCGGACACGGTGGCCTTCAACACCTTCGCCGAGAACGGGGCGTTCACCGGGCTGTCGATCAGTACTGATCCGGCGCTGGTCGCCCGGTACCTGCGGGTGCGGGAACGGCTGTGGCCCATGGGCATCGATCATCAACGATATTGCGAGAGTGAGCACGTACCCGAGTGAACGGTGTGTCGGACGCACGCGAGGTGCTGGGCGCGCGCCTGCGTGAACTTCGTCGCGCTGCCCATCTCACCGGCCTGGAGCTGGCCGCGAGGTGCGGCTGGCATTCGAGCAAGGTCTCCCGGATCGAGGGCGGCAAGCAGACGCCGTCGGAAGCGGACCTCGCCGCGTGGTGTGAAGCGTGCGGTAACACCGCCGTGCTGGACGATCTGGTCGCCAATGCGCGCAATCTGCAGTCGATGTACCTGGAATGGCAGCGCACCGTCGCCTCCGGGCACGCGCGCAGGCAACGGCAATCGATCCATTTGGAATCGCAGACCACGCAGATCCGCTGGTACGCGCCGGACACGTTGCCGGGGCTGCTGCAAACCGAGGGCTACGCGCGCGCGATCCTGACCGCCTGCATCGCGGTGACCGGTGGGCGCGACGACCTGGAAGAAGCGGTGGCCGCGCGCATGACCCGTAAGCAGGTGCTCTTCCGGGCGAAACACCGGTTCCACTTCGTGGTCAACCAAGCCGCGCTCTGGCGCACGGTCGGCGACGCGACCGTCATGGCCGAGCAGCTCGCCCACCTGCTCGCGGTGATGGCCAACCCGACTGTGCGGTTGGGCATCATCCCGATCTGCGCCGAATACCGCGCCCCCGCGACGAACTTCGTCATCTACGACCGCTCACAGGTGCTGACCGAGACGGTCTCGGCGGAGCTGACGATCACGCGCCCGTCCGAGATCGCTCTGCACGAGAAGACCTTCGCGATCCTTGCCGACCAAGCCGAGTACGGCGATCGCGCCCGGGCGCTGATCGCGAAAGCGCTGCAAGGCCGGCGCGGGGCCTGAGCGCGTCGAGCCGTGAGACGACGATGCCGCGGCGGTCGTGCGGCGGCATCGGGCCGGTCAGCGAACGAACGTCGCCGCCTGATCGGCGAGGTCGAGCAACGGCTGCGGAAAGACACCGAGCGCGAACGTGATCGCCGCGGTGACCGCCACGATCGTCGTCGTCAGCGGCGGGCTGACCAGCACCGGCGCGTCGGCGGGCGGGTCGGTGAAGAACATGAGCACGATGACCCGCAGGTAGAAGAACGCCGCGACGGCGCTGCAGATCACGCCGATGACGACCAGTGGCGCAGCGCCGCCCGAAGCGGCGGCTTCGAAGACGGTGAACTTGCTGACGAAGCCGCTGGTGAGCGGCAACCCCGCGAAGGAAAGCAGGAACAGCGCGAATACCGTTGCCAGCCAGGGGGATCTGCGGCCCAGCCCCGCCCACCGTGGCAGGCCGGTGGCCTCGTCACCGTCCGGCTCACGGACCGAGCTGACCACCGCGAACGCGCCGAGTGTGCCGATTCCGTAGGCCAGCAGATAGAACAGCACGGCCGCGACACCGCGGTCGTTGGCCGCCACCGGGCCGGTGAGCAGGAACCCGGCATGCGCCACCGAGGAATACGCGAGCATTCGTTTGACGTCGGTCTGCGTGATCGCCATGACCGCGCCGACGGCCATGGTGGCGATCGCGACGGCCGCGAGGATGGGCCGCCAGTCGTCGCGCAGACCGGGCACCGCGACCTGCAGCACACGCACCAACGCGCCGACCGCCGCGATTTTGGTAGCGGCGGCCATGAACCCGGTGATCGCGGTGGGAGCGCCCTGGTAGACGTCGGGCACCCAGGACTGGAACGGCACCGCGCCGATCTTGAACAGCAGGCCGACCGCGAGCATCGCGATCCCGAGGACCGCCAGCGTCGCGTTGTCCGGATGCTGGGCGATCGCGTCGGCGATGCCGCCGAGTCGCACCGTAGCCGCCTGGCCGTACAGCAGCGCGACGCCGTAGAGGAAGAACGCCGAGGAGAACGCGCCGAGCAGGAAGTACTTCAGCGCCGCCTCTTGGGAGAGCAACCGCTTGCGCCGGGCCAGACCGCACAGCAGATACAGCGGCAGCGACAGCACTTCGAGGGCGACGAACATGGTCAGCAGGTCATTGGACGCCGGGAACAGCAGCAATCCGCCGACGGCCAACAGCGTCAGGGGGAACACCTCGGTGGTCGCGACACCCGCGCGCAGCGCCGCGGCTTCGGTCGCGCTGCCGGGCACCGCCGAGGCCTGGGGCGTGAACGCGTCCACACCGCGTTCGAGGGTGGCGGCGGCTCGGCTCCAGGTTCCGGGGCCCGACCGCGCCCGCAGACGCGGCTCGGCTCCGCGCTCGGCGATGAACAGGATCCCGAGCAGCGACACCACCAGGATCGTGCCCTGCAGGAACAGCGTCACGCCGTCGATCGCGACCGCACCGGCGACAGCGGTGGATTCGGTGCCCGCCAGCAGCACCACCGCGATCAGCGCGGCGACCAAGCCGCCCACGCTCAGTACCAGATGGGTGGCATAGCGGTAGTGCCGGGCGACGAACGCTTCGGCCAGTACACCGAGGACGGCGGCGCCGAACACGATGAGCATGGGGGACAGGGCGCCGTATTCGATGCTCGGCGCGGGAACGCTCGCGGCGAGCGTCGCGGTGGAGGCGAGGTCGGTCATTTGTGGACACCTCCGGGATGGTGGGTCGATCCCGCTTCCGCCGGTGGTGTCGACGGTGCGGGGTCGGTCCGGCCGATGGTGGTGAGGGTCTGGCTCACCGCGGGATTGATGAAGTCGGTCAAGACTTTCGGGTAGATGCCGAGGAACAGCAGCGCGGCGATCAGCGGTATCACGACGGCGAGTTCGCGCGGGGCGAGATCCCAGATCCGCTCGTTGCCTTTCTTCACCGGTCCGGTCATCATCCGCTGGTAGAGCCACAGGACGTAGAGGGCAGCGAGCACCAGCGCGCTCGCGGCGATCACGGCGGCGAACTGGTAGCGGGTGAAGGTACCGATCAGCACGAGGAATTCGCTGACGAAGGGTGCGAGCCCGGGTAGCGAGAGCGTCGCGAGACCGGCGATGAAGAACGTGCCCGCCAGCACCGGGGCCACCCTCTGCACGCCGCCGTACTCGGCGATGAGCCGGGTTCCGCGCCGCGACACCAGGAACCCGGCCACCAGGAACAGTGCGGCGGTGGAGATGCCGTGATTGACCATGTACAGCGTCGCGCCGGTCTGCCCCTGGCTGGTCATGGCGAAGACGCCGAGGATGATGAAACCGAAGTGGGAGATCGAGGTGTAGGCGATCAGGCGCATCACGTCGGTCTGCCCGATGGCCAGCAGCGCGCCGTAGACGATGCCGATCACCGCGAGCGTGATCACCAGCGGCGCATAGGTGCTCGACGCGTCGGGGAACAGGGGCAGGCAGTAGCGCAGCATGCCGAAGGTGCCCACTTTGTCGACCACCGCCATCATCAGCACCGCGCTGGAAGGCGTGGCGGCGACGGCGGCGTCGGGCAGCCAGGTGTGCAGCGGCCACAAGGGCGCCTTCACCGCGAAAGCGAACATGAACCCGAGGAACAGGGCATTGAGCACCGCGGGACCCGCGCCGAGCTGCCCGGCGTTGGCGGCGGCGACGACGGTGCGGAAATCGAACGTGCCCGAGGACCCTTCGCCCAAACCTTCGCGGGCGGTGAGTACGTACAACCCGATGACCGCGGCCAGCATGATCAGCCCGCCGAACAGGTTGTACAGCAAGAACTTCACCGCCGCGCGCGAGCGCTGCCTGCGCACCAGCGCGTCGCCGGTGCGCGGCCCGAACCCGCCGATGAGGAAGTACATCGGGATGAGCATCGCCTCGAAGAAGACGTAGAACAGCAGGATGTCCAAGGCGACGAAGGAGACCAGCACCATCGCCTCGACAAGCATGATGAGCGCGACGTAGGTGTGGGCCACCCGCTTGCCGCTGCCGACTTCGCGTTCGTCGTGCCAGCCCGCCAGGATCAGCAGGGGCACCAGTGCCGCGGTCAGCAGCACCAGCACCAGTGCGATGCCGTCCAGTCCGAGGGTGTAGCCGGCGCCGAACGCCGGAATCCACTGATGGGATTCGACGAACTGGTATTGCGCGCCGCCGGGATCGAAGCGCACCGCCAGCGCGATGCCGATACCTAGCGTGAGCACCGAGAAGGCCAGTGCCACCGCGCGCGCGAGCGTGCGTCGCGCGGCGGGCAGCACGAGCACGATCGCCGCACCGACGACCGGCGCCAGCCACAGCGTTGTCAACCAGGGGAACTCGCTCACCACAACCTCACCGCCAGCAGGGCTGCGGCCACCAGGGCCGCGCCGGTGAACATGGACAGGGCATAGGAGCGCACAAAGCCTGACTGCACACGCCGGGCTCGTGCGGACAACCCGCCGATCAGCGCCGCGGTGCCGTTCACGACGCCGTCGATGCCGCGATTGTCTAGGAAGACCAACGCCCGGGTGAGGTACTGTCCCGGCCGCATGAACGCCGTTTCGTTGACCGCGTCGCCGTAGAGGTCGCGGCGCGCCGCGACGGTGAGCGCGGAGACGGCTTCGGGTGCGGTCCCGGGGATGTCGCGCTGCGCGTATTGCGAGTAGGCCACCCAGACTCCGACGGCGACCACGCCCAGCGCCAGGATGGTGACCAGCGCCGCGGGAACGGTTTCGGTGCCGTGGTGGGCGCCCACGACCGGTTCGAGCCAGTTCTGCAGCGAGGAGCCGAAGACGAACACCGCGCCCGCCCCGATCGAGCCGAGGGCGAGCAGGATCATCGGCCCGGTCATCACCGCGGGGGCTTCGTGCGGGTGGGTGTCCGGTTTCCAGCGCCGTTCGCCGAAGAACGTCATCAGCATGACCCGCGTCATGTAGAACGCGGTCAGTCCCGCGCCCAGCAGCGTGACCAGTCCCAAGGCGACTCCACCGAGACCGCCTTGGTTGAACGCCGCCTCGATGATCCGGTCTTTGGAGAAGAATCCGGCGAACGGCGGAACACCGATGATGGCGAGGTAGCCGAGGCCGAAGGTGACGTAGGTGATCGGCAGCAGGGTGCGCAGTCCGCCGTAGCGGCGCATGTCGGTTTCGTCGTTCATCGCGTGCATCACCGAACCGGCGCCGAGGAACAGCCCGGCCTTGAAGAACCCGTGGGTGAGCAGATGCATGATGGCGAAGGCGTATCCGGCGGGGCCGAGTCCGGCGGCCAGCACCATGTAGCCGATCTGGCTCATGGTGGAGGCGGCGAGCGCCTTCTTGATGTCGTCCTTCGCGCAGCCGATGATCGCGCCGAACAGCAGGGTGACCGCGCCGACCAGCACCACGCCGAGGCGCGCGTTCGGTGCGAGGTCGAAGATCGCGTTGGAGCGCGCGATCAGGTACACGCCCGCGGTGACCATGGTTGCCGCGTGGATGAGCGCCGACACCGGGGTGGGGCCTTCCATCGCGTCACCGAGCCAGGATTGCAGCGGCACCTGCGCGGACTTGCCGCACGCGGCCAGCAACAGCAACAGGCCGATCGCGGTGAGTGTGCCCTCGCCCGCGGCGGACGCGGCGCCGAACACGACGTCGAAGTCGATCGACCCGAACGTCGCGAACATGACCATCATCGCGATCGCCAAGCCCATGTCGCCGACCCGGTTGACGACGAAGGCCTTTTTGGCCGCCGTTGCCGCCGAGGGCTTTTCGTGCCAGAACCCGATCAGCAGGTAGGAGGCCAGGCCGACGCCCTCCCAGCCGAGGTAGAGCACGAGGTAGTTGTTCGCCAGGACCAGCAGCAGCATGGCCGCGAGGAAGAGGTTCAGGTAGGCGAAGAACCGCCGCCGAGCCGGATCGTGGCTCATGTAGCCGATCGAGTAGATGTGGATCAACGAGCCGACGCCGGTGATCAGCAGCGCGAAACAGATCGACAGCTGATCGAGTCGCAGCGAGAAGTCGACCTGGAGACCGGCTACCGGAACCCAGCTGAACAGATCCTCGCGCACCGCGCGGTCGGCGGTGTCGCGCTCGAGCATGTCGGCGAACGCGAGCGCGGCGACCACGAATGAGGCCAGGGCCAGCGCGGTGCCGAGCAGATGGCCCCACTTGTCGGCGTAACGTCCGGTCAGCAGCAGGACGATCGCGCCCGCCAGGGGGAGGGCGGGCAGCAGCCACAGCGTTGCGGTGTCCACGTCAGAACTTCAGCAGGTTGGCGTCGTCGACCGAGGTCGAGCGGCGGGTGCGGAAGATGGTCATGATGATGGCCAGGCCGACCACCACCTCGGCCGCGGCGACCACCATCGTGAAGAACGCGAACACCTGTCCGTCGAGGTTGGCGTGCATCCGGGCGAAGGTGACGAACGCGAGGTTCACCGCGTTGAGCATCAACTCGATGCACATGAACACGACGATGGCGTTGCGCCGCAGCAGCACTCCGGCCGCGCCGATCGTGAACAACAGGGCGGACAGGAACAGGTAGTTCTCGGGATTCACCGGTTGCCTTCCTCGTCGCTGGGTGTGTCGGCCGCGTCCGCCGCGGGCGTGGTGCCGACCGAGATGACGGCCGCTTCGGTGAGCGCCCTGGTGCGGCGGTGCCGCAGGATGGTGCTGACCGACAGTTCCTCGAACGACCCGTCGGGCAGCCGCGCGGGAATGTCCACCGCGTTGTGCCTGGCGTAGACGCCGGGGGTGGGCAGTGGTGTGGCGCGGTGGCCCTTCTCGCGGAAGCGGCGGCGCGACAGTTCACGCTGATCGGTGCGGGGGCCGAAGTGCTCGCGATGCGCGAGCACCATGGCGCCGATGGTGGCGGTGATCAGCAGGGCGCCGGTGAGTTCGAATGCCCACACGTAGCGCAGGAAGATCAGTTCGGCCAATTCGGCGATCACGTTGCGGCCGGGGAAACCGTTGGCGGGGAAGGTGGTTCCGGATTCGCGTACGCCGTGGGCGATGCCGCCGCTGAGCAGCAGCCCGAAGCCGATGCCGACCGCGGCGGCGGCGAGTCGCTGGCCGCGGATGGTCTCTTTGAGCGATTCGGCGGAGTCGACGCCGACGAGCATCAGCACGAACAGGAAAAGCATCATGACCGCGCCGGTGTAGACCACGATCTGCACGATGCCGAGGAACAGTGCGTCCTGGGCGATGTAGAACGCGGCCAGCGCGATCATCGTCGCGGCCAGGCACAGTGCGGAGTGCACGGCCTTGGGGGCGAACACCATGCCGAGCGCGCCGAGCACGGCGATAGGGGCGAGGATCCAGAATTGGACGGTCTCGCCGGTGGATGCGCGGGTCAGTGGCTCCGCGGCCAGGATGAGTTCGGTCATCGTGTCACTCCTTCCGCGCCGGCGGCGGCGGGTTTGCGGAGTGCGTCGGTCGCCGTGGCACCGCTGGTGGCAGGCGCGCCGGGCACCCGGCCCAGGTAGTAGTCGGCCTCGTCGGCGCCGGGGTGCATGGCGTGCGGCGGTGGGGTCATTCCGGGCTGCAACGGGGCGAGCAATCGGTCCTTCTCGTAGATCAGGTCGGCCCGGTTGTCATCGGTCATCTCGTAGTCGTTGGTCATCGTCAGCGCCCGGGTGGGGCAGGCTTCGATGCACAGGCCGCAGCCGATGCAGCGCAGGTAGTTGATCTGATAGACCCGGCCGTATCGTTCACCGGGCGAGAACCGTTCGGTCTCGGTGTTGTCGGCGCCCTCGACGTAGATCGCGTCGGCGGGGCAGGCCCATGCGCACAACTCACAGCCGATGCACTTCTCCAAGCCGTCGGGATGCCGGTTGAGCTGGTGTCTGCCGTGGTAACGCGGCGCGGTCGGCGTCTTCTGCTCGGGATAGAACTCGGTGTTCGGCTTCTTGAACATGGTGCCCGCGGTGACCGCGAACCCGCCCAGTGGATCGAACAGCCCGGCTTTGGTGCGGGTGGCGTCGCGTGTGTGCGCGTCGGCGGGCAGCGGCGGAACCGGGAAGCCGAGGAAGACCGTCGACTCGGGGGAATCCGCGGTCACGGGTTGCTCGACCGGTGGCGGCGCCGCCTGCGCCCGGCCCGCCCGCAGGAATTGCAGCACCAGCAGACCGGTGACCACCAAGCCGCCGATCACCAGGATGGGGGTTTGCACCCGATAGCCCTCGGCCTGCAGCACCCGTGCGGTGGCCACCACCATGACCCAAGCCAGCGAGGTCGGGATCAGCAGTTTCCAACCGAGGTTCATGAACTGGTCGTAGCGCAGCCGGGGCAGTGTGCCGCGCAGCCAGATGAACACGAACAGGAACGTCCAGACCTTCGCGGTGAACCACAGCACCGGCCACCAACCGGAATTGGCGCCGTCCCACATGTTCAGCGGCCACGGGGCGTGCCAGCCACCCAGGAACAAGGTGGTGGCCAGCGCGGACACCGTTCCCATGTTGACGTACTCGGCCAGCATGAACATGGCGAACTTGAGCGAGGAGTACTCGGTGTGGAAGCCGCCGACCAGCTCGCCCTCGGCCTCCGGCAGGTCGAACGGCGCCCGGTTGGTCTCGCCGACCATCGAGACGCAGTAGATCAGGAACGACGGCAGCAGCAGGAAGACATACCAGGTGCCTTCCTGCGCGGACACGATGCCGGAGGTGGCCATGGTGCCCGCGAGCAGGAACACCGTCGCGAAGCACAGCGCCATCGCGATCTCATAGGAGATGACCTGCGCGGTCGAGCGCAACCCGCCCAGCAGCGGATAGGTCGAGCCCGACGACCATCCGGCCAGCACGATGCCGTAGACGCCGATGGAGGTGATCGCGAGGATGTACAGCACCGCCACCGGCAGATCGGTGAGCTGCAACGGCGTGATGACACCGAAGAACGACACCTCGGGCCCGAAGGGGATCACCGCGAACGCCATGAAGGCGGGCACCACCGAGATGACCGGCGCCAGGATGTAGATCGGCTTGTCCACGATCGCCGGGACGATGTCCTCCTTGAGGGCCATCTTCACGCCGTCGGCGATGCTCTGCAACGAGCCGAACGGCCCGGTCCGGTTGGGGCCGATCCGCATTTGCATGCGTGCCACGATCTTTCGTTCCGCGAGCACGGCGATCAGCGGAATCAGCATCAGGTAGACGAAGACGGCCAGCGCCTTGACGATCACCAGCCACAAAGGGTCGTGCCCGAAGCCGGAGGGCGCGTAGGGATCGGAGGCGGCGTGGGTAACCGTGGAGGTCAAGGCGAGCGCGGCGAGATCACTCATGACGGTGCTCCTTCATCCTCTCGTCGGCGTGCCGCAGATGCACGATCGCGCCGGGCTGCACGGCGAGTTGCTCGGCGATGGAGCAGCCGGGCGAGTGCTGCGGCAGCCAGACCACCCGGTCGGGCAGGTCGCTGATCATCAGGGGGAGCGTGACCGTGCCGCGGCTGGTCGCGACCGTGACCGGGTCGTCGGGTTGTACGCCGATCTCGGCGGCGGTGGCCGCCGACAGGCGCACCACCGGGGGCCGGGCGATGCCGGCCAGATTCGGTTCGCCGTCCTGCATCCGGCCTTCGTCCAGCAGCATGCGCCAACTGGCGAGCACCGCCGTTCCCGGCTCGAGCCGCGGCAACGGGTTCGGCGCGTGCGTGGGGGCGGTGACGGGTGCGCCGTCCCACGCGCCGAGTTCGGCGAGCTCGGCGCGGGCGGATTCGATGTCGGGCAGGCCGAGGCGCACCGACATCTCCTCGGCGATGGCGTGCAGCACGCGCTGATCCGACAGCGGCGCGGTCTGGCGGCGCACCATGTCGTCACCGAGCGCGGCGGCGAACGGGCGCGGCCTGCCCTCCCAGGTGCGGAAGGTGCCGGACTTCTCCATGGCCGCGGCTACCGGGAAGACCACGTCGGCGCGTTCGGTGACCGGGCTGCGGCGCAGTTCCAGACTTACCACGAACCTGGCCGCGTCGATCGCGGCCAGCGCTGCGGCCGGATCGGGCAGGTCGGCGACATCGACTCCGCCGATGACCAGCGCGCCGAGGCCGGAGGCGGCCTCCAGGATCGCGGTGGTGTCCCGGCCCGCGCCGACGGGCAGCTCCGGCACGTTCCAGACAGCGCGGACCTGTTGGCGGGCACGGGGATCGGCGACGGGCCTGCCGCCGGGAAGCAGGCCGGGCATGGCGCCCGCTTCGACCGCGCCACGTTCGCCTGCCCGGCGCGGCACCCAGGCGAGGGCGGCCGCGGTTTCGTCGGCGAGGCGCACCGCGGCCGACAGCGCGCCCGCGACGCCCGCCATCCGCTCGCCGACCATGATCACCGCACCGGGTTCGCGCAGCAGCCGGGCCAGATCGGCCAGCTGGGCGGGATCCGCGCCGGGCGTGGTGATCTCGCCGGTGCGGATGGCGTCGAGCAGATGCGGTTCGGCGCCCGGCACGGCGCGCATCAGCCGTCCGGACATGCGCTCGAGCCCGCGCGAGGAGTACGGCGCGAGCGAGTAGATCGGCAGGCCGCGCTTGCGGGCCGCCTTGCGCAGCCGCAGGTAGACGATCGGCGATTCTTCCTCGGGTTCGAATCCGACGAGCAGGACGACCGGTGCGGCTTCCATGCTGTCGTAGGTGACCGCGCCGTCCTGGCCCGCGACGCGGGCGGCGAGGAAATCGGCCTCCTCGGCAGAATGCGCGCGGGAGCGGAAGTCGACATCGTTGGTGCCGAGGGCGACTCGCGCGAACTTCGCGTAGGCGTAGGCGTCCTCCTCGGTGACCCGGCCGCCGACCAGCACGCCGGCGTTGCCGAAGGACGCGGCCAGCCCCTCCGCGGCCGCGGCCAGCGCTTGCGACCACGAGGCGGGGGCGAGTTCGCCGTCCCAGCCGCGCACCAGGGGGGTGGTGAGCCGGTCGGGTCCGGTGGCGTAGGCGAAAGCCCACCGGCCCTTGTCGCAGTTCCACTCCTCGTTGACCTGCGGATCGTCTCCGGCCAGCCTGCGCAACACCTTGCCGCGCCGGTGGTCGGTGCGCTGGGCGCAGCCGGAGGCACAGTGCTCGCAGACGTTCGGGCTGGACACCAGGTCGAACGGGCGCGCGCGGAATCGGTAGGCGGTGCCGGTGAGCGCGCCGACGGGGCAGATCTGCACGGTGTTGCCGGAGAAATAAGAATCCAGCGGTTCGGCCTGCGCGGTGCCGACCTGTTGCAGCGCGCCGCGATCCATCAGTTCGATGAACGGGTCGCCCGCGATCTGCTGGGAGAAACGGGTGCAGCGGGCGCAGAGTACACAGCGTTCCCGGTCCAGCAGCACGGCCGTGGACAGCGGAATCGGTTTGGGATAGGTGCGTTTGCGGCCGTCGAACCGGCTTTCGGCGCGGCCGGTGGACATCGCCTGGTTCTGCAACGGGCACTCGCCGCCCTTGTCGCACACCGGACAGTCCAGCGGATGGTTGATCAGCAGCAGCTCCATCACGCCCTCCTGCGCCTTGTCGGCGGCGGGGGAGGTGAGCTGGGTGCGCACCACCATGCCGTCGGCGACGGCCATGGTGCAGGAGGCGACCGGCTTGCGCTGCCCTTCGACTTCGACCAGGCATTGACGGCATGCGCCGACCGGGTCGAGCAGTGGATGGTCGCAGAAGCGGGGGATCTGGATGCCGATGAGCTCGGCGGCCCGGATCAGCAGTGTGCCGGGCGGCACGCTGACGGCGGTGTCGTCGATGGTCACGGTCACCAGGTCGGCGGGCGCGGGCCCGCCGTTGTTGTCACGCACGGCGGCAGGCCCGTTCGCCGCCCGGCCGCCACCCCTGATCGAATCGCTCCGCGATACCGGTTTCATCGGACCTCTTCTCCTGACTCGGCCCATGCCGTGCTGCGCGCCGGGTCGAACGGGCAGCGGCCCAGCCGCAGGTGTTCGACGTACTCCTCGCGGAAGTACTTCAGCGAGGAGATGATCGGGCTGGCCGCGCCGTCGCCGAGGGCGCAGAACGACTTGCCGTTGATGGTGTCGCTGATGTCGAGCAGCTTGTCCAGGTCGGATGCGACGCCGGTGCCCGCCTCGATACGGTGCAGCAGCTGCACCAGCCAGTAGGTGCCCTCCCGGCATGGGGTGCACTTGCCGCAGGACTCGTGGGCGTAGAACTCCGTCCAGCGCAGCACGGCGCGCACCACGCAGGTGGTGTCGTCGAAGATCTGCAAGGCTTTGGTGCCGAGCATGGATCCCGCACCCGCGACGCCTTCGTAGTCGAGCGGCACGTCGAGGTGTTCCTCGGTGAACAGCGGCGTGGACGAGCCGCCCGGAGTCCAGAACTTCACCCGATGCCCGGCGCGAACGCCACCGGCGTAGCCGAGTAGTTCGCGCAGCGTCACGCCCAGCGGGGCCTCGTACTGCCCGGGCCGGGTGACGTGACCCGACAGCGAATAGAGCGTGAAGCCGGGCGAGCGCTCGCTGCCCATGGAGCGGAACCACGCGATGCCGTTGCGGATGATGGGCGGCACGCTGGCGATGGACTCGACGTTGTTCACCACGGTCGGGCAGGCGTACAGACCCGCGACGGCGGGGAACGGCGGGCGCAGCCGAGGCTGGCCGCGGCGCCCTTCCAGCGAGTCCAGCAGTGCGGTCTCCTCACCGCAGATGTAGGCGCCCGCGCCCGCGTGCACGATCAGCTCGAGGTCGTAGCCGGAGCCGAGGATGTCATGACCGAGGAAGCCCGCCTGGTAGGCCTGGGCCACCGCGGCCTGTAGCCGCCGCAGCACTGGAACCACCTCGCCGCGCACGTAGATGAACGCGTGCGCCGCGCGGATGGCGTAGGCGGCGATGACGACGCCTTCGATCAGCGCGTGCGGGGCGGCCAGCATGAGCGGAATGTCTTTGCAGGTGCCTGGTTCCGATTCGTCGGCGTTCACCACCAAGTAGTGCGGTTTGGTGACGCCGTCGGGACCCGGCCCCTGCGGGATGAAACTCCATTTCATGCCGGTGGGGAAGCCCGCGCCGCCGCGCCCGCGCAGGCCCGCGTCCTTGACGGTCTGGATGATCTGATCCGGGTCCGTCCGCAGGGCGGTGCGCAGCGCCTGGTAGCCGTCGTGGCGCAGGTAGGTGTCCATCGTCCAGGACTGCGGATCGTCCCAGTAGGTGCTCAGCACCGGGGTGAGCGTCATCGCCTGCCCTCCGTGTCCTCTTCCGGCGCGGGGGCGCGCATGCCCTGTTCGCGGGCCACCCGCAGGCCGGCGAGTGTCGCGTCACCGGCCGCGCCGTCGAGCACACCGGGGCGCTCGTCGGGGAAACCGGCGAGGATGCGGGCGGTCTGCTTGAACGTGCACAGCGGCGCGCCCCTGGTCGGGGTGACCTGCTGTCCGGCTCGCAGCGCGTCCACCAGCGCCCGCGCGGACTCGGGGGTCTGGTTGTCGAAGAACTCCCAGTTGACCATGACGACCGGCGCGAAGTCGCAGGCCGCGTTGCACTCGACGTGCTCCAGCGTGATCGATCCGTCCGCGGTGGTCTCGCCGTGCCCGATGCCGAGGTGGCGCTCGAGTGCGGCGAGGATGGCGTCGCCGCCCATGACCGCGCAGAGCGTATTGGTGCAGACGCCGACGTGGTAGTCGCCGGTCGGTGTGCGCCGGAACATCGAGTAGAAGGTGGCGACCGCGGTGACTTCGGCGCCGGTCAAGCCCAATTGCTCGGCGCAGAACTCGATTCCGGTGCCGGTGACGCAACCCTCCTCGGACTGCACCAGGTGCAGCAGGGGCAGTAGCGCCGAGCGCGGATGCGGATAGCGCGCGATGATCTCCTTGGCGTCGGTTTCGAGCCGTTCGCGCACGAAGGGCTGGTACGGCTCGGGCCGGGCGCTGAGCTTCAGCAGGACCCGCGTGCCACCGGTCCCGTAGCCGCCGTTCGGGGTATCGCCGTCTGTTGCCGGGTTCATCGGTCCACTCCGCCCATGACGGGGTCGATGCTGGCGACCGAGGCGATGACGTCGGCGACCATGCCGCCCTCGCACATCGCCGCGACCGCTTGCAGATTGGTGAACGAGGGGTCGCGATAGTGCACGCGGTAGGGCCGGGTGCCGCCGTCGCTGACCATGTGCACGCCCAGCTCGCCGCGCGGTGACTCGACGGCCGCGTACACCTGGCCGGCCGGAACGCGGATGCCTTCGGTGACCAGCTTGAAATGGTGGATCAGGCCCTCCATGGACCTGCCCATGATCTTGCCGATGTGCTCGGGAGAGTTGCCGAGTCCGTCGGCGCCGAGTTGCAGGTCGGCGGGCCAGGCGATCTTCTTGTCGTCGATCATGACCGGGCCGGGCCGCAACCGGTCCAGGCACTGCTCGACGATCTTGAGCGATTCCTTCATCTCTTCCACCCGGATGACGTAGCGGCCGTAGCAGTCGCATCCGGTGGTGATGGGGACGTCGAATTCGTAATTCTCGTAGCCGCAGTAAGGCTGGGCTTTGCGCAGGTCGTGCGGCAGGCCGGTGGCGCGCAGCACCGGGCCGGTGATGCCGAGGGCCATGCAGCCCTGCAGGTCGAGATAGCCGATGTTCTGGGTGCGGGCCTTCCAGATCGGGTTGGCGGTGAGCAGGCGCTCCATATCGCGCAGCCGTTCGGGCAGCAGCGCGAGCAGTTCGCGCACCTTGGTGACGCCGTTGTCGGGGAGATCCTGAGCCAGGCCGCCGGGGCGGATGAACGCGTGATTCATCCGCAGGCCGGTGATCGTCTCGAACACGTCGAGGATCAGCTCGCGTTCGCGGAAGCCGAACAGCATCGGCGTCAACGCCCCGAGCTCCATGCCGCCGGTGGCCAGGGCGACCAGGTGCGAGGAGATGCGGTTGAGTTCCATCAGCAGCACACGGACGATCGTGGCGCGCTCGGGGATCTGCTCGGTGATGTCGAGCAGTTTCTCCACGCCAAGGCAGTACGCCGTCTCGTTGAAGAACGGCGACAGGTAGTCCATCCGGGTGACGAACGTGACGCCCTGGGTCCAGTTGCGGAATTCGAGATTCTTCTCGATCCCGGTGTGCAGGTAGCCGATTCCGCAGCGGGCCTCGGTGACCGTCTCGCCTTCGATCTCGAGGATCAGGCGCAGCACACCATGGGTGGACGGATGCTGCGGACCCATGTTGACGACGATGCGTTCTTCGCCCGCGCCGGACAACGTCTCGGCCACCTGGTCCCAGTCCTGGCCTCCGACGGTGACCGTGGCGGGCTCGGGCGCGGTGACCTCGGGTTCGGTGTCGGTGTCGCTCATCAGCTGTATGCCCTCCGCTCGTCGGGCGGCGGGATGCGCGCGCCCTTGTATTCGACCGGGATCCCGCCGAGCGGGTAGTCCTTGCGCTGGGGGTGACCGCGCCAGTCGTCCGGCATGGTGATCCGGGTCAGCGAGGGGTGCCCGTCGAACCGGATGCCGAAGAAGTCGTAGGTCTCGCGCTCATGCCAGTCGGTGGTCGGATACACCTCGTAGAGCGAGGGGATGTGCGGGTCCGCGTCCGGTGCGGAGACCTCCACCCGTAGACGGCGGTTGTGCGTGATCGACATGAGGTGGTAGACGGCGTGCAGTTCACGGCCGGAGTCCTCCGGGTAGTGCACGCCGTCGACGCCGAGGCAGAGCTCGAATCGCAGTGCGGGATCGTCGCGCAACGCGCGGGCCACCGTGGGCAGATGTTCCCGGCGCACGTGCAGCGTGAGTTCGCCACGGAAGACGATCACCTTCTCGAGCGCGGCGTCGGAGCGGGCGCCGGTGGCGGCGAGCGCGGCGTGGAGCGCGGCGACCAACTCGTCGAAGTACCCGCCGTAGGGGGCGGGCGTGCCGCCGGGCAGGGTGACGGGGCGGACCAGGCGGCCGTAGCCGGAAGTGTCGCCGGTGCCGGTGACGCCGAACATGCCGCGGCGCACGCCGATCACGTCGGCCTCCGCCGGCCTGGAATCCTCCTCGGGCAGTGTGCCTTCGGGGCCCGCGGTGGCGGCGGCATCGATCGCGTCGTGCGCGGGCGGTGTTTCGGTGTCGTCGGGGGTGTCGAAGGTCATCGCAGCAGACCCTCCATCCGGATTGTCGGCGTCGAGGCGAGCGCGGCCTGTTCGGCGGCGCGAATGGCTTCCTCGCGGTTGACGCCGAGCGGCATCTGTTGAATCTTGGCGTGCAATGCCAGGATCGCGTTCAGCAGCATCTCCGGCCGGGGCGGGCAGCCGGGCAGGTAGATGTCCACCGGCACCACGTGATCGACGCCCTGCACGATGGCGTAGTTGTTGAACATCCCGCCGGAGGAGGCGCAGACGCCCATCGCCAGCACCCATTTGGGTTCGGTCATCTGGTCGTAGACCTGGCGCAGCACCGGAGCCATCTTCTGACTCACCCGGCCCGCGACGATCATCAGATCGGCCTGCCGCGGCGAGGCGCGGAAGGCCTCCATGCCGAAGCGGGCGATGTCGAAACGGCCCCCGCCGGTGGCCATCATCTCGATGGCGCAGCAGGCGAGCCCGAAGGTGGCCGGCCACAGGGAGCCCTTGCGCAGGTATCCGGCGAAATCCTCGACGGTGCTCAGCAGGAAGCCGCTGGGCAGTTTTTCCTCGAGACCCATGTTCTACTGACTCGCTTCCACTCGTCGGCTACGAATTCGGCTGCGCGGTGGTCAGTCCCAGCTGAGCCCACCCCGTCGCCATTCGTAGGCGTAGGCCACCGAGACGTTGACGATGAACAACGCCATCGCGGCCAGACCGAAGAGACCGAGCGCATCGAAGTGGACTGCCCACGGGTAGAGGAACACGATCTCGATGTCGAAGATGATGAACAACATGGCGGTGAGGTAGTACTTAACCGGAAAGCGTTGCCCGGTAACGTTTCCCGGTCCGCCCGCCACGGCATGCGGCGTGGGTTCGATACCGCATTCGTAGGGTTCCAGCTTTGCCCGGTTTCGTCGTTTCGGGCCGACCAGGGCGGACAGGACGATGGAGAACAGCGCGAACGCCGCCGCGATCGCGCCGAGTACGAGTGTCGGCACCTCGATGTTCACGACTGCACTTCCCCTCCTTGCGAGCGGCAGCTGACAACAGCGTCCGAGGCGGGCTGACGTCGTTGTCCGCCTCGGCCAGACTCGCCCCTCGGCTCCACCCGGGGACGGTCATTACCGGACCCATCTCCGTGTGAGGTAGGGCACAGCCTACAACTGAACCGGCGGCCTGCACCGCGTTTGGCGACGGCTTTTGATCGAATTCAGTACAAGCATTTATGACCGAAACGGTGGTAATCCGCGCGAGGGTTCCGCACCGTTGGGTGAACGGTCAGTTGGAAACGTCGGGGTGTCGGATACGGCGACGTCAAATGTGGTCCCGAGCGGGTTCGCAGTCGGAAAAGGCGACAAACTGCGCGGCGAACAACGGCGCCGAGGGGCGGCGCGGTCAAGGGCCGCTTACCGGCGGTCCGGGCGCGGCGGCCCGCCCGGGTGAATTAATTCATGATCGCTATGAATCGCTGGGGGGTTCAGGCCGCGGAGCGGCTGCGCAGCAGAGCCACGACGGCCTCGGTGAGCCGGAGCGGATCGATGGGATGCGCCACCGCTGCCTCCGCGCGCGACCAGCTGGCAAGCCATGCGTCGTCGGCCCTGCCGGTGAGCACCAGCAGCGGCGGGCACGGATCGACTTCGTCCTTCAACTGCTTCGCGATGCCGAGCCCGCCGACGGGGGCGGCCTCGCCGTCGAGCACGGCCAAGTCGATGCCACCGGCGTCCAGCTGCGCGATCACCACGGGAGCGGTGGCGACCTCCAGGTACTCGAACTCCGGTAGCTCTGCGCTCGGACGCTTGCCCAAGGCCTGGATCACCTGGCGCCTGGTGTCGGCGTCGTTGCTGTACACGAGGACCCGCAGTGGGGTGGAACGAGTGGAATCGGCCACGAACGGCATGGTACGTCCGCGAGGGCATACCGCGTGGCAGGTTCGGCGCAGATGGTTCACACGCGTCGTGCGCGGCGCGTCACCAGTGCGGTCGTCCGGCGAAAGCCGATGGCAAGCAGTTGATAAGGATCTGCCGGTAAAGTCCGGCCAATGCGGGGAGATATCACGCAGGCCCTCGTCGACACCGACGTATGGACCGATGAAATGCTCGGCAGCGCCGGGATTCCGGTGTTCGACGTACCGTTCGTGACCATCGGCAGCGGGATCGGATCGTTCGTCACCTACGACACGCTCCGGATCTTCGGCGTGCCCGCCGAAGCGATGGCGGTGCTCGGTCCGCAGGAGCACCCGTGGACCTCCTACGAGTACCTCACCAGGGTGTCGCAGATCCCCCGTGGCGAACGCCTGCGCAGCGACTCGGCCTCCACGCCGGACAACATCTGGGGCTTTCCGTCCTACGCGGTGCGGGAGGCGATCGCGGACAAGTCGATCAAGCCGCTGTGGAACGTCTTCGTCGAGCCGATCTTCGCCAACTACTACACCCCGCGTGCGGGCCAGGCGTTCGCCTCCATGGAGCGGGAATTCCACCGCATCGGCTATGCCCGCTCGTTGCACCGCGGGCACGTGCGCATGGTCCGCAAGCGTAACGGCGGCGGATACTTCACCATCCTCACCCCGCCCGCGGGTTCGACGCCGACCAAGCGGGTCGCTTTCCGCAGCACATACGTCCATGTCGCCGTGGGCTATCCGGGGTTGAAGCTGCTGCCGGATCTGCAGGAGTATCGCGAGACCCATCGTGATCCGACCCGTGTGGTCAATGCCTACGAGCCGCATGAGCACGTCTACCAGGCGCTCCAGCGGCGGCCCGGGACGGTGCTGATCCGTGGCAGCGGGATCGTGGCCAGCCGCGTCCTGCAACGGCTCATCGACGACCGGGACAAATACCGGCTCGACACCCGTATCCTGCACCTGTTCCGCACGTATATCGCAGGCTCGCACGGCAAGAACATCTTCAGCAGGCGCAAGGGCGGCGACGGATGGGCCTACCAGGGTTTCAACTATCCGAAGTCGGTGTGGGGCGGTCAGCTCAAGCAGAAGGTGCGACGACTGCAAGGCGAGGAACGGGCGCGCGCGTACAAGGAGATCTCCGGCACCAACACCCCCATCCGCGACAACTGGCAGGAACAGTTGCGCCGTGGCCGCCGGGAGGGGTGGTACCAGGTGATGGCCGGCACGATGCGCGCTCCGCGTCCTGCCGCTGGACGGCAAGGCGTGGTCGCCACGATTCTTCCGGATTCCAGCGCGCCCTTGCCTTTTCCGCCGCCGACGCAACCGTTCGACACGACCGTCGACTACATCATCGACTGCACGGGGTTGGAAGCCGACGTCCGGGAGCACCGGCTGTTGGCAGACCTGCTCGACCACACCGGCGCGGGCCGTAATCCGCTCGGTCGGCTGGACGTGGACACGACTTTCGAGCTGATCGGCACCCGCAGCGGCACAGGACGGATATACGCCTCCGGCAGCGCGACGCTCGGCGGGCCGTTCGCCGGGGTGGACACCTTCCTCGGCTTGCAGATCGCCGCGCAGGAGATCGTCGACGACCTGGCCGCGGTCGGGTTCTGCCGCAGGATGGGGCCGCTGCGCTCGACGCGGCAATGGTGGCTGTGGGTTACGAACGAGAAGATCTGAGCGATGCTTCCTACCTTGAACGGGCGAATCCAGACCCGTCTGCTCGCGCTGAGCGTGATCGGCTTCGTCGTCGCGCTGCTCATCACCCCGTTCCTGCCGACCGGGTCCTCGAGCATCGGTCAGGCGTACCGGGTGACGTTGTCGGTGCTGCTGGCGACCGTTCTGGTCGGTGTGCTCTGGGAACTGCTCTACCACCTGCTCCAACAGTTCCGCTGGGAGAAGGACTGGCCGACCTTGTTCGGTCTGATCACCATCCTCAACGAGGGAGCGCTGATCTGGGTGCTCGTGCGCTACACCACGGTGGTGCTGCCCGAGCATCTGCGTCCGCCGCTCGCTGCCTTCCTCATCCAGTTCGTCGTCACATGGATCGCCTTCTGGCTCATCGTGAACGGGCCGATGCGGGTGGTCTTCCATCGGTGGCGCTTCCAAGGCGGCCGGTTCCTGTGAGCGCGCAGATCGAGGTGTTGCCCGGCGCCCACCTGGTGGCGAGCGCGAATGGCGCAGTCGTGGTCGTCGCGCACCGGGGCGACGGGCTCCTCACGGCGGACACGGTCGCTGCCCGCACGATGACGGCGCTGCTGGACATCGTGCGCGAAGCCGTCGCGCGCGACCGGCGCCGCAGCGGGCGCGCGGTGGCGCGACTGGCCACGACCTGGCTGATGGGCCTGTCCAACGGCGAGGAGGACGAAGTCGAATTCGGGGTGATCACGCCGGTGGACCAAGGTCTCGCGGTGTTCCTGCACGGTGGGGTCACCGCGGTGCTCGCCGGTCCGGGCCACACGGAGGTGCTGCGCGGCCGGGACGCCGGATTCACCGTCGACCGCATGGTGACGCCCGCACCCGGCAGCGGCGCCGGGTTGTTCGTGGACGAGGCGGGCTGGACCGCGGAATCGCTACCGGGGCGGGGGATTCTGTCGCTGGATGCGGGCGCCGCGCCAGGGTCCGGCGCGGTGCTGTGGTCGGGCGCGATCGGTGATGTGCCGGACGGCCACGGTGACGCCGAGTCCGCGCGGCGACCGCACGCCGGATCCGCGCCGCCATCTCCCGTCGAGCCCCGGCCGGAGCCGCCGCACGTCGCGCCACGACCGGCGGCCGAACCGCATCGCGTCGAGGATCGGCCGCCGATGCCGGATCAGATGCCGCAGCCGATTCGCACCGCCGGACCGCAAGCGATGCCGCAACCACACCGGCCGGGCGGGCAGGCTGGTTCCGAGGCGTCCGAAGCGCAACCACGGCGGGCGCCGAGCCTGCGGAAGGGCGAGGAGTCCGGCGATGCCGCGACGGAAGTCGATCTCCAAGCGCCGGCGCGGCGGGCCACGCCACCCGACGGCGTGACGCCTTCGGCGGCGCAGCCCGTACCACCGGCGCCGGACCAGAGCCCGGCGCGGCCCGCGCACCGCACCGATCGGGATCACGCGATCGCCAACGACGCGAATCTCGCCGAGACGATGGTTCCCTCGACCGGCGTCGTCGCCGACGCGCTCGGGTCGACCGGCTCGAACGCACTGGGACATCGCGTGATCGTGCCGGGTTTCCAATGCGCCCGGCATCATCACAACGATCCTCGGGTGTCGTTCTGCGCGGTCTGCGGGATCCGGATGGATCAGCTCACCTGCGTGCTCAGCGAAGGGGTGCGCCCACCGCTCGGTGTGTTGCTACTGGACGACGGCACGTCGTTCGTCCTGGACAGCGACTGCGTTCTCGGCCGCGAACCGGAGCATTCGGACGCGGTCGCGCGTGGTGCGCGCCCGGTGCGGCTGGAGGACAGCTCGGGCGGAATGTCGCGGGCGCATGCGGAGATCCGCCTCGTCGACTGGGATGTCACGGTCGTGGACGGCGGTTCCACCAACGGCACCCACATCCGTCATCCCGGACGCCAGGACTGGGTCCGAGCGGTCCCCGGCCAGCCGATCGCCCTCGCACCCGGAGCCCAGATCCAACTGGGCGGCCGCGTGCTCACCTTCGACTCCCAGCACGGCCAGCTGTAGCCGCGGGTGGCGTCGCTCAGGTGTGGCGGAAACGGATGATGCCCGACCAGGGGGTGCGCATGGGTTTGCGGGGGTCGGGCTGGGGGAGATAGGTGAAGGGACGTAGGTACCAAGGTGCGCGGTGGAACTTGCGGGCGTGCAGCAGCAGGCTTTCCAGTTCGATCGGCTGCCAGCCGAGGTCTTCGAAGAAGCGGACGCCGTTGGCGGGTTCGAACTGCATCGGCGCGTTGGCGAAGGTGTCGCCGGAGCGCATCTTGCGCATGCCCAGACTCAGGTCAAGCAGCCACCAGGCGATCTCGGGGCGGGCCAGTGCGGTCGCGAGATCGGTGACCGTCGGCGGGTCGAGGTACATCAGCAGCCCCTCGGTGAGCACCAGGGCCTTGGACGCGCCGGTGGCGCTCGGGCCGATCGCGCCGAGCGCCTCGTCGAGGAACTTCATCCGCGCGTCCGGGTCGGCGAGATCGACCGCGCGGCGGATGAGCACGCAGTGCGGCGTCTCGCCGGCGAGGGCGCTGTCCTTCTCGGCGACGATCTCGGGGAGGTCCGCCTCGATCCAGAGCAACTCGTCGGGCAGATCGAGCCGGTAGGGGCGAGCGTCCAGACCGGCGGCGAGGTTGAGGACGCGGTCGCAGCCCTCGCCGATCGCGGTGGCTATGAGGTCATCGATCAGTTTGGTCCGCGTGACGATCGGCCACCCGTCGCGCATCACCGTAGGCGCGTTGTCGGCGATGGCGTGGCCGCGTTCGCCGGCCAGCCGGTCGGCGAGCGGATCGCGGAACAGCGCGTCCGGGCGGATCGTCTCGCGTGCCCGGTAGGCCGCGACCCAGCGCGCGGTGTCCGAGACGTTGGACGGAACATCCCCTCGGGTCATGCGAGTCAGTCTGTCATATTCGTCCAGTCGGTTTCCGTGGCGGCTGTGGTGCCGGTTCGCGCAGGTCGCGGGCCTCAATGCGGGTGGAAGGCGTCGGAACCGACCTCCGCGGGGTCGAGCAGATGGGCGAGGAACAGGCGGGTGGTCGGCGTCGGTGTGCGGGTGGTGATGGCATGCCAGGGACGATCCAGCGGGGTGCCCTCGACCGGGAGCACGCGCAGCGCGCCGTTCTCCAGGTCCTGGGAGATGGCGTCGCTGTGGATCAACGTCACGCCGAGTCCTTCTCGCGCGGCGGCGAGGACGGCGCCGTGGGAGCCGAGAGTGAGCACGGGCGGTTCGATCCGGAGTTGGTCGAGTAAGGCGAGGGTGGCCTCGCGGGTGCCGGAGCCGCGCCCGCGCAGCAGCCAGGTGGTGTGCAGCGGGTCGAGTTCCGGTAGGCCGACCACGACCAGACGGCTGGGCCGCCGGGCGCGCACCACCAGCCCGGTGTCGCGTGGCGGGCGGCCTGCGATGACGAGATCCGTTTCATGGTGCTGCAATTCGAGGAACAGCGCGTCGCGCGGATGCACCGACAGGCTCAGTTCGATGTCGGGGAACCGGCGGCGGAACGAGGCGAGCGGCCGCAGCAGGACGTACTCGCCCGCGGTGGCGACCACGCCGATCCGCAGCCGCCCGGTCTCGGCGCGGCGCACGGCCGCCTGCGCCTCCTTCATCAACCCGAGGATGCCGCGGCAGTACTCGGCGTAGACGCGCCCGGCCTCCGTGAGCGCGATGCCGCGCCCGGACTTCGCGATGAGCTTTGCCCCCAGCAGTTTCTCGATGTGCGCGACGGCCGCGGAGACGGCGGCCTCGGTGATGTGCAACTGCGCCGCGGCGCGGCGGATGCTGCCGTGGCGGGCGACGGCCAGGAAGGTTTCCATCCGAGCCGCGCTCACCATACCCACCCGAGAACGGTAACAAACTCAACGAATATGTTGAGTGTCGCGAGAAACAATCAAATTGTTTGTCGGTATCCGGCCCGTCATCCTGGAAATCCCAAGGCACGCCCGTTCGCCCGGGTGCGGGTGTCCCGCAGTGGCACAGCAGGAGGAACGATGGCCGAAGAAACCGAACGCGACCGCTGGGATCCGGGTGTCCAATCCTATGCGTCGATGGGGTATTACGCGCCCGACTACCAGCCGTCGGATACCGACGTGCTCGCCGTGTTCCGGGTGACTCCGCAGCGCGGTGTCGATCCGATCGAGGCGGCGGCCGCGGTGGCGGGTGAATCCTCCACGGCGACCTGGACGGTGGTGTGGACCGACCGGCTCACCGCCCACTCGCGCTACCAGGCGAAGTGTTACCGCATCGACGAGGTCCCGGGGCGGCCGGGGGAGTACTTCGCCTATATCGCTTACGATCTCGACTTGTTCGAGGAGGGATCGATCACCAACCTGACCTCCTCGATCATCGGCAACGTGTTCGGGTTCAAGCCGCTGCTGGCGCTGCGGCTGGAGGACATGCGCATTCCGGTGGCGTACGTCAAGACGTTCCAAGGGCCGCCGCACGGCACGGTGATGGAACGCGAATATCTCAACAAATACGGCAGGCCTCTGCTCGGCGCGACGGTGAAACCGAAACTCGGGCTATCCGCCCGCAATTATGGACGCGTCATCTACGAGGCATGCAAAGGCGGCCTGGATTTCACCAAGGACGACGAGAACATCAACTCGCAGCCGTTCATGCGCTGGCGCGACCGGTACCTGTTCGCGATGGAGGGCGTCAACCGTGCGATGGCGGAGACCGGCGAAATCAAAGGCCATTACCTGAATGTGACCGCGGCGTCGATGGAGCAGATGTACGAGCGCGCGGAGTTCGCCAAGGAACTCGGCAGCGTCGTCATCATGATGGACCTCACCGTCGGCTTCACCGCGATGCAGTCGATGTCGCATTGGGCGCGCCGCAACGGGGTGCTGCTGCATCTGCATCGCGCGGGGCATTCCACCTACACGCGGCAGAAGACGCACGGCGTCAGCTTCCGGGTGCTGGCCAAGTGGTGCAGGCTGATCGGCGTCGACCATCTGCACGCGGGCACCGTGGTCGGGAAACTGGAGGGCGACCCGGCGACGACCAAGGGGTTCTACGACACGTTGCGGGAGAACCACATCCGGACCGAGCCGGCCAACGGGATCTTCTTCGACCAGTACTGGGCGAGCCTGCCCGGTGTGATGCCGGTGGCTTCCGGCGGCATCCATGCCGGGCAGATGCATCAGTTGCTCGACCTGTTCGGTGACGACGTGGTGCTGCAGTTCGGCGGCGGCACGATCGGGCATCCGCTCGGCATCGCCGCGGGCGCGGAGGCGAACCGGGTCGCGCTGGAGGCGGTCGTGCAGGCCCGCAACGAAGGCCGCGACCTGTTGAAGGAAGGCCCCGATGTGCTCAGGAAGGCGGCCGAGATCTGCCGTCCGCTCGATGTCGCGCTTGCCACCTGGGGCGATGTCACCTTCGACTACACCTCCACCGACGCGCCGGACGCCGTGCCGACGGCCAGCCGCTGACCATCCAGGAAGGACGAGCCGATGTATCTGAGGCACGGAACATTCTGCTACCTGCCGCCGCTGACCGACGAGCAGATCGCCGCCCAAGTGCGCTACGCATTGCTCAACAGCTGGCCGGTGTCCATCGAGTACACCGACGATCCGCACCCGCGTAATGCCTATTGGGAGATGTGGGGGCTGCCGCTGTTCGACTTGGACGAGCCCGACGGTGTGCTGGCCGAGATCAACGCGTGCCGGGCGACTTTCCCCCGGCACTACGTGCGGGTGCTCGCCTACGACGCCCGCTACACCAGGCAGACGACGGCGCTGAGTTTCCTGGTGCAACGACCGCCCGACGAGCCGGGTTTCGTGCTCACCCGCACCGAGGGTCCCGACCGGATGCAGACATACGGCCTGCATTCGTATGCCACGACCGTCCGGCCGGGAGAGCGGTATGGCGGCTGAGCGCAACGGCTCCGGATTCCGTCTGCACCGGCCGGGGGCTGATGTCCCCGGCGCGGTACGGACGGCGTCGCCCGATCCGGAAGAGCCGGAAATCCTGGCCGAGGACGCGGTGCTGGACTTGTCGAGCGACATCGCGGGTCACGACGTCGAGGAAACGTTGCGCAGGCTGGACGCGGAGTTGATCGGGCTGGCTCCGGTGAAGCGGCGGGTCCGCGAGATCGCGGCGCTGCTGTTGATCGACCGTGCCCGGCAACGTTTCGGACTGACCTCCTCGCGGCCGACCATGCACATGAGCTTCACCGGCGGTCCCGGCACGGGCAAGACCACGGTGGCATTGCGGATGGCGCAGATGCTGCACGCCCTGGGCTACATCCGCAAACCGAAAGTGCACACGGTCACCCGCGACGATCTCGTGGGTCAGTTCATCGGGCACACCGCACCGAAAACCAAAGAGGCGCTGGCCAAGGCGGCGGGCGGGGTGCTGTTCATCGACGAGGCCTACTACCTGTTCCGGCCGGAGAACGAACGCGACTACGGGCAGGAGGTGATCGAGATCCTGTTGCAGGAGATGGAGAACGAACGCGCCAGCCTGGTGGTGATCTTCGCGGGCTACCCCGACCGGATGGACCGCTTCTTCTCCGCCAATCCGGGCCTGTCCTCACGGGTGGCCCATCACCTGGAGTTCGCCGACTACACGCACGCGGAGCTGCTGGGAATCGCCGAGCTCATGGTGGCGGCGGAGAACTTCCACTTCGACGACGCGGCGCGGACCGCTTTCGGGGAGTACCTGGAACACCGGATGGCCCGCCCGCGCTTCTCCAACGCGCGCAGCGTCCGCAACGCGCTCGACCGTTGCCGGTTGCGGCAGGCCAAGCGTCTCGTGGAACTGCGCAGACCGCTGACCAAGACCGATTTGATCACGCTGACCGACCGGGATGTCTACGGCAGCAGCGTGTTCACCGACCCCGAGCCCGCCGGCGAGCCGACCGTGTGACCCCGGTGACGAGATCGAGGCGTTATGCCAGAAGGACTGAAGACCCTCACCCGCTTCACCATCGAACAGGAGCATCGGCATCCCGGATCGTCCGGTGAGTTCTCCGCCCTGGTGAACGTGATCGCGACCGCGACGAAGATCGTCGCCAATCAGGTCACCAGGGGCGCGATCGTCGGCTCGATCGGTGCGTCCGAGCCGGACAATCTGCCGCCGACGGTGCATCGCAAACTGGACGCGATCACCAACGACATCATCGTCGCCGAAACTCAATGGACCGGGCACCTTTCGGCGTTGCTGTCCGAACAGATCAGCGAGATCCATCCGGTGCCCGCCACCCATCGGCGCGGGAAGTACCTGCTGGCCTTCGATCCGCTGGACGGTTCGTCGAACATCGACGTAAATCTGCCAGTGGGCACCATCTTCAGCGTCTTGCGCGCGCCCGCGCAGGGCCCGGGCCCTGCGGCGGCCGACTTCCTGCAGCCCGGCGTCGAGCAGGTGTGCGCGGGGTTCACCCTGTACGGGCCCGCGACCATGCTGGTGCTGACGACCGGCAGCGGGGTCGACGGGTTCACCTTGGACCGGGAGATCGGCGCGTTCGTGCTGACCCACCCGCGGATGCGCATCCCCGAGGACACCTCTGGATTCGCGATCAACGCGGCGAATGAGCGGTTCTGGGAACGACCGGTGCGCCGTTACGTGCACGAGTGCCTCGACGGCGTCGACGGCCCCCGCGAGCGGGATTTCAATATGCGCTGGGTGGCCTCGCTGGTCGCCGACACCTTTCACATCCTGACCCGAGGCGGGGTGTACCTGTACCCCCGCGACACCCGCCCGCCCACGCGTCCGGGAAGGGTGGCATTGCTCTACGGCGCCAATCCGATCGCGTTCATCGTCGAACAGGCCGGGGGCTCCGCGACCACCGGCAGCGAGCGAGTGCTGGAAGTGACGCCCGGCGACGTCCATCAGCGGGTGCCGCTGATCTTCGGCTCCCGCAACGAAGTCGAGCGCATCGAGCGGTATCACCGCGAACCGGACGAGGGCCCCAGCTTCGACAGCTCGCTGTTCGGCAGGCGGTCGCTGTTTCGTCCGGCCCAGCGCTGAAGAGGAGAACCATGTCGGTCAAGCACCCGGTCGTCGCCATCACCGGGTCCTCCGGGGCGGGGACCTCCAGCGTGACGCGGACCTTCCAGGAGATCTTCCGCCGCGAAGAGATCAACGCGGCCATCGTCGAGGGCGACGCGTTCCACCGTTACGACCGCAACGAGATGAAACTGGCCATGGCCGAGGCGGAGCAGAGCCGCAATCTGCGGTTCTCGCATTTCGGGGAGGAGGCCAACCTGCTGAAGGAACTGGAGACGCTGTTTCGCGACTACGGCGAGACCGGGGTCGGAACGGTGCGCCGGTACCTGCACGACGAGGCCGAGGCGAAGCCCTACGGCCAGCCGCCGGGCACCTTCACGCCGTGGGAGGAGCTGACGCCGGGCAGCGACCTGCTGTTCTACGAGGGCCTGCACGGCGCGGCGGTCACCTCCACCGTGGATGTGGCGCGATACACCGATCTGCTGGTCGGCGTCGTGCCGATCATCAATCTGGAGTGGATTCAGAAGGTGATCCGGGACAAGACCGAGCGCGGGTACTCCAGCGAGGCCGTGATCGATACGATCCTGCGGCGGATGCCGGACTACGTCACCTACATCTGCCCGCAGTTCTCCCGCACCTACGTCAACTTCCAGCGGGTGCCGACCGTGGACACGTCCAATCCGTTCATCGCGCGCACCATTCCGACGGCGGACGAGAGTTTCGTGGTGATCCGGTTCGCGGACCCGAAGGTGATCGACTTCCCCTATCTGCTGTCGATGCTGCACGACTCGTTCATGTCGCGGACGAATTGCATCGTGGTGCCCGGCGGGAAGATGGAGCTGGCCATGCAGCTGATCTTCACGCCGCTGATCCTGCGGTTGATGGACAAGCGGCCGAAACGCTCGTACTGAGGCGCGGCTAGTCGGGGAGAAGAGGAACCGAGAGGCCCTCGCCGCGGTTGAGGAGGGCGGCGCGGGTGACGGCGGCGGAGCCGAAGCGCTTGCGCAAGTCGTCGAGGGTGGCGTCGAGGCTGTTGGTGGCACGGGCTTCGAAGGGCAGGGCGAGCTGGACGGAGTCGGCGTCGTCGAGGTTGGTCAGCGCGAGACCGATCAGGGTGAGGCCGCGTTCCTGGATGAGCGGCATCGCCCCGGCGAGCAGCGTGCGGGCCGCGCTCAGGATCGTCTCGGTGTGGTCGGTGGCCCCGGCGAGAGTATGCGAGCGGGTGGCCCGGGTGAAATCGTCGAAACGCAGGCGTAGCACCACGGTTCGGCACACCCGGTCGGCGGCGCGTAGGCGACGGCCGAGCCGATCGGTGAGCCCGTGCAGATAGGCCTCGATCTCGTCCGGCGGCCGGTGCTTGCGGCCGAGGGCACGCTGGGCGCCGATCGAGCGCCGCCGCCGGCCGGTCTCGACCCGGCGCGGGTCACGCGCCCAGGACAAGGCGTAGAGGTGGCGTGCCGCGGCGGGACCGAGGATCGCCCGCAGCGGGCGCTCGCCGAGTTCGGCCAGTTGGCCCACCCGCGTGATGCCGTGCTCGTGCAACGTGCGCGCGGTGACATCGCCTACACCCCAGAGCCTTTCGACCGGCAGCGGATGCAGGAAGTCCAGTTCGCCGTCCGGCGGCACCAGCCGTAATCCGTCGGGTTTGGCGACGGCGCTGGCCACCTTGGCGAGGAACTTGGTGCGAGCGATGCCCACCGAGATGGGCAGGCCGACCCGGTCGCGGACTTCCGCACGCAGCCGCGTCGCGATGGCGACGGGCTCGCCCGCGATCCGGCGCAGTCCGCCGACGTCGAGAAAGGCCTCGTCGATCGAGACGCCCTCGACCACGGGTGTGGTGTCGAGGAAGATCTCGAAGACGGCTCTGCTCGCCTCGGCGTAGGCGGACATGCGCGGCGGCACCACGATCGCGTGCGGGCACAACCGGCGCGCCTGTCCGCCGTTCATCGGGGTGCGCACTCCGAACGCCTTCGCTTCGTAGCTGGCAGCCAGGACGACGCCGCCGCCGACGATCACCGGTTTGCCGCGCAGCCACGGGTCGTCCCGCTGCTCGACCGAGGCATAGAAGGAGTCGAGGTCGGCGTGCAGGATCGATGCCTCCGGCCGCGCGAGAATCCGGGGCCTGCCGGATCGGGAGACGGGCGCGTCGGACACGAACATATGTTCGCATATGGCCCCGACAGGGTGCGGTCGGAGCGGACGGATCTACTGGTTGCCTCCGTAGTAACCCACCCAAACCGGTAACCTGTTCCCACGACGGGGCACAGCTCGGATGAGGGAGTCGGTACGGTGCGTGGATTCGGGGATCTGGAGGCGGTGATCATGGACCGCATCTGGGATCAGGACGCAGAGGACACAACGGTGCGTGAGATCTTCGACGAACTGTCGGCTCAGCGCGACATCGCGTATACGACGGTGATGTCGACCATGGACAACCTGCATCGCAAGGGGTGGCTGGCGCGCGAACGCGCGGGCAAGGCCTATCGATATTGGCCGACGCTCACCAGGGAAGAACACAGCGCCCGGCTCATGCTGGAGGCGCTGGGTTCCGGCGGACGCTCGGATCTGGTGCTCAGCCATTTCGTCGATCGGATCAGCGCCGAGGAGTCGGCGGGGCTGCGTGCCGCGCTACGCAGACTCGCGGCGCGTAAGTCACCAGAAGTGCCGTGAGCCTGGCCCTGGCTCTGACGTTGTACGGCGGCGTCGTGGCGGCCTTCGGTCCGCCCGTGCTGCGCAGACTGACCCATCGCGGGATCGCGCCGCGGCTGGGTGTGATCGCCTGGGTTGTCGCGATCATCGGTGCGCTGAGCGCATGGGGGGTCGCGGCGGCGGTGCTGACCGTCGAGTTCGCCACCTACTGGGGACATCCGAAGGACGCGTTGCACGCGTGCGCCTCGTTCCTGTGGGCTCCGGTGGATGCGCACGGCGCCGCGGCCGGCCGTGCGGCCACGTTCGCGGTGGCGGCACTGGTGTCCACCGGAACCGTCGCGCTGGTGGCGCGCGCCGTGGGAGTCGTGCTGGACATGCGCAGGCGCACCAGCGTCCACGCGCGGGCGGTCCGTCTGGTCGGCAGGCCGGTGCCGGGAATCGGGGCGGTCGTGCTCGACTCACCGGAGCGGCAGGTGTATTGCGTGCCGGGACGACCCGACACCATCGTGGTCACCACCGCCGCGCTGGCGGCGCTGGACGAGGATCAACTCGCCGCGGTACTCGCGCACGAACGCGCGCACCTGTCCGGCAGGCACGCGGCGTTGACCGCGGTGCTGCGCGGGGTGGCCACCACACTGCCCGGCCTGCGGTTGTTCACCGGTGGTGCGGCCGAGATCGCCCGCCTGCTGGAGATGTGCGCCGACGACAAGGCCGCCGACGAGCACGGTTCGCTGCCGCTGTTGGGCGGGCTGCTGGCGATCGTCGGCATCGTCGAGCCCGCGCCGCCGGGTGCGCTGGCCGCGGCGGGCACGGCGGTACTGGCCCGCGCCGAACGGCTGGCCGACCCGGTCGGCGCGATTCGGCGCGCCACCACCCGCACCGCTTTGCTCGGCGTGATCGCGATGACGGTCGCCGGGTCGGCGCTGGCCGCCGCGCTGGTCGCCTGCGCGGGCACGATGCTGAACTGAGCAGGAGAAGGAGCGCGAATGCGGGCCACCTGGGATCAGGTTTTCGCCTGGCGGCTGGACCGGCACTATGTCTTGTCCCGGACCGACGAAGGTGCGGTAGCGGTGGCCGGGCGTCTGTGCGGTGTCCAGGCTCAGGTCACCTCGGCGGCCGAACTGGCGGTCGCACTGCGCAGCACGAAGCCCGAATCCGGCGCGCTGGTGCGCGCGCTCGACGAGGGCGCGCTGATGAAGACCTGGGCGATGCGCGGCACGCTGCACGCGCTGCCTTCGGAACAGGCCGCCGCCGTTCTCGCGCTCATCGGTTCCGCGCGCACCTGGGAGAAACCCTCGTGGCAGAAGAACTTCGGCGCTTCGCCCACGGAGGTGGCGGCACTGACCGAGGCGGTCGCGCAGGTACTCGACGCCGCGGTGCTCACCCGGGAGGAGTTGGTCGAAGCCCTGGTGTCCGCACCGGAATTCCATCGGCTGGGGGAGGAACTGCGATCCGGTTGGGGTGCGCTGCTCAAACCGCTGGCCTGGCAGGGCGTGCTGTGTCACGGCCCGGCACGAGGCACCAAAGTGACGTTCACCAGTCCCGCGCACCTGGTGCGCGACTGGCACGGCCTGCCCGATCTCGACGCCGCGGCGCGGGTGGCGATCCTCTGCTATCTCGGCGCCTACGGCCCGGCGACGCCGGAGACCTTCGATGCCTGGCTCAGCCGCAACAGCCTGCGCAAGACCACGGTGCGCCGCTGGTTCGCCGAGTTGGGCGACCTGATCACCGAAATCGACGTGGAGGGCCGCCGCGCCTTCCTGCCGGCCGACCAGGTCGACGCACTGGCCGCCGCCGCGCCGAGTGCGACGGTGCACCTGCTCGGCGCCTTCGACCAATACGTGCTGGGACCGGGCACCGGTGACACCGTGCTGCTGCCTGCCGCCCACCGTGCGAAGGTGAGCCGCACCGCGGGCTGGATCTCACCGATCGTCGTGGTGGGTGGGCGCATCGCGGGTGTCTGGGAGCTCGCCGAGGACGCCGTCGAGATCACCATGTTCGACGGTGCGCCGCTGCCTGCGCGGGGCCTGGAAGCGGCCGTCGCCCACGTGGCGCTGGCGGCCGGGCGCGAGAGCCTCACGGTGCGAGTCGCTTAGCGTTGCCATGCTGTGCCGACCGAAATGGGCTACTGGTGCCGATCCCGCCGCTCGTGGTCCGGCGATTTCAGCGCCCAGCCGCTGAACCGCCCGTCGCGTGGGACCCTGGTCGGCGTCCGGTGCCGTTCGGACGTCGACCAGGGATCGACTGAGTGTGCGGCCGACGAATCGGCCGATGACAGCCACCACGGACAGCGCCGCGATGGATCCGGAAAGTGCGGCCGCGGATCGCCGAGCCCTTGGCGGCGCGACGCGCGCTGTCGAATCGGCGCTGTCGAGCGGAGTGTCACGCACGGGCCATGGGCTTGGACCCGGATCAGGCGTCGGCCGACTCGATAGCCGATTCTGGTTGTGCGACAGTGGGTTTCGTAATACGCGCGGTCGCGCCGACCAAGCCCGCGAGGACCGCGACCACGGCCGTCGCGTACCACCCGCGCCGGAACGCGTCGAGTGTCGCCTCCGGGCTTGTAGGTGAGCCGAGCACTGCGACCAGGCCCGCGACGCCGACGGCGAGACCGAGCTGGCGCGCCATGCTCAGCACCGCCGATCCGGTGGCGAACCGCTGCGGCGGCAGTCCGCCGGTGCCCGCGGCGAAGGCGGTCGGCAGGGTGAGCCCGACGCCGATGCCGCTGACCACCATGCCGCCGAGCAGGCCACCGACATAGTCGGGCGTCAGGGTGATCGCCCGCGCCCACCACAGCATGCCCGCGCCGAACACGATCCCGCCCGCGGCGATGACCGGCCCGGCCCCGATCCGGCCGATCAGCCGTCCCGCCAGGGCGGCGACCACCGGCACCATCAGCGGGCCCGGCGCGATGGCCAGTCCGGTGCGCAACGCCGACCAATCCCAGACGTTCTGCGCCCACAGCACCACCGACAGCAGCATCGCGCCGAAGGCCACGTTGAACAACACCGCGTTGCCGGTCATCCAGGCGAAGTTGGGCGCGCGCAGCAGCGCCGGATCCACCACCGGGCTGTGGTGCCGGGCCGAGGAGACGACGAACGCCACCGTCAGGATCGCCGCCAGCGCGAACGCGACCAGCACCCGCGCCGACGACCAGCCCCAGCCCTCGCCCTTGACGAGGCCGAGCACCAGGCTCGCGATGGCCCCGACCAGCAACGCCGCACCAAGCAGGTCGGGCAGCCGCCCGCCGTCGCCCTCGGGATCGGGCAGCGTCCGCAGTCCGACCACCACGGCGGCCAGACCGATCGGCACATTCACCAGAAATACCCAGCGCCAGCCGAATTCGACGAGAAGGCCGCCGAGGACCGGGCCGAGCGCCGCGCCGAGCCCGCCGAAGGCGACCCACAGCCGCACGGCGGCGGCGCGGCGCGATGGGGGGCTGGCCGCGAGCACCAAGCCGAGCGAGGCGGGCGTCAGCAGCGCGCCGCCGACGGCCTGGAGCACGCGGAACAGCACCAGCGACCCGACGTCCCAGGCGGTGGCGCACAGTGCCGATCCGACGACGAAGACCACCAGCCCGAGCAGGAACGTGGTCCGGATGCTGCGACGGTCGCCCAGTCGTCCCGCCGGGACCAGCAGCGCGGCGAACACGATCGCGTAGGCGTTGAGTACCCAGGACAGTCCCGAGATCTGCGCTCCGCCGAGGTCGGCGGCCATGTCCGGCAGGGCGACGTTGACGATGAACAGGTCCAGGCTCGACAGCAGGACGCCGAGGGAGACGACGGCGAGCACGACCCGGTAGTCGGTGGCCCGGTTGGGCGGCGTGGATGAAGAATGCACGATCGTCTCCGTTCAGCCGAGCACGCGGCGGGTCTGGCGGGCCGAGGCGAGCAGCAGGCCGCTTCGATCCCAGATCGAGGTGTCGTCCACCGACCAGCCGCCGCCGGTCGAGGCGTTCACCGTGCGCACCAGCACCGGCGAGCCCTCGGTCGGCGCGTCGTGCAGGTGCATCGACAACGCCACGGTGGGAATCGCGACGGGCGCGCGCAGTGTGGGAAAGACGGCGGGCGGCAGGGCATCGGCGAGGATCGCGAGGGCCGCGGCATCGGTGGGCAACTCGGGGACGAGTTCGATCCACGCGCACATCATCGGTTCGTCCGCACCGGTCAGCGGCAGCGGCCCGGCTGCCGGACGGATGTCGAAATGCACGCCCACCGGAACGATTTCGGGCGGGAGGGCGAAGTGCGCACAGGAATCGGGATCGGGCACTCGTGGCGCGGGCGCGCCTGCGTAATCCGCGACGCCCGACGCCATGGCGCGACCGAGCGTGACGGACGCCCCGGCGACCGGGCTGCCGTCCTGTTCGGCGCCCACCTCCACCACGACGGTGCTGCGGCCGACGGCGCGTGCGGTCGCGTGGAAGGTGAGCACTTCGTCTGTGGTGGGGCGGCCCAGGAACCGGAGGTCCACGGCCCGCACCGGCAGCGGTTCCGCGGCGGCCGCGCGAGCCACCTCGATGAGCAGTGCCGCGATCACGCCGCCGTGCGGGCCGGTCCAGCCGCGCCAGGACCGGTCGACGCGCGCCTGCCACCCAGCGGTGCCGGTCTCGGTGAGCGCGAACTCCTCGGCGAGCGTCCGCTTAGTGAGTTGTTTCATGCAACGCACCATAAGCGAGTGAGTTCTATGAAGCAACCGACTATGCTGACGGATATGCGCAGGACGAGCTTCGAGGACATGAACTGCTCGCTGGCCCAGTGCCTCGAGGTGGTCGGAGAGTGGTGGACGCTGCTGATCGTGCGCGACGCTCTGTTCGGCGTGACGCGCTTCGACGACTTCCACACCCGTCTCGGCATCGCCCGCAACGTGCTCACCCAGCGTCTCGAGCATCTGATCGAGCATGGGGTACTGACCAGAGAGCCCTACCAGGACAATCCGGTTCGCTACGACTACCGGCTCACCCCGAAAGGCCGTTCGCTGTGGCTTGTCGTCACCGCGATGCGTCAGTGGGGCGACGAATGGGCCGCCCCGGACGGCCCGCCGGTGCAGACCGTACACACCACGTGCGGGAACCTCGCGACCGTCGAACCGGTGTGCTCCGAGTGTGGTGAGCACATCGCCCCACGCGACCTGCGCCCCGTTCTCGGCCCCGGCGCCAAGGATCCTTCCCTCCTGCCATCGCGCTGAGGCGGGTGCGGCCGGTTCCGCGTTCACCGCCGCGCGGCGATAGGCTGCGGCGGTGGCGGACGGGCGAGTGCGGCAACTGATCGACACGGTGGCGTGGGTGCGCATCGAGGAGGGACGCATTCTCTGCGCCAGACCGCGCGGCAAAGGCGTCTTCTACATCCCGGGCGGCAAGCGCGAGGGCGCTGAAACCGACCTGCAGACACTGCTGCGCGAGATCGAGGAGGAACTCACCGTCGCCCTGCTGCCGGAGACCGCAGCGCATGTCGGCACCTACGAGGCGGTGCACGGCCCGACGGACGGCGCGCTGGTGCGGATGAGTTGCTACACCGCGGATTATCGTGGAACGCTGGCCGCCAGCAGTGAGATCGAAGAGGTCGCGTGGTTCTCCTATGCCGATCGCGCCCTCGTACCCCCCGTTGATCAGCTGCTGTTCGACGATCTGGTGCACGCGGGTCTGCTGCGGTGAATCGCGGGCCGAACAGCGCTACCGTCGGCGATATGTCCTGGTTTCGGCCGCTTCTGCGCTACGCAGCCTACGCACTCCGGGCGCTGCCCCTGGCGGCGCGGCGAATTCCCACCCGATTGCGCGTGCCGCGGCGAATGCTCGGCGAATCCGTTCTGCCGCATAAATTCTCGGCTTTCCGGTCGGTGTCGCACTCGGTGCTCAGTGGTGGGGTGGGCCTGGTGACGTGGTTCCTGGCGTTCCTCGCGGCCCTGGGCGCGTTCCGCGGAGTCTGCTATCCGCTCGTCGCGAGTGATGATCTCGAAGATTCTTGGGGTGGCCCGACATTGGCGGGGGCGTGGGCGGTGCACGCGGCGCTCGGTGTCGGGTTGCTGCCGGTGTGGTTGCTGGCCCTGGCCGGGCTCGGCGCGTTCCAATTGCGGCTGACCCGCGGTTTGCTCGGCCGAAACGGGCCGCGGTGGCCCGCTCCGGCGGCGGTCGTGCTCGTCGCCGGTGGCGCGCTGCTGTTCGTCGCCTGGCTGCGGCAGGTGTGAGCCCGGAACTCTCGGGGTTTTCAGTCGCCGAGGGAGTGCACCGCGTGTGAACACGCGGCGCGATCAGGTGGTGGCGTGTGCGCGCTGTGCCCGCTGGATCAGATGCTCGACGAGGGTGAGCAGGACGTCTTTGCAAGAGCTGCGGTCGCGGGCGTCGCAGAGCATGACGGGGGTCACCGTGTCGAGGTCGAGGGCGTCACGCACTTCGTCGATGGTGTATCGCGGTGCGCCGTCGAAGCAGTTGACGCCCACCATGAACGGCAGACCACGCCGCTCGAAGAAGTCCACGGCGGCGAAGGAGTTGCCCAGTCTGCGGGTGTCGGCCAGCACGACCGCGCCGAGCGCGCCGCGCGCGAGTTCGTCCCACAGGAACCAGAACCGATCCTGGCCGGGCGTGCCGAACAGGTAGAGCACCAGCTCACGGTCGATGGTGAGCCTGCCGAAGTCCAAGGCGACCGTGGTCGTGGACTTCTGCTCGACGCCCGACAGATCGTCGATGCCGGTGCTCACCTCGGTGATCAGTTCTTCGGTGCGCAGTGGCGCGACTTCGCTGATCGCGGAGACCATCGTGGTCTTGCCGACGCCGAACCCGCCGGCGACGAGGATCTTGACCGAGGCGGCCAGTTGCGGTGTGCCGCTCGGGTCAAAGTTTTCGGATTCCATCCAGTACCGCTCGCAATATGTTGAGGTCATCGGGTCCGGCCTCCGTCGGAACGGGAGCGCGGAAGATCAGTTGCCCGTCGCCGATCAGGTCACCGACGAGGATCTTCGTCACCGCCAGCGGCAAACGCAACTGTGCGGAGAGTTCGGCGACGGTCTGCGAGACCCGGGACAGGCGAAGGATTTCGGCGTACTCGGGTTCACTGCGTCGCAGTGCGGACGCGGAGGTGTCCGCGACCACGGTGGTGAGCATATCCAGTTCGGGTCCGGCGCCGCTGGTGCGCCCGCGCGTGAGCGCGTAGGGACGCACCAGCGGACCGGCCGCCTCGTCGAACCAGGGCTCACGCGGATTGGTCATGGCGGTCGCTATTCGACATGTCCGACGAGGTCTTGGCGCGGAGTTGTGGACAGGTAGTTGCCTACGCGCTGGACGGTGAGGTTCATCTCGTAGGCCACCATGCCGAGATTGGCCGATTCGGCGGCCTGCAGTGCCAGGCAGGCGTTGTCGCCCGCGGAGGTCACGAACAGCACCGCGCGGTCCAGTTCGATGACCGCCTGGCGGACCCCGCCGCCGTCGAATCGGTTGCCCGCGCTGCGCGCCAGCCCGTAGAGCGCCGAGGACATCGCGCCGAAGTGTTCGGCGTCCTCGCGGTTCATTCCGCTGGAGCGGCCCAGCAGCAGCCCGTCGGTGGACAGCACCACCGCGTGGCGGACGCCGGCCAGCCGGTCGACGAGATCGTCGAGCAGCCAATTGAGATCACCTGCGGGAGAAGCGGACACACCTAGCCTTCCTGTTCGTCGGAAATGGCAGCGCGACGGCCCTGCCTGGTCCCGTTCTCGATGGCGGACATCAGATCGCGGGCTTGCTCGGCGGAGCGGGGCGGCTGTGCGGGTGCGGCCTGCTCCTGGACCGGCTGCGCCAATTGCGGTGCGAGGTTGGTCTGGCGGCTCCGGCGGGGCAACGCCGGACGGCCGTCCGGACCCGCTTGCGTCGGCGCCTCGGTATACGGGCGCGGTCCGTAGCGCGGGGGTGCGGCCGGTTCGGCGGAAAGGGTCGCCACCGGCGATGCCGACTGCGCGAACGTCCCGGTATCCGCCGCGACCGCGGCACCGGCGACGAGTTTGCGTCGGCTGCCGGGATCGGTGAGTTCCGCCGGTGTCTGCGGTGCGACGGAATCCGTCGCGATCAGCGCGGTCGGAATGAGCACGATGGCCTTGATACCGCCGTAGTCGGAGTCCGACAGCCGCACCGCGATGCCGTGGCGCGTAGCCAGCTGCGCGACCACGAACAGCCCGAGCCGGGAGTCCGCCGACAGCGCCGCCACGCCGAAATCCGGCGGGTTGCGCAGCATCTCGTTCATCTTGGTCAGTTCGGCTTCGGACATGCCCATGCCCTGATCGCCGATCTCGACCACTACGCCCTTGCCGACCACGTTGCCGGTCACCTCGACCCGCGACTGCGGCGGGGAGAAGGAGGTCGCGTTGTCCACCAGCTCCGCGAGCAGGTGAATGAGGTCGGCGACCACCGTACCGAGCACGCGGACCTCGGGCAGCCGCGCCACCCGGACCCGCGCGTAGTCGAGGGTCTCACCGACGGCGCTGCGCACCAAGTCGACCAGCGGCACGGGGTTGCGCCACTGCCTGCCCGGCTTGCCGCCGCCGAGGATGGTGAGGTTCTCGGCGTTGCGCCGCTCCCTGGTCGCGAGATGATCGAGGCGGAACAAGGTGTCGAGCAGGATCGGGTCCTCCTGCCGCTGCTCGGCTTCGTCGAGGATCTCCAGTTGCCGGTGCACGACGATCTGGCTGCGGTGCGCGATGTTCAGGAACACCGCTTTGACGCCCTCCCTGGTACGAGATTCGGCGACCGCCGCGGAGACGGCCGCGGAATGCGCGTGCTGGAAAGCCTTGGCCACCTGGCCGATCTCGTCGCTGCCGTAGTCCAGATTCGGGGATTCGACCGCGGGATCGACGGTCTCTCCGTCGCGCAGCCTGCGCATCATCTCCGGCAGCCGCTCATCGGCCAGGGCCAGCGTTTGACCGCGCAGCCGCTTCAACCGGCGGATGACCCGATTGGCGATCACCACGGCGATGAGAAACGCCAGCACGCTGACCACCAGCACGCCGCCGCCCGCGAACGCGGATCTGGCCGCCGCCGCGGCCGCCTTGTCCTCCGCGAGTTTCTGCGATGCCCGGTTGTGCCCGGTCCAGGCATCCATCAGGCCGCGGTTGACCTCGGCGGCGGCGCTGCGCCATTCCTGCGTGTTCAGTGGCAACGGCGGCGGACTCGATGAACGCGTACCGCTGCCGGATGTGCTCGAGCCGGTCGGCGCGGCAGGAGTCACGGCGCGCTGGGCGATGGCGTTCTCCATCGCGGAGAGCTGCTGCCAGGCCGGGCTCGCGGTCAGCGTCTGCAGTTGGTGCTGTTCGGCGCCCTGCAGTTCGGCGCTGAGCGCGGCGATCTCGGTGTGGTAGAAGCCGACCTGACGGACGTACTCCTCGGCGGGAATGGCCGGTGGCGCGGTGGCGCCGTCGACGTACAGGCCGCCGAGCGCGTTGCTGCGCGCCATCGCCTCGGTAGCGTTGAACAGGCGCATGCCGGTGGCGATCCGCACGCCGATTTCGGTGTACGGGGCGGTCTGCTCGGCGACTTTGGTGCCGACGGAGATCACGTCGAGCAGGCGGTTGAAGAACATGTACGCGTCCGAGGGCGGCAGCGCTGCGGCGTCGACGCCGGAACGCACGGCGGTCATGTTCTGCGTGAGGGTGGTGAAGTTGGCGACGTTGTCGCCGAGCTTGGAGTCGTCGATGTCGCGGAGGCCCTCGGAGGCCTGGACCAAGCCGCGCAGCGCACCGTCCAGTCGCATCCGCGCGGCGCCGAGTGGTACCGCCGCCGTGGGGTCGCCGCTCAGCTGTGCGAGCGTCAAGTAGCGTTCCTGCTGGACCGCCTCCATCAATTCCCTGGTCGAGGGAATGGCTTTCTGATTCTCAGCGGCCCAGTCCTTGGCTTTGGTTCCTTCCGCGACCAGATAGCTCGCAGCGCCCACGCCGACGACAAGCAGAGTCAGGCTCGGAATGAGCGCGATCGCCAGAATCCGGGTGCGGACCCCGAGCCTCGCTCTGAACATCGGCACAACGTAATCCACGAACCCGGCGATCCGGGCGTCCTGTCCCGGTGAGCGGGACTGGAGTTGACGTGACACACGTCCTCATGATTCGGCGGCGCTCTACCGAAAATTATTGCCGGAGCACATAACTGGGAGGTGATGGCGTCCGGCGCGGCTCACCTGAGCGGTCGGCCGTGGCCCGATACGCCCCGAAATCCTCCCGTGGCCGGTTCAGGGCGCCTCGAACGCGGCGTAGATTGTCCGTATCCCTCGGTTACTTACAAGTAGGAGGCAACGATGCCCGCGCCGGAAGCCGATGTATTCGACCGCCTCAGCGCGCTGGCCGCGATCGAGGCGCCCGCAGATCGTCAGCGCAGGACGATCGCCGAGACCTTCACCGGAAAGCCGCTCGGCAGCGTGCCGGTCGGCACGGCAGCTGATGTCGCCGCCGCCTTCGAGAAGGCCAGGGCCGCGCAGCGGAGCTGGGCGGCCAAGCCGGTGGCCGAACGCGCCGCCGTGCTGGATCGTTACCGCGCGCTGGTGGTGGAGCACCGTGAATTCCTGATGGACGTCGTGCAGGCCGAGACCGGCAAAGCGCGCTGGGCGGCCCAGGAAGAGATCATGGGCCTGATGTTCGCGGCCCGCTATTTCGCCAGGATCGCACCGAGCCTGCTGGGCGGCCACCGAGTACCGGGCGCCTTTCCGGTGCTCAACCGCGCCTCCGTGCGGTACCAGCCCAAAGGCGTGGTCGGCGTCATCGCTCCGTGGAACTACCCGCTGCTGCTGTCGATCGGCGATTCCATACCGGCGCTCATCGCGGGTAACGCCGTGGTGGTCAAACCCGACAGCCAGACTCCGTTCTCCACGCTGGCCGGTGCGGAATTGCTCTACCGGGCCGGTCTGCCCCGGGAGCTGCTCGCGGTCGTCCCCGGGCCGGGCGGCGTTGTCGGCACCGCGATCGTCGAGGCCTGCGACTACCTGATGTTCACCGGGTCGTCGGCGACCGGCCGCACCCTGGCCGAACAGTGCGGCCGCAGGCTGATCGGCTTCTCCGCCGAACTCGGCGGGAAGAATCCGATGATCGTGGCCGCTGGCGCCGACCTGGACAAGGCCGCGCGGGCGGCCGTGCGCGCCTGCTTCTCCAACGCCGGGCAGTTGTGCATCTCGATCGAGCGGCTCTATGTCGAGCGGCAGGTCGCCGCGGCGTTCACCGAAAAATTCGTCGCCGCCACGAACGCGGCCAGACTCGGTGCCGCCTACGATTATTCGACCGACATCGGCAGCCTCATCTCCGAAGCGCAACTGGAGACGGTGTCCAAGCACGTCGCGGACGCCACCTCCAACGGAGCGAAGGTCCTCACCGGCGGAAAAGCCCGCCCGGATCTGGGTCCGCTGTTCTTCGAGCCGACCGTCCTCGCCGAAGTGACCGACGAGATGGAATGCGGCCGCGACGAAACCTTCGGACCGCTGGTGTCGATCTATCCGGTCGACGATGTCGAGGAGGCCGTGCGCCTGGCCAATGACACCGCCTACGGTCTCAACGCCTCGGTGTGGGCGGGAAGCAAGTCCGAAGGCGAGCGGATCGCGGCGCGGCTGCACGCGGGCACGGTCTGTGTGGACGAGGGCTACGCGCCGGCATGGGGCACCACCGGGGCGCCGATGGGCGGTATGGGTATCTCCGGTGTGGGGCGCCGCCACGGGCCGGACGGCCTGCTCAAATTCACCGAGCCGCAGTCGATCGTGGTCACCCGTTTCATGAACCTCGACGCGCCGAAACTGTTCCCCAAGGGCAAGTGGCAGCCGTTCCTGATGACGGTGGCCCGGAGTCTGCGTTTCCTGCCCGGGCGCTGAGACACGACGTCCGTCCGGGTGGTCGTGCCCACCCGGACGGACGACCCGCCGGTTCGGTCGTGCAGGGGTCACGCCAACCGGTCGGCTCCGGTGCGCGGCGGCCCGCCCGCCGCCAGCGCCGCTGCTTCTTCGTCGGTGAGCAGCCGTGATCTGATGACGAAACGCATGTCCTCGAGTGCGTCCGAGGGGCCGCCGCCGGGCTCGTCGGCCACGTCCACGGTGAGGTGTGCATGCTTCAAGTGCTCGTATTGCTCCCCGCTGATCCACAATTCGGTGTGCCAGGGAAGGCTGCCCAGCAGAACGTCCTCACCGCCGATCCGGGACTCCCGGATGGGCAGGCAGCGCGGCGAGCCGCTGTCGTGGTGTCGGTCGGATTGGTGCAGCAGCACGGCCCCGTGCTGGTCGATCACGTGGCGCAGCACGGCCCTGGCGCGGTCGGTGATGTCCACCGGATGCGTTCGGTGCGCCGCCGTACCGCGTGGGCGACGGAGCCGGGCATCGGGTAGTCGGCGATGCCGGAGTCCGGCCCCCGGTCTGGTGTAGCTCATGATTCCTCGCAGATATCTCGGACCGACCCACTATGGTCCGCCGAGGTTGGTGCGAGGTTGGTGGGAAAATCTCAGTCGCGCAACGCGGTATGCAGCCGAGCCGCGACCAGGGCGCGGCGCACGTCATCGGGCGGCAGCAACCGCAGCGCGTGCTCGTGAACCGCGATGTCACGGGGCACGCGTTCGCCGAACGCCACCGCGTGCTCGGCGCGGTCCCCGGCGAGCACGGCGGTGCGCACACCCACGTCGAGATGATCACGCCACTGCAGCACGGCGGGCGCTTCCGATCCGGGCAGCAGCGGCCCCCGGTACAGCCAGACCGCCGAGGTGGTGTCGCCCGCGGTGACGGCGGCGAGCAGGTCGACGGCGTCGCAGGACACCGGACCGGTGAGGGCATAACGGCGATTGCTGATCTCGCCGCCGATCGCGCGGCGCAGGTGCGAGACGTCGGCTTTCAGCGTGCTGATGGAAACCGCGCGGTCGCCGTAGAGGGCGGCGTGCAATTGCTCCGGGGAGAAGCCGTCCGGCTGGAGCGCCAGCAGCGCGAGGATCTCCAATTGCCGAGGCGGCAGGGGCAGCGGCACGCCGTCGCGCACCAGTCGCGCGGCGCCGAGGCATTCCAGCCGGATTCCCGGCTCGGGCACGGGCGCGGCCGTGCGCAACATCGTCTCCACCGCCGTCACCAGCGCGCGCACCGAGGTCCGCACCGCGGGATGGGAACGGTCCCAGGTACTGGACAGATCCAGCGCGCCCACCTGCCTGCCGTCGGGGCCGTGGATCGGTGCGGAATAGCAGACCCAGCCGTGCAGGGCGGCGACCAGGTGCTCGGCGGAGAACACGGAGGCAGGGCGATCGGTGTGCAGCGCGAGGGCGAGGCCGTTGGTGCCCATATGGCTTTCGTCCCAGCAGCCGCCGGGTGCGAGATTGACCTGCTCGGCCTGCCTGCGCAGGGTGCGGTCACCGCAGGACCACAGGACGGTGCCCGCGCTGTCGGTGACCACGGCCAGATAACCGGAGTCCTCGGTGACGGCGCGCAGTTCACCTGCGAGCGCCGTCACCGGATCGCGCAACGGGGAAGCGGCCCAGCGGTCGCCGATGTCGTCGACTCCCGGCGCGCCGGTGGTGCCCGGATCGACGGTGTGCAACGACCGCCGCCAGGATTGCGCTACTTCGTTGCGCAGGACGGTGTTCCGTGGCTCCGGTGTCGCCCGCGGAGCCGTCGCCCAACGCTCCCATTCTCTTTCCAGTTCGACCCGCTGTTGCGTGAGGGTGCGGAACCGCGCCACGTGGAAGACCCATCGTCGTGTGAGCTCGTAATCGCACTCTCATTCTGGCGGACGCCGGTGACGGTGGCGAACTGTTCGAGCCCTACCGGCCGGTCACGCCATAAGCTGCTGGCATGGCGACCGGTACTCCACGTGCACGGCTCGCCGACGTGCACGCAGTGGCCTCGGGCATGCCCCACGTGACGCGCGTCGACGGACCACGCGGCAACCCGATCTACCAGGTCGGGGGCAAATCGTTCGTGTTCTTCCGCAATCCGCGTCCGGACGCGGTCGACCCGGCGACCGGCGAGCGCTATGCCGATGTGATCGTGATCTGGGTGCCGTCGGAGTCGGACAAACAGGCGCTGGTCCAGGACCCGGACTCGCCGTTCTTCACCACGCCGCATTTCGACGGACATCCGTCGGTCCTGGTGCGCGCGGCCGAACTCGGCGAACTGAGCCGTCGGGAGCTCACCGAGGTCATCCAGGACGCCTGGCTGGCCCGGGCCTCGCGTAAGCGCGCGGCGGACTGGCTTGCCGCCCATCCGCCGCGCTGAGCGGTCATTTCCGGATGAAAATGCCTGCGACGTCGGCGTTCTTGATCGGGGTGTCGGCATTGGCCTGTGCGCCGCACAGCAAGTCGACCGAGACCATCGTCGCGTCCACCACGGTCCCCGCCGGCTCGCGGTCGTCCTTGCTCTGTTGCTTGACGAACTTGGTGATCGTCGTGCGCTTGGTGTCCTGGTCCTGCTTGATGTACTCGCTGCACGGGGTGTCGCCGCCGCGGTTGAGCGCGCGTTCGATGTCGGTGCAGCCCGCGAGCGCCATGGCGACCATCGCGATCCCGAGGCCGGTTCGGCCGGTCCGTGACAGCGTGGCGTTCATGGGACTCCTCCTGAGGTTCGGCGGCGCTGCCCGCCGCGATCGGACTCCAGACTAGAGCGCTCCCGGGCGTATGTTCACCACGACAGGGGCTAGGCGCGAAAGACGCACAGCGGGACGTCGATCTCCGCGGGGGTGAGCGAACCGTGGTGACCGACCAGCCGGGACTGCAGCGGTTCCGCGCCGGTCCGGATGACGCCGCGCCGCCCGCGGGCGACCACGACCAGATCGCCGATGCGCTGGGCGATCGCGGGGTCCACGGTGGGCCCGAACCAGCCTCGGCTCACGGCTTCCGCTTTGCCGAGCACCTCGAAGTCCGCGCCGAGAGTAGCCTGCCAGGCTGCCGCGACATCGGGTTCGGCGCCCGGCTCGGTGTAGACGTGCCGGGCGCGGGCTTCACCGCCGAGTGCCCGGACACCCTCTTGCAACACGGGAGTGGTGTCGAAATCGATACGGTCGTCCAGCAGCACCATGCCGTGATCGGCGGTCACCAGCAGCGCCGCTCCGGCGGGCAACTCCTCGGCGAGCGCGGCGGCGAGCCGGTCGGCATGGGCGAGTTCCAACTCCCAAGATCGCGAGGCGGGTCCGCGCACGTGTCCGGTGAGGTCGAGATCGCCGTGGTAGGTGTAGACCAGGGAGCGTGGACCGGCGCGCAGCGCCTCGCTCACATTGGCGACGAGATCGCCGAACGACAGCTGGGGACGGAACTCGCAGCCGCGCAGAACCGCCTCGGTCAGTCCCGATCCCGCCTGATCGCGCGGCGACACCTGTGCGACGGCGATGCCGTCGGCGGCGGCGCGCTGGAAAACCGTTGTGCGCGGCTGGAACTCCGTCGGAGCGAGTTCCTTCCGCAGATCGGACTTCGGTACGCCGTGCAGCCGCCAGGACAGCGGAGTGAACAGCGAGTCGTAGCCGGGGACGTGGAACAGATAGCCGACGATGCCGTGCTCGCCGGGAGGAACACCCACCCCGAGCGAGGCCAGGCTGGTGGCCGTCGTCGTCGGGAAACCGGCCGTGAGCGAGGTCGGCGCGAGACCGGACAGGAAGGGCGCCGCAGCGGGATTCGCGACCAGATCGTGGTAGCCGAGCCCGTCCACCAGCAGGACGCAGACCTGGTCGGCGTCGAGCTCCAGCCCGAGGCGGTCCGCCTCGCCGGGCACGCCGAGACCGGCGAGGACGGAGGGGAACAGGTCGGCCAGGGAACCCGTACCGTAACGCGGCGCGACGAACACGAAGGTCAGGATGTCAACGCGGACGGCAGGCTGGCAAGGGCATTCACGCCTGCCCGGTCTCGAAACGGCTCACCTTGCCTTCGCGCAGGACGAATCGCCAGGTGGTTCGCATCGAGCCCCAGCGTGTATTGGTGTAGTCGGCGACCAGTTCGGTGCCGTCGTCGCCGACCGACTCGACTTGCATGCGGGCATTGCTGTCGAAGATCTCCGCTTCGGTCCACTGGGCGAGGTTGCGCTCCACACCGTCGTCGGACATGGTGGCGTCGTCGGTGAGCACCGCGTAGAACCGGTCTTGATCATTGGCGTTGAGCGCGTCGACGAACTCCTGCACCGTCGGATCCAGCTGCGCGGTCATCCGTGTCGTCCTCTCGGATCGGTGTGGGGAGCATCGGAGGAGCAAACGTCTGGCGTTCACTCTAGGGCAGCGGCGGCGCGCCGGGTTCGATCAATGTCGCGAAGGTCCGCATCACGTCGTCCACCAACGCCGAGCCGGTGGTCCCGAACTGTCCCGCGCGCTTCTCCAACTGTCCGTCCAGCCACAGCGAGGCCAGGCCGTGGCCGAGTCCCCAGAACATGACGGCCAGTGTGTCGGCTTTGTCGGCGGGCAGCGCGCCCGCGCGAACGCACTCCGTGATCGCGTCGGCCAGCACTCCGAAAGCCGCGTCGCCGGCTGCCATGGTGTCGGGATGCTTGTCGGGCTGGGAGAGTTCGGGCCGGAACATCAGGCGGAAGTAGGCCGGTTGCTCGCGGGAGAACCGCACGTAGGTGTTCGCCAGCGCGGTCAGGGCGGCCATGGGCGTTTCCGCCTCGGCGCGGGCGGCCGCCAGTTGCGCTCCGAGCATCTGGAAACCCTGGGTGGACAGTGTTGCCAGCAGCGCGGCTCGGTCGGGGAAGTGGTGGTACGGCGCCGCGGTGCTCACGCCTGCCTCGCGAGCCACCCGGCGCAGGCTGACCGCGGCGAGCCCTTCGGTTTCGATCAAACGCAGGCAGGCGGCCAGCAGCGCGTCGCGCAGGGCGCCGTGGTGGTAACTGGTCCGCGTCACCGTCCGAGCGTATGCGACGTGTCCTGGACAACCTAACTATGCGGTGCTTAGATTATCTGAGCGGCGCTCAGATGAGTGCGGCGCAGCCACTTCACGAGACGGATGAAGAAATGAGCACACGGGTATCGGTCACCGGCGCAACGGGTTTCGTCGCCGGTCACGTCATCGCCGAATTGCTGGAGCATGGCTACGCCGTGCGCGCGACGGTTCGCGACCTCGCCGACACCGGCAAACGGGCACACCTGGTCGAGCTGGCCCGGCGAACCGGGGGCGAACTGGAGTTCGCGCAAGCCGACCTGAACGGCGACGACGGCTGGGCAGCCGCCGTCGCGGGTAGCGCCGCGGTGCTGCACGTCGCCTCCCCGTTCCCCACCACCCCGCCCGACGACGAGCGAGAACTCATCGACACGGCGGTCGAAGGAACGCTGCGCGTGCTGCGCGCCTGCGCCGCCGCGGGCACCGTTCGCCGGGTGGTGCTCACCTCCTCGATCGCGGCGATCGTCGCCGGGCACACCGAGGACGTTCTGCGCACCGAGGCCGACTGGACGGTGGTCGAGCGCAGCCCGGCCTATCAGAAGAGCAAGACGCTGGCCGAGCGGGCGGCCTGGGATTTCGTCGCACGGCTTCCGGCGGGCGAGCGATTCGAACTGGTCGTCGTCAACCCAGGAATGGTGCTGGGGCCGGTGCTGTCCACCACGACGAGCACCTCGCACGAGCCCATACGGAGACTGCTCGCCGGGGACGTGCCCGGCACGCCCCGCGTCGGCTGGGCGCCGGTCGACGTGCGCGATCTCGCCGTGGCGCATCGGCTCGCGCTGGAAACGCCAGAAGCCGCAGGCAACCGCTATATCTGCGCGGGCGAGCACCTGTGGATGGGGGAAATGGCGCGCATCCTCACCGAGGAATTCGGGCCGCGCGGATTCCGGGTGCCGACCAGACAGTTGCCGAATTGGCTGGTGCGCGGCGTAGCGATCTTCGACAAAGGCGTCCGGCTGACCCTGCCGGCCCTGGGGCGCACCGAGTCGCTCAGCGCCGAGAAAGCCCGGCGCGAACTCGGCTGGACCATGCGCCCGGTCCGGGAAACCGTGCTGGACACCGCCGAAAGCTTGCTGCAGCACGGGATCGTCGAACCACCGCGAGGCAAGTCCACCTCCCGGGCGGTCGCGCCGCGCGCCGTACGCGTCTGAGGGGGGCGGGCATGCTGATCGCGACGTTGATCATCACCACGGTCGCCATGACGCGGCGCTGGTTCGCCCGTCGATCCCCGCGCGCGAACACCGCGGCGCGCAGCGCTCCCGGCCCGGTCCGTCGGGCGCTGCGCAGGCCGGTACCGGTGGTCGCCGCTGTCGTCGCGCTGCTCGGCATCGTGGTGGCCGCGGGTGCGCTCGCCCAGTGCTGAATCGGCCCCGAAGTACGGCGGTCCGGCCCGGTTCGCTAGACAGGACACGTGACTGCGCAGCGCCCCTTCCGGTTCGGTGTCAACATGGTGGTCCCCGAGTCCAGGTCGAATTGGATCGAAAAGTGCCGTCGAGCAGAGGAACTCGGCTTCGACGTGGTGGGTGTCGCCGACCATCTCGGCCTGCCCGCGCCGTTCCCCGCGATGATCCTGGCCGCCGAGGCGACCGAGCGGGTGCGGTTGAACACCTTCGTGCTCAACACCGCGTTCTACAACCCCGTCCTGCTGGCCCGCGACGTGGCCGGTGCCGACCAGTTCACCGACGGGCGGGTCGAACTCGGGCTCGGCGCTGGCTACGTGCAGGCGGAATTCGAGGCAGCGGGCATCCCCTTCGAAAGCGGGAGCAAGCGCGTCGAGCACCTGGAACAGACGGTGGTCACATTGCGCGGCCTGTTCGCCGATCCGGAGTATCAGCCGCAACCCGCACAGCCGTCGGGACCGCCCGTGCTCATCGGCGGATGGGGTGATCGCTTGCTCGCCGTCGCCGCGCGGCACGCCGACATCATCGCCTTCACGGGCGCGGCGGCCGCGCGCAATGGCGGGCCACTGCAGATGGCCGGGCTCGACGAGATCGAGGAGCGCGTCGCCTATGTGCGGGATCTGCTCGGTCCGCGGCTGGACAAGGTCGAGTTCAACATCCTCGTGCAGCGGGTGGTGCCGCCCGAGGAGCGCGCGAGCGTGCTGGAGGTCTTCGGTCCGGCGCTGCCGCCCGACGTCGCCGACTCCCCGGAGGAACATCCGATCCTGCTCATGGGCACTCCCGAGGAGATGGCCGACCGCCTGCGCGATCGGCGCGATCGCTACGGCATCACCTACATCACCGTCCTCGAGGACAGCATGGAGAAGTTCGCCCCGGTCATCGCGTTGCTGCGCTGATCCGCCGGACGCGAGTCACGGCAGCGGATCGATGATGACGCGCGGATCGATCTGCCTGAGCCGTCTCGGGCGGCTGGTCAGGCAGGGCCAAGTGCGGGCGACCGCCTCGCGGGTGACATGGCCCGCGGCGACGAGGGCGTCGGCGGGGGCCGCGCCGCCGAGTGGTGTGAGCGGCGGGCTCACGGTGCGGTCGAACGACGGGACGACGGTGTGCGGCAGGCCGACCAGCACGGCCAGGAGGTCGAGCCGATCGGCCGGAATGTGCGTGCGCGCCGCCGCGAGAACGGTGCTCGGAACGACGATGGTGTTTCCCGCGTCGACCGTCGCCCAGACGACCGCTTGGGCGTAGCTGGCGCGGTTGGCGAACGCGACGACGGCGGCGGCGTCGAAGACGACTCCGCCGAGTGCGCGGGTGGTCACGCCGCGCCTGCGTGCCGTACGTCCACCTCCTCGCCGGGTAGTAGCGGCGGCGTCGGCACGGCGTGGTCGGGCAGCGTGCGGATGGCCTTTCGCGGTCTGTGCTCCCGAAGCGGCGGCATGCCCACGACTCTAGCCGGGTGCGTCCTCGCGATGGACGATCACGCGGGTTTGTGCCACAGCAGTGTGTAGCGCCACATGAGCCGCCGCCGCATGCGCGCTCCGGGCAGGAGTTCCGCTGCGGCGGAGCGGATCTCGGCGTATCCGTCCACGGGGTCGCGCGTTCGCGCACTCGGCCAGGAGACGCGGTGCGCGAGGTCCATCGCCCGGGTGAGCGGCACCAGCGGGAAGTAGTGGAAGTCCGTGCGCGGCGTCATCTTCCACAACCCGACCACGGCGAGCACGCCGCCGGGCGCGACCAGGTCGCGCAGTGCCGTGAGCCCCGCCCGCAGCGAAACATGATGCAGCGTGGCCACGGTGGTGACGACATCGAAAGAGCCCGCGTAGTCGAGGAAGTCGGCCTGTTCGAGCGACACGCCCGTCGTGGCGGGGGCTGCGGCGATGATGTCCGAGTCGACGTCGATCCCGGTGACCGCCAGCCCGCGTCCGGCCAGTTTGCCCGCCAGCAGCCCGTCCCCGCAGCCGATGTCGAGGGCGGTGCGCGCGGAGAGTGGCACCTGCTTCAACAGCCAGGAGTGGTAGCGGGTGTTGTGATTCCAGTAGGGATCGTCGCGCACGCTGTCATCGTAAGGCGGTGGCTAGCCGTTGGGCTCCGTCACCGTGAACCGCTGGGCACCGGTCACCCGGAGCAACTCCAGGGCCGACGCTTCCCGGCTGCCGGGCGCCGCCGAATAGACGACGACGGCTTGGTCGGTGTCCGGCACGAGCAGGGTGTCGCAGTCCAGCCGCAACGAGCCCAGGTCCGGGTGATCGATCGTCTTGGTCGCGCTGCGCCACTGCCCCGACCGCCGCGCGTTCCACAGTTGCTCGAATCATGAACTGCGGGAGCGCAGTTCGGAGACCAGGCGTAGGAGGCCGGGATCGTCGGGGTAGCGCACGCGGGCGCTGCGCGGGTTGGCGACCGAGAACGCCGCGGCATTGTCGGTCTCGGCGGGTGTCATCATCACCCGTCCGGATTCGGTGCCGAGGAAACGCTGCCAGATGATATTGCGCTGGGTGGGCGGCCACACGGAGAAATCGCCGAGCAGCGCGGTCACCATCGGATTCCGTTGAAGGTCATGCGTTTCGCAATCCGCACATCAGTCTCTCATCTCATGGTCCAAGGTAGAGACGTTCACACGGCAGGCGCGCGCAGCCGCTGGTGTCGCCGAGGTCAACGGTAGTGGCGTCGGCATAATGCCGCGCCTGGTGCTCGTGCACGAAGATCAACGCGGCGGTCAGGCACGCGGCAAAGTCGCATCGGGCACCGTCCAGGAACTAGCTGCTGAAGTACTAATATGTTTGCGAAGGTACGTGAGTCGACCACATGAGGCGGTGAGAATGCATGCTTACAAAGCGCGACGAACACCGATCCCGGTACCTGTCTTATCTCGAGCGCTGTAATGAGCACGATTTTGACGGAATGGCGACATTTTATACACCAACCATCAAGGTCAATGACGTCCCTATGGATCCAGTCGCCGTTACGACGCAATTCTCACATCTCTTCGCCGCATTTCCCGACTGGCATTGGGATATGCGGAACCTCCTTGTAGACGGCGACTATATAGCGTTGCACTTCACTGTAACCGGCACCCACAGGGGGGCTTTCCGTGGAATTGAGGCAACCGGTCGTCGGGTGACTATTTCCGAGCTCACTCTTTATCGCCTCGAAGACGGCAAGTTCGCCGAAGTCTGGGACCAGGCCGATATGGACGCGTTGATGAAGCAAATCGGGCAGGGCGAACACCGTTGACGACCTCCGTTGACGAAGCTGGATAGCTGACATCGCCGAGCGCGTCTGGTTCCGCACACGATGCGGCACGATGGATGGCCTCGGCGGAGAAAACAATTCAGCCCCGTTGCACAGGGCGTCCCGGTAATTCGTGCAGCTGGCGCCGCTCCCGCCGGACGGACCCACCGGCGGTTTCTTCGACCGCACCGGGCCGGTCCGTTGGTGAGCCGACGATGGGACGGGCTATCGACGCGAAGTCCAGAAGGTGCGGGCCGAAGGGTGCCTCGGTCAGGGCTCGAGCAGGTCAGCGGGCGCCTCCGTTGACATACAGCGTCTGGCCGCTGACGTAGCTCGCCTCGTCGCTGGCGAGGAACGCGATGACCGCCGCGACTTCGTCGGGCTGTCCCACCCTGCCCAGCGGCGTACGGTCCGCGGCGGCTTTCTGATGGTCTTCGGCCGTCACACCGACCCGGTTCGCGGTGGCGGCGGTCATGGCGGTGGCGATATAGCCGGGCGCCACCGCGTTCACCGTGATGTTGTAGGGCCCGAGTTCGAGAGCGAGCGTCGCGGTCAGTCCCTGGATGCCTGCCTTGGCGGCGGCGTAGTTGGCCTGGCCGCGATTGCCGAGCGCCGACCGGCTCGACAGCGACACGATCCGGCCGTATCGCTGGGCCACCATGAACGTCTGCGCTATCTGCGCACAGTGGTAGGCGCCGGTCAGATTGACCGCGAGCACCGCGTTCCAGTCTTCCTCGGTCAGGCGGAAGAACAGGTCGTCGCGCGTGATCCCCGCGTTGTTCACCAAGATCTGCGGACTGCCCAGATCGGTTGCGACACGGTCGAATACGTTCTGCACCGACGCGCGGTCGGTGACGTCGCAGACGTAACCGCGCGCCACGCCGCCCGCCGCGGTGATCCGCGCGGCGGTCTCGCCGGGCTCTTCGCGGTCGAGTACGGCCACGGCGGCGCCCTCGGCGGCGAGGCGCAGCGCGGTGGCCGCGCCGATGCCCTGAGCCGCGCCGGTGACAACGGCGACCCGGTCGGTGAAGCGGTGCATCGGATGTACTCCTGTCAGAACGCGGCGACGCCGGTCAGTGCGCGGCCGATGAGCAGTTTCTGGATCTGGCTCGTGCCCTCGTAGAGGGTCATCACCTTGGCGTCGCGCAGATACTTGCCGACGGGGAACTCGTCGATGTACCCGTAGCCGCCGAACACCTGCACCGCGCGATCGGCCGCACGGACCGCGGCCTCGGAAGCGAACAGCTTCGCCTTGGAGGACGCCAGGGCGAATTCCTCGCCGCGGTCGACGAGATCGGCGACCCGCCACACCAGCAGCCGCGCCGCGTCGACGTCCAGCGCGATGTCGGCGAGCAGCTCCTGCACCAGCTGGTGGGCCGCGATCGGCTTGCCGAACTGTTCCCGCTGGGTGGCGTAGCCGACGGCGGCGTCCAAGCACGCCTGCGCCAGCCCGACGCAACCGGCCGCGACCGACATGCGGCCCTTGGCCAGCGCCGCCATCGCCACGGTGAAGCCTTTGCCCTCGGCGTGCAGGCGGGCGCTGTCGGGGACGCGCACCCCGTCGAGCACGAGTTCGGCGGTGGCCTGTCCGCGCAGCCCGAGCTTGCCGTGGATCTCCCGCGCGGTGAAGCCGGGAGATTCGGTCGGGACCAGGAACGCGCTGATGCCCCGATGCCCTTCGCCGCCGGTACGCGCGAACACCAGCGCCACATCGGCCCACGTGCCGTTGGTGATGAACATCTTCGTGCCCGACAGCACCCAGTCCGAGCCGTCGCGCACCGCGCGGGTGCGCAACTGGGCGGCGTCGGATCCGGTACCTGGCTCGGTGAGCGCGAAACAGCCGAGCGCCTCGCCTGCGACCAGCCGCGTGAGCCAAGCCTGCTTCTGTTCCTCGGTGCCGAAGTGGTGAATCGACTTGGCGACCAAGCCGAGCGACACCGAGACGATGCCGCGCACGGAGGAGTCGCCGCGCCCTAATTCCTCCAGGACCAGGCAGTACGTGAGGTGGTCGCCCGCGCTGCCGCCGTACTGCTCGGGGATGGTGAGCCCGAGGAAGCCCAGTTCGCCGAGCCGGGCGACGATCGACCGGTCCACCTGTTCGTCGCGATCCCACCGGGTGGCGTGCGGCGCGATCTCCCGGTCGACGAAATCGGCCGCCAGCTGTCGCGCCGCCGTCTGCTCGCCGGACAGTTCGAGGTTCATGCGCGGTAGGCTAGCGAAGAAAAAACTTGCACCGCAAGTTTTCGGCGTGGAGCGTTCGCGGAAGACTGGGTCGGCCGTCGTTTGACCCGCGAATGCGTCGTGCCGCTATCGGCCCGTCGCACATGGCCGTGGTGACCGGGCGAGCGGCCCCGAAGGGGAGGAGCCGTGATCGGAGGTGGGTTAAGCGGTGACCGCTCCGAATTCCGTCGCGAGCCAGGCGGGGAACTCGGTGAGGTCGGCAAGCACCACGTCCGCGCCCGCCGCGCGCAGTTCGTCGGCCGAGCACGGCCCGGTGCTGACGCCGACCGCGAAGACGTCCGCGGCGCGCGCGCCGTTCATGTCGCCGACGTGGTCGCCGACGAACAGATTCGCACCCTGTTCGCGCAGCGTCGCCGCCTTGCCTGCCGACCAGAGGTCGCCCGCGAGATGATCGACGCGCCAACCGAGTTCGGCGAGGTGCAGCTGCGCGAGCGGGGCGTGCTTGCCGGTGACGACGACCACTCGTCCGTCACGTGCCTCGACGGCCGCCAGCGCGGCTTGCGCGCCGGGCATGGGGGGAATGCTCGACACGATCGTCGGATAGAGCGCGCGGTAGCGGGTCACCAGGGCCGGAACGAGATCCTCGGGTGCGCCCGCTTCGACGAGCAAGGTGGCCAGCGGCGGGCCGAGCCGATCGGCGAAGGTCGTCCCGTTCAGCGGCAGATCGAATTCGATGCCGAGCAGGTCGATGGCCCGCGCGACGCCCGGCCGCGAGTCGATCAGCGTCATGTCGAGGTCGAAGCCCACGGTCCAGGTCATCTGACCGACCCTAATCGCCCATGCCGCGGCGTGCCGGTCCGGATGTTGTGATTCACAACTCGGCCGCGCGAGTGGTGGGATCGCCCGGAGCGTGTCGCCTGGTGGCGGTGCCCGTCGTGATCCACGTGGAACCGCCGATGCACTCGATGCCGGATAAAAGATTGTGCCGCAGAATGTTTCGGCAGCGAGTGCAAATCGGCGTCAGGTGTATCGCCGAGTCAGGATCCCGTCGGCGGGGCGGCGTCCAGCCGCGGTTCGGCGAGGGTGGAGCGCTTGCGTCCGTATCCGAGGTAGACCGCGATGCCGACCAGCACCCACACGCCGAACCGCACCCAGGTCAGCGCATCCAGCGTGGTCGCAAGCAGCAGGCACCCGATCAGCGCGAGCACCGGAACCACGGGCACCAGTGGGGTGCGGAACGGGCGTTCGCGCTCGGGCTCCACCCGGCGCAGCACCAGCACGCCCACGCACACCACCGCGAACGCCGACAGCGCGCCGATGTTCACCAGTTCCACCACGATGTCGATCGGCAGCAGTCCCGCGATGACCGCGCCGAGCGCTCCCAGCAGCAACGTCAGCCGCACCGGAGTGGCACGTTTGCCGGTGGCCGCGAGGGAGTAGGGCAGCAGCCGGTCGCGGCACATCGCGAACATCAACCGCACCTGCGCGTACACGATCAGCAGCAAACCCTTGGTGAGCGCGATGATCGAGGCGATCACGATGACGTCGCCGATCCAGCCGATGCGCACCGCGCCGAACGCGGCGGCGATCGGTGCGCTGTTGTTCAGCGTCACGAACGGCACCATGCCGGTGAGCACGGCGCTGACCAGCGCGTAGAGCACGGTGGCGATGAGCACCGTGCCGATGATGGCGAAGGGTACGTCGCGCCGAGGGTTGCGCGCCTCCTCCGCCGACGCGGCGACCACGTCGAAACCGAGGAAGGCGAAGAACGCGATCGCGGCGCCGCCGATGATCCCACCGAGCCCGAACGGCGCGAACGGGGTCCAGTTGTCCACGCTCACGTGCGGGGTGCCGACGGCGATCACCAGCACCAGCACACCGATGGTCACCAGGACCAGCGCCTTGGTGATGCGGGCGGTGAACGTCACCTCACCCACCAGCACCGCGACGACGGCGGCGACGATCAGTACGGCGGGCAGGTTCACCACGCCGCCTTCTCCTGGCCCCGCGACGAGTGCGTGCGGGACGGTGATGCCGAACAGTGAATCGAGCGCGGACACCGTGGTCGCGGACCAGCCGATCGCCACCGCGGCGCCCGCGATGACGAACTCCAGCAGCAGGTTCCAGCCGACCAGGAACGCCGGTGCTTCGCCGAGGGTCGCGTAGGTATAGGTGTAGGCGCTGCCGGAGACCGGCACCATCGCCGCGAGTTCGCTGTAGCACAGCGCCACCAGCACGCACACCGTTCCGGCCAAGGCGAACGACAGCATGATGGCGGGCCCGGCCTTCTCCGCTGCCGCCACGCCGGTGATGACGAAGATCCCCGCGCCGACGATGGTGCCGACGCCCATGGCGGTGAGATCGAGCCGACCGAGCCTGCGCGCCAGCGTGGGCGCGCCCGCTTCGGTCGCGGTGTCGGGCAGGCGGCGGCGCCATCGCCGGGCTGATGCGGTGGTCATGACTCCCTCAGGAACGGTCCGTCGGTCGCGGCCGGTGTGCCGGACAGATAGACCATTCTCGCCGCGTAGCAGCGCGTGGGAATAACTGGGGTGTTGCGCTCAGCTGCCGGATGACGTCGCGAAGGGCGTGGCGGCGGCGATGTGCTCGGTGCGGTTGGGATGCCGCCACAGGCCTTTGCGCTCCAGGATCGGCAGCACGCCTTCGCCGAACCAGTACGCCTCTTCCAAGTGCGGATAGCCGGAGAGGATGAAGTGGGTGATGCCCAGGCGCGCGTATTCGGCCAGCCGTTCGGCGACTTCGGCATGCGAGCCGACCAGTGCGGTGCCCGCGCCGCCGCGGACCAGGCCGACGCCCGCCCAGAGATTGGGCGCGATCTCCAGCCGTTCGGTGCTGCCGCCGTGCAGGTCCAGCATGCGCCGCTGGCCTTCGGATTCACTGCGCGCCAGGTTCGCCTGCACCCGCTCGATGTCGGCGGGGTCGATGCCGGCCAGCAGCCGGTCGGCCTCGGCCCAGGCCTGCTCGGAGGTGTCACGGCTGATCACGTGGATGCGCAGGCCGTAGTCGAGGACGCGTCCGTGGTCCACCGCCAGACGGCGGATCCATTCCAGCTTCCTGCTCACCGCGAGCAGCGGCTCGCCCCAGGTCAGGTAGGTGTCGCTATAGCGGGCCGCGATCGGGCCCGCGGGTTCGGAGGAACCGCCGAAGAACACCGGCGGCACCGGGTCCGGTCGATTGCTCAGCAGTGCCTGCTCGACTCGGATGTGTTCGCCTTCGAACGTCACCGGCTCGGTGGAGGTCCACAGTTCTCGCACCACATGCAGGAATTCGCCGGTGCGTGCGTAGCGCTGGGACTTGTCCAGGAAGTCGCCGTAGGCCTGCTGCTCGTGCGGCTCGCCACCGGTCACCACGTTGAGCAGCAGCCTGCCCCCGGAATGCCGCTGGAAGGTGGCCGCCATCTGTGCCGCGAGCGTCGGGCTGACCAGGCCGGGGCGGAATGCCACCAGGAACTTCAGCGTCTCGGTGGTCTCCACCATCATCGCGGTGGTCAGCCAGGCGTCCTCGCACCACGCGCCGGTGGGGGTGAGCACGGCCTCGAACCCGTTGTCCTCGGCGGCGGCGCCGATCTGGTTCAGATACCGCAGGCTGGCCGGGCGGTCACCGGACATGAAGGTGCCGTGCCCGCCCGCGACCAGTCCGCGGGAATCGCCGTAAGTGGGGAGGAACCAGTGGAACGACAGACTCATGCTGAGCCAACTCCCTTCCGGAGACCGCGGCCGAGCCACCGCGGTGACCAGCGCGCACGCGAAGCGACCCGAACCGGTGTCGCGGTCACAACGACCCCGCGGCACGTCGGGTGGGACAGATCGGGCGGTGCGCCTTGTGGGCGCGCCGCAGTGATCCATGCTGGGCGCTCCGCCGGCTCAGGTCACGATTTGAAACCAGGCCGGTTTTTATTCCGGTCTCGGTACGTGTCACTATTCGTGACTAGACGTAACCACGAATAACACGTAATCTGGCCTCAGCACGCACCCTCAGGTGTGCGAGGCGGACCGGACGAAACGAGTACCTCAATGACGCGGCATGTCGACGTATTGATCATCGGCGCTGGGCTGTCCGGAATCGGCATGGCCTGCCATCTCACCAAAGAGCAGACGGGACGCAGTTACGCGATCCTGGAACGCAGGACCGCCATCGGCGGCACCTGGGATCTGTTCCGTTACCCCGGCATCCGCTCCGATTCCGACATGTACACCTTCGGCTACGGCTTCCGCCCGTGGAACGGCACCAAGGTCCTCGCAGACGGCCCGCACATCCGCCACTACATCGAGGAGACGGCGGCCGAGTACGGCGTCACCGAGCACATCCGGTTCGGCCGCAAGGTCACCACGGCCCGCTGGTCGAGCGAGACGGCCACCTGGACGGTCGAGGCGCTCGACGAGCAGACCGGCGAGACCGAGATCCACACCAGCGACTTCCTGGTCGGCTGCACCGGCTACTACGACTACGACAACGGCTACCGTCCGCAGTTCCCCGGTGAGGAGAACTTCGGTGGGCGCATCGTGCATCCCCAGCACTGGCCGGAAGACCTCGACTACGCAGGCAAGAGAGTGGTGGTGATCGGCTCCGGCGCCACCGCGATCACTCTGATCCCGGCCATGAGCGACGCGGCGGCGCACGTCACCATGCTGCAACGCTCGCCGACGTACATCACCGCGCTGCCCGCCGACGACCCGGTCGCGGTGGGGATGAAAGCCGCCAAGGTGCCGGAGAAGCTGGCCTACCGGATCGGCCGGGCCCGCAATATCGCCTTGCAGCGCGCGAGCTTCCAACTCTCCCGCACCAACCCGGAGGCGGCGAAGAAGCTCCTGCTGGCCGCCGTGCGCATGCAGGTCGGCCCCGGCATCGACATGCGCCATTTCACGCCGAACTACAACCCGTGGGACCAGCGGCTGTGCGTGGTTCCCAACGGTGACCTGTTCAAGGTGTTGCGCAGCGGCAAGGCCTCCATCGTCACCGACCGCATCGAGACCTTCACCGAGACCGGCATCCGCTTGGCCTCCGGCGAGGAACTGCCCGCCGATCTGGTCATCAGCGCCACCGGCCTGAGCGTGCAGATGCTGGGCGGCATGACCCTGGAGATCGACGGCGAGCCGGTGGTGACCCGGGACCGGGTGGTCTACAAGGGGGCCATGCTCGACAGCGTGCCGAACGCGATGATGGTGCTCGGCTACACCAACGCGTCCTGGACGTTGAAAGCGGACCTGGCGGCCGAGTACTTCTGCCGGGTGCTCAACCACATGAGGAAGAACGGTTTCACCCGGGTCGAGGCCGTCGCCACCGAGCGCGACCGAGGCGCCGACTCGGTGATGGGCGGGGCACTGACCTCCGGCTACATCCAGCGCGGCGACGCGGTGATGCCGCGGCAGGGCACCAATGGCCCGTGGCAGGTGATCAACAACTACTTCCGCGATCGCAGGCTGCTGCGCAAGGGCGCGCTCGAAGACGGGGTGCTGACCTTCAGGCGGACCGAGAAGTCGACCGCCACACGGCCGCTGGAAGGTACGCGCAGCGCCTGATCGCGGGGCGTCGCACCGCGGCGGGCACGACGATGTGCCTGCCGCGAGTGCGTGTCGTTTTCGAATCGCACCGAAGACAACCCTGGACACGAAATAGCGCATGCTCAACGATCGCTGCACTGCGACGCGATGGCGCGTCGGCGGATGTATCGAGGGAGAGTATGAGCGTGATAACGCGCAGCAAGTTTCTGATAGGCGCGGTAGTCGCCACAACTCTGGCACTGCTTTCGACCGCATGCGGTGGCGGGGAGGTCCGCACCTCCGGCGGTGTGCCGGTCCTGCGGTATCAAGGCTGGGCCTCGCAAGTTGTCATTCCCGAACTCGCGGAGGATCTGGGCTTCTTCGACGGCAAAGTGAAGCTCGAATGGCAGGGCAATACCATCAGCGGTCCGCAGGACATCCAATCGGCGGCGACCGGTCAGGTCGATTTCGGCGGCGCGTTCGGCGGCGCGGTCGCGAAACTGGCGCAGGGTGGTGCGCCGATCACGGCGGTGGTGAACTACTACGGATCCGATGAGAAGACGTTCACCGGATTCTATGTTCCCGAGAACAGTCCGATCAGAACTCCGAAAGATTTGCTGGACAAGAAGATCGGGGTGAACACCCTGGGTGGTCAGTCCGAGGCGGACATCCACACGGCGCTGAAGAAGGCCGGTTTCAACGAGCAGCAGATCAAATCGGTTCAGCTGGTAGTGCTGCCCCCGCCGAATACCGAGGACGCCGTGCGGCGCGGCCAGGTCGACGTGGCCGCGCTGAGCGGACAATTCCAGCAGCGCGCCATCGCCAATGGCGGCCTTCGTCCGGTCTTCACCGACTACGAGGAGTTCGGCCCCTTCAACGGCGGCCAGTACGTGTTCCGCAACGACTTCATCGCCAAGAACCCCGACAGTGTCCGGGCATTCGTCGACGGGGTCGCCAAGGCGATCGAATGGCTGAAGACGACTCCTCGTGACCAGGTGGTCGCGAAGTTCACCGAAATCATCGAGAAGCGAAAGCGTTCGGGGGAGGACGCCTCGTCGGTGAAGTACTGGCTTTCGGTCGGAGTGCCTGCCGTCAACGGCGTGATCGTCGATGCCGACTTCGTGCGCTGGGAGGATTGGTTGCGGGATACCGGCGCCATCACCGGTTCGTTCGAGCCGTCGAAGTTCTACACCAACAAGTACAACTCGCAGGCTCCGAAGTAAATGCATGCGACGGATCGGGTGTCGTTGCGCGCGAGCCCGATCCGTCTTCCTCATTCGGTCGGCCGAGAACGGTAACTACGGCTGAACTGCGCGATAGCTCGGTTTGGGCCAAGGGATGTACACCGGAATGTATCGCGCCATCACCCCGGCGCCGAGGGCCGACACGCCTCCGATGGCGAGGACCGCCACGGCCAGCGGACCGATCGCCGCCAATCCGCTGATCACCAACGGGCCCACGAAGAAACCGCCGTCGTGGGTGAGCCGCCACGCGGCGAGGAACTCGGCACGGCTTGCGGCGGGCGCGATATCGGCGCCGATGGTCATGATGACACCGTTGCCGATGCCGTTGCCGATTCCCATGACGATCGCAGCGATGCCGAGTGTGAGCGCCGAATCGGTCAGCGGCACCGACAAATACGCGACGGCCAGGATAACCAACGACGGCACGGCGATGAATCTTCTGCCGTACCGGTCCATCAAATGGCCTGCGGGATAGGCGCACAGTACATCGAGGCCCGCCCCGATGCCGAAAATCAGGCTCGCGGTAGCAGCGTCGACGCCGAGATGATCGGCCCAGAGCGGCAGTACGGCTTCCCGTGACGAACGCGCCGCACCCATCAACAACGACCCGGCGCCCAGCGTCAGTAACAGTGCGCGATGTGCTCGCGTGATCTCGACCAGGGACAGCGGCGGTTTCGGTATCGCTCCGGCGGCCGAGGTCTGCGGGTCCGGCAGCCGGGCCATCAGCCATCCGGCGATCGCGATGGCGATCAACTGGACGACGAATCCGCCGCGCGTGCCGAGGCCGGTGATAGCGGCCGCGCCGAGAAACGGTCCGGCGAAGAATCCCAGTCGCATGGCTCCGCCGAATAACGACATCGCCCGCGCTCGGCGTTCGAACGGCACCACTTCCGACAGATAGCTCATTCGAGCCAATCCCCAGACCGCATTGGACAGTCCGACGATTATCAGCCCTGCACCCAGAATCGGCACCGCCGGTGCGAACAAGCACAACAGCACGCCGATCGAACCCGCCGTACTCGCGGCGATGATGGAGATCCGCTCACCGAGCCGGGCGACGACCTGGCCCGCGGGAATGTCACCGAGTATCTGCCCGAGGCCGACCAGGGCGACGGTCAGACCAGCGACGGCGGCCGACGCGCCCAGGTCGAGCGCCGTGAGTGCCATGACGGGCGCCGCGGCTCCCATGCCGATCCCGTACGCCGCCGCGGGTACGTAAACGGTGAACAACAATGGCCGAAGTGAGGGAAGTTCGACCGACGATCCGTCCTGCCGGTAGGTGGTCATGCGACAACTCGAATATGCGCCGGTAAGTAATGCGCCCTGCACAGATAGGATGATGGGACCATATGGCCCCACGGTACGGATGTTCTTATCCGCTCCATATTGTGAAAATCGAGGTGATTTTTACTTCGGGACCGCCGGGTCCCTCTCTCGTGTTCGCGTCAGGAATCCGTGCGAGCCGGTGTCCGTACGGCTATTTCGCCGCTCAATGCGTAGTCGCCGGACAGTTGCAGTCGGTCTCCGCTCCAGAATCGGCCCGGGTCGTACCAGTCGGGGCTGCGGCGCTCGGGCAGCAGCCCCATCGCTTGGTATGTGGCAGCGACGATTTCGGCACAGTACGCGTTCTCCAGCTCGCGGGCGGTCGATCCGCTCGTCTTCCTGCGGGGCAGACGCGCACGACCGCGGAGCCAGCGCCCCGCCAAGCCCGCGGTGGAGGGGAACGGAGTGCCGTCGAGCCGGGCGATGGCGCGCAGCGCGCCGTCCTCCATGGCGCGGGTGGCGGGAGGGTTCAACTGGCGCAACCATGCCTGCTGACCGTAGCGGTGTGCCCAGACCAGAACGGCATCGCGCAGATTGTGCAACTGGGCGCCACGGTGCGCGGTCCCCGACCACATGTCGGTCAGTGATCGTCCGAGCTCCGCGTGCCAGATCAGCGCGGGCAGGTCGTCGATCACGACGGACATCCCGACATGGTTCACCGGACTGTTCGTCGTCATGCGAATCACCCGGTCGGCTGTGGAATGGCCACGGAAAAGCCAGATGTCACCCGTCCTGGTGACCTCGACCGCTCGGTCGAGATCGATGCCCGTCCCCGTCATGGTCGTAGCCTATGCGGTATGAGGTGGTGGAAGGCAGTGGGATTGGCGGGTGTGGCCGGTGTGGTTGCCACCGGTGTCGTGGTGGTGCGCGCCGAGCGCCGCCGCCGTGCCTACACCCCGGACCAAGTGCGCGAACAACTGCACGCGCGATTGGCCCAGGCGGCGTCGGCCGCGGCGGACGTCGAAACCGCTCGTGCGCAGCCGCAACCCGCGCCGAGTCTCAGCGAGCGCGTCCGGCGATTGTTCCGTCGTTGGTCGGGACGCGGGAAGTAAGCGCGAGCCGAGCGCAGACGGCGGTTCACAAAGTGATAGGCGCCATCGGGGCGAGGCCGAGTTCGGCGAACGCGGCCGCGCCGCGTGCGGCGTGCTCGCCACCGGCGAGCACCGCGGTGCGCGCCGACTGGTAACGGCAACCGGCGGCGTCGAACGCGGCCGCCGTGGCGAGCAGCCGCTGCCGGTCACCGGCGTGCAATGCCGCGGCGCGCTCGACGATGGCACCGGCGATGGGGTTTCCGGCGACGATGGTCCTGGCCTCGGCGAGGCGATCGGCGGCATCGGGGGCCTTGGCGAGCACGGCGGCTTCAGCCCGCAGCGCCACATACCAGTGCAGCCAGATCCAGGTGACCCATCTCCATACCTCGCCGGGATCGGCTGCCATCCGTTCCAGCGCCGCGCTGACCTGCCCGCGGTGGAGCATGGCGAGTGCGTCGAAGACCGCGCCATAGCCGTGGATATGCGCTGGTGGCGTGCCGAGTCGGGCTACGACGGCGTCCCATTCGGCCCGAGCGTCATGGTCGCCGCGTAGGTCGTGGATCATCGCCACGCCGGCTACCGCCGGACCGAGGACCGACTTGACGGGGTTGCCGACCCGATGCCACGACTCGAGGAATCGGACGCTGTTGGTGCGTACCTCCTCGACATTGCCCGCCAACGCGTCGGTCACCAGCAGCCAGCTCGTCGCGCGATGTCCGACCTCGGCGAGCAGCGGATGATCCGCGAGCTGCTGGGCCCACCGGCGGGCGCCCAGCAGATCACCCGCGCCGAGTTCGGCCTCGGCGGCCTCGCCGAGCGCGTCGATCAGCTCATGGGTACCGGCCGGGGTATGCGGAGCGGAGTTCAACAACACCATTCGGCTACGCGCAACGGCCGCTGCGGCGAAGGTGTCACCGGCCATGCTGTGCGCCCCGGCGAGTGTGTCGAGCGCAGCGGACTCCGCGAGCGGATCAGCCGTCTGCCTGGCGAGTTCGACGGCACGTTCGGCGCGCGCGACGGTCTCGGACACAAGGTCGGATGAGTGCAGGCCGGTGAGGACATCGGTGAGCGCTCGTCCGGCTTCGGCCAGCGCCACGGCGGCCTGGGCGGCCGGGTCGACACCGGCGAGCTGCCGCGCCTCGGTGATGAGCGCGATGGCTTCCTCTGGTGCCAGGGGCCGGACGAACTTACTCGCGAACCGGTAGCCGTTGGTAGCGGCGGTCGCCAGGTCGCGGGCGGCGCCGGCGGAGTCGCCGGACCTGAGGGCCGCCTCCGCGGCCGCGCGGTGCAGGCGGTGCATATCGTCGCCCCGCATCTGACATCCGGCCGCGGCAGCGGCATGGCGCTGCATCGAGGCGGCGGCGGACGGGTCGTCGGCGAGCGCGGCCGCCTGCTCGTAGCGCATCTGGGACTCACCGATCAGATTTCGGGTGAAGCACAGTCGCGCCAGATGCTGGGCGAACCGGAAGGCATCCGCGCGGTACTCCGGCTGATCGTTCGCCCACGCCATCGCGGCGCGGAAGTCGTCGGCCACCGCGTCGAATCGTGCCCGCCAGTCCGCTTTCACCACCGTCAGCTCGGCGGCCTCGGCCAGGCACCAGCGGAGGTGCCCCGCACGGGTGCCTGCCAGTTCACCGGCCTGCGTGAGCTGCTCCGTCCCGTACTGGCGGATGGTTTCCAGCGCCCGGTATCCGGTCCCACTCGGGTATGCCGTCACCGCGAGCAGGCTCTGCTCGGCGAGTCGGGCCAATCCGTCTGCGACAACGGCTTTCTCGGACGCCGCTACCTGCGCCGCCGCCTCGACGGTGAACGCACCCATGAAGACCGACACCCGGCGCAGGAGCACTCGATCGTCCGGCTCCAGCAAGGCGTGGCTCCAGTCCAGCGCTGCCCGCACCGACCGGTGCCGGTCCTCGGCGCGCGGTCCCCCGGCGAGCATCCTGAGCTGGTCCGACAGTCCGGCTTCGAGACCATCCAGCCCGAGCGTCGTCCAGCGTGCGGCAGCCAACTCGATCGCCAGCGCCACACCATCGAGTCGCTCGCAGAAGGCGGCGACCTGGTCGCGAAGGGCGTGATTCGGCGGCCAGCCGCCGGCCGCCGCGCGGTCCATGAACAGCCGGACCGCATCCGAGTCGCCATCGCCGGCCAAGGACATCGGCGCGACCGTGTACACCCGCTCGAACGGCACCATCAGCCGGGCCCGGCTGGTCGCCAGCACCGTCAATCGCGGACATGTCGCGAGCAGTCGTTCGATGAACGGCGCCACCCCGTCGCGCACATGCTCGCAGTTGTCCAGCACCAGTAAGGCGTGCCGGTCGGCCAGCGCGGTGAGCACAGACTCGTCCATGCCACGGCCGGGCTGCTCGCCGAGGCCGAGCGCGAGGGCGACCGTACCGGCGATCACGCCGGTGTCCGCGCTGGTGACCGGCACCAGGTCGACGAACCACACCCCGTCGGTGTACGCAGCGGCCATCTCCGCCGCGACGGCCAGCGCAAGCCGGGTCTTGCCCACTCCGCCGGGACCGACCGCGGTCACCTGCCGGTATTCGCCGATCATCGCGGTCAGTTCCGCGCGCTCCCGGCCGCGGCCGATGAAGGAAGTCAGCGGCCTCGGTAGGACCGGCGCCGGGTGCGGCCGGTCGTCGCGTACCGAAGCGGACGCGCGCTGGGCCAGTGCCCGCCGATCGGGCACCTCCAGCTTGCGCAGGAGTGAGGAGACGTGGCTTTCCACGGTGCGCACGGAGATGAACAGCTTCGCCCCGATCTCGGCGTTACTGAGATGTTCCCCCACCAGCGCCAGTACCTCGGCTTCCCGAGCCGAGATCTCCACCGTCGCCACCATGGCACCGATTCTGCCGTATCCCTTCGCCCTCATACTTCTCGGTCTGTTCCCCGGTTGCGGGTTGCTGCCGTAGTCGATCGGTGGCCCGATCAGTGGACGGTTCCGTGGTCGCCACGGATGTGGGTCGGACTCGCCGGGAGAGATGCTGTGAGCACGCCCGGTTCGCCCGACAGAACGGCACACCGGGACAAAGTGACCGACGAGTTCAGGAGTGATCATGACCAGCTCTCCCACCCAGGGAATCAAGACCGTGCTGCATCCCGTGTCCGACCTGGCGGCAGCCAAGGCGCTGTTCACCGCTTTGCTCGGCACGCCGCCGCAGACCGACTCGCCTTACTACGTCGGCTTCGAGGCCGAGGGCCAGCACATCGGGCTGGTGCCGAATGGCGGTCCGCAGGGAATGACCGCACCGGTGGCCTACTGGCACGTGCCGGACATCGAGGCGAAGCTGGCGGAAGTGACCGCCGCGGGCGCCACTGTGGCGGAGTCCGCCCACGATGTCGGCGGCGGCCGCCTGGTGGCCACCGTCACCGACGTCGACGGCCACGTCCTCGGGCTGATCCAGGACCGATGAGCGCCCGAACCACCATCGAAATCACCCCTGTCCGAGACGAAGGAGACACACTCATGACCGCGCAGAAGTCCGCCACCCGCACCAACGCCAAGACCAAGACCGCGGTGGGATTCACCGACGAGGAACGCGCCGCGATGAAGGAGCACGCCCAAGAGTTGAAGACGGCCGCGCGCCGCGGCTCGCGCGCGACGAAGGCGGACGGAGAGAAGGACGTGCTCGATAAGATCGCCGGAATGGCCGAATCCGATCGCGTCATGGCCGAGCGGGTGCACGCCGTCGTCCGAGCCAGCGCTCCGGATCTGTCGCCGAAACTGTGGTACGGCATGCCCGCCTACGCCAAGGACGGCAAGGTCGTGTGCTTCTTCCAGAGCGCGGAAAAATTCAAATCGCGCTACGCGACTCTCGGTTTCAGCGATATCGCCACCCTCGACGACGGCGCTATGTGGCCGACGTACTTCGCGCTGACGAAGGTGTCCGCCGCCGAGGAGGCGAGGATCGGCGAACTGGTGCGGAAGGCGGTGGGCTGAGCGCCGAAGCGTCAGGTCACGATGCGGAGTGGATGTTCCAGCAGGTCCTTCAGTTGTTGCAGGAACTGTGCGGCCACGGCTCCGTCGATGGCGCGGTGGTCGGCGGACATGGTGACCCGCAGAATCTTGCGGGTCACCACTTCACCGTCGTCCAGACGCAGTTCGTCCGTGGCCGCGCCGACGGCCAGGATGGCGGCCTCCGGTGGGTTGATGACGGCGGTGAAGTGCTCGATGCCGAACATACCGAGGTTGGAGATGGTGAAAGTGCCGCCGCTCATCTCGTCGGTGCGCAGCTTGCGTTCGCGGGCGCGTTCGGCTTTGTCCCTACTCTCGGCGGCTATCTCGGACACGCTCTTGCGATCGGCGTCGCGCAGCACAGGAACGAGAAGGCCCGCGGGCGTCGCTACCGCCATACCGAGGTTGATGCCACGGTGCCGCAACAATTTGTCGCCCGCGAAGGAGACATTGACCGAGGGGTTTTTCCGCAGCGTCACGGCGACGGCCTTGAGCAGCAGATCGTTGACGCTGACCTTCACACCTGTCTGCGCCAGCGTGGCGTTGACCTGTGCGCGGAAGTCGAAGAGGTCGGTCACATCGACCGCGTTGGTCAGATAGATGTGCGGAGCTTGTTGTTTGCTCTCGGTGAGCCGCGTGGCCGAGACACGCTGGATGGTGGTCAGCGGAATTTCCTCGTAGTCGCCTGCGGCCGGAGCGGAAACCTCGCTCGGGGGAGCGAGGACGACCTTCCGCGGCGGATCGAGTTCGGCTGCACGATGGGCGGATTCGACATCCTGCCGGATGATGCGCCCACCGGGGCCGGTGCCGACGACGGTGGTGATGTCGACGCCGAGTTCGTCGGCGATCTTGCGCGCCAGCGGCGACGTCCTCTTTCGCTGCACCGTTGCGCGGGATTCGACGGTGGGTTCGGTCACCGTGACAGCCGGAACCGGGCGAGTGTCCGGCTCCGCACCGTGTCCGGCAGGAGCTTGCTCCTCGGCGGGGGCGGGCGTACCCCCGTTCGGGCCGCTCGCGGTAGTTCCGCTGCCGTCGCCGATGACGCCGATGGGTGTTCCGATCGGCACCCGCGCGCCCTCACCGGCGAGGATTTGCTCGAGCACGCCGCTGTCGTACGCCTCGAGCTCCATGAGAGCTTTGTCGGTTTCGATCTCGGCGAGGATTTCGCCTTGTTCGACCGGATCGCCCACCTGCTTGAGCCAGGAGACGACGACGCCTTCCTCCATGGTGTCGGAGAGGCGGGGCATGGTGATTTCGGGCATGAATGTCCTCTGGTCTTTCAGCGTCGCTTGCCCACTGCCGCAAGGGTTTCCACTGCGGCGGTGTGCAGCGAATCGGCCGACGGCAGGGCGAGTCGTTCGAGCGGCTTGGCATAGGGCAGCGGCACCTCGGCCATGGCCACCCGGCGAACCGGGGCGTCGAGGTAGTCGAAGGCGCCGTCGGAGATGGAGGCCGCGACCTCTGCGCCGATGCCGTAGGTGAGCCAGTCGTCTTCGCCGATGACGGCGCAGCCGGTCTTACGGACGGACTCGATCAGGGTGGCGCGGTCCAGCGGACGAAGGCTGCGCAGGTCGATGACCTCTGCCGAGAAACCGTCGGCGGCGAGTCGTTCGGCGACCTCGGAGCAGATCGTCGCCATTCGCGAGTACCCGATCAGCGTGATGTCGGAGCCGGTTCTCGTGACCGCGGCCTTGCCGATCTGGACACTCGGAAGATCTTCCGGCACTTCGCCTTTGGTGTTGTACAGCGACAGGTTCTCCAGGAACAACACTGGATCGTCGTCTTCGATGGCGGCTTTCAGCAGCGCACGCGCGTCGGCCGGAGTGCTCGGCGCGACCACCTTCAAGCCCGGCACGAAGGCGTAGTACAACTCCACGTTCTGCGAATGCGTCGCGCCCAGTTGCTGCCCGCCGCCGCCCGGGGTGCGGATGACCATGGGCACGCTGGTCTGGCCGCCGAACATGCCGTAGATCTTCGCGGCGTGGTTGACGATCTGATCCAGCGCCAGCAGTGAGAAATTGATCGTCATGATCTCGACGACCGGGCGCAGTCCGAGCATGGCGGCGCCGATGGCGGCGCCGACGAAACCCTCCTCGGCGATGGGAGTGTCGCGCACCCGCCTCTCACCGAATTCGGCCAGCAGTCCCGCGGTGATCTTGTAGGAGCCTTCGAAGATGCCGATCTCCTCCCCGATGAGGAAGACATCGTCGTCGCGCCGCATCTCCTCGCGGAGGGTCTCGCGCAGCGCTTCACGATAGGTCATGACAGCCACGGTGATGTCCTTAATGGGTGAAGAGCGGATCGGCGGGCAGGCGACGCGAATCGCCCGCCACGGGCGTCGCGTAGTTGTAGTCGAACAGGCTCGACGGCTCCGGATGGGGGCTTGTGTCGGCGAATTCGACCGCCGCGGCGACCGCGGCCGTCACCTCCGCTTCGAGCGCGGCCACGGACCGATCGTCCAGCACACCGGCGGCGAGCAGCGCGTCGCGCCAGCGCACGATGGGATCGTTGCCGCGGGCGATCGAGACCGCCTCTTCGGTACGGTATTTCGCCGGGTCGACCACGGAGTGGCCTTTGAGGCGGTGACTGACCGCCTCGAGCAGCGCGGGTTTCTTCTCGCGCCGAGCGGTTTCGATCAACTCACCGGCCACATCGCGGACGGCGAGCACATCGGTGCCGTCGACACGCTCCCCGCGCATGCGGTAGGCGGCGGCGCGCTTCCACAGATCCGGCTCGGCGGAGGAGCGCTCGACCGTGGTGCCCATGCCGGTCTGGTTGTTGATCACCAGGAACACCACCGGCAGGTTCCACAGGGCCGCGATGTTGAGCGACTCGTGGAACGCACCGATGTTCGTCGTGCCCTCACCCATCTGGCACACCACCACGTCGTCCTCGCCGCGGTAGTCGATGGCCAGCGCCGCGCCGACGGCCAGCGGAACCTGGCCGCCGACGATGGCGTAACCGCCCAGCATGCGAGTCGCGGTGTCGTACATGTGCATGGAACCGCCCCAGCCCTTGGAGGTGCCGGTGGAGCGGCCGTACAGTTCCGCCATGACGCGGCCGGGCTCGATGCCTTTGGCCAGCGCGTATCCGTGCTCGCGGTAGTTGGTGAACAAATAGTCGGTCGGGTGCATGGCCGCGCCGAGACCGATCACGGTGGCTTCCTCGCCCAGGTTGAGATGGCAGTAGCCGCCGATCTTCGCCTGCTGATAGCTTTGGGCGGTGCGCTCCTCGAACCGGCGCACGAACAGCATGTCGCGGTACAGGCCGCGCAGGCTGTCGGGATCCTCCGCGGCGATGCGCGCGTCGGCCGGAACGGAGTCGTCCTGCGTCCGTGCGGGTTCGGCGGCGTCGCTCTTGCGCTCCTCGGCGACCGACGCGGAGGTGTGTGCGGCCGTCGACCGAGCCGTCTTGCGACTCGGTTTGCGGGATGCGGTGCTGGTGGTCACGGCAGGCTCCTCAACGCTTCCGGGGCGGGATGTGCACGGGCAGTCCGAGTCCGGCCATGGCCGCCTCCATGCCGATCTCGCCGAGAGTGGGGTGGGCGTGGATGGTGTCGGCGAGTTCGTCGAGGGTCGCCTCCAGCGCAATGGCCAAGGCGCCTTCGGTGATCAGGTCGCTGGCCGACGGGCCGATGATGTGCACCCCGAGCACTTCTCGATGACGCTGTCCGGCAACGATTTTGACGAAGCCCTCGGTTTCGCCGAAGGTCTTCGCCCGGCCGAGTGCCGCGAAGGGAAATCGGGCGGTGACGACCTCGTGCCCGGCGGCGCGGGCCTTCGCCTCGGTGAGCCCGACGCTCGCGATCTCCGGGTGGGTGAAGGTGGCGGCCGGGATCGCGGTGTAGTCGATGTGCGCCGGATGGCCGGCGATCACGTCCGCGGCGGTGATGCCCTGATGCGAGGCGACGTGTGCGAGCAGGGCACGCCCGGTGACGTCACCGATGGCGTAGACGTGTTCGACGCCGGTGCTCAGCCGTTCGTCGACGGGGATGAATCCCCGCGGGTCGGTGTCGATTCCCGCGCGGTCCAGGCCGAGGTCGGCGGTGTTGGGACGGCGTCCGACGCCGACAAGTACCACGTCCGCGTCGAGTTCACCGGCGTGCTCGCCCGCGACGGTGACGCGCAGGGCATCGGTTCGCGCGATGGCTTCGACGGTCGAGCCGGTGAGCACGGTGATGCCGCGCTTGGTGAACGACCGTCCCAGGGCGGCGCCGACGTCGGCGTCCTCCAGCGGCACCAGGGTGTCCTGTAGCTCGACGACGGTGACCCGGCTGCCGAAACTCGCGAACAGGCTGGCCCATTCCGCGCCGACCGCGCTGCCGCCGATGACGACGAGGCGTTCGGGCACCTCGGTCAGCCCGAACGCGCCGTCGGAGGTGATGACGCCCGGCAGATCCGCGCCCGGAATCGGCAGCCGAGCGGGCACCGATCCGGTCGCGATGATCACGTCGCTCGCGCTGATCGTCCGGGTGGCGGTGGCTGTCGGAGCGGCGGCGTAGCGGGGGCCGCCGGGGAAGATCGGCGATTGTCCCGCCTCGAATACCTCGACGCTGGTCGGACCGGTGAAGCGGGCGTGTCCCTCGATCACCGTCACGCCGTTCGCGGCGAGCAGGCTCGCCACACCGTCGGTGAGTTGCTTGACGATGCCGTCCTTGCGCTGCCGCACCGCGGCGAAGTCATAGCGCACGTTGTCGGCGTATACGCCGAAATCAGCTGCGGCGGTGACGGTTTGGAAGATCTCGGCGGACCGCAGCATCGCCTTGGTCGGAATGCAGCCCCAATTGAGGCAGACGCCGCCCGGGCGCTCCTTCTCCACCAAGCCGACCCGCAGGCCGCGCTGGGCCGCGCGGATGGCGGCGACGTACCCGCCCGGGCCGCCGCCGACCACCAGTAGATCGAAATCCGGCACTCGTGGTGCTCCTCGTCCTCGATGATCCGATCCGCCTCCGGTTGTGGGGCGAATCATCGCTATCGAGTGTTGCCGTAGCGAACTGCACAGACAATTGCCACGAAGCCCAGTAGTGCAATCGTCGGATTGGGCGCAGCGCCCAATCCGATGAGGTCGGATCAGGCTCTCTCCGCCGTCCGGTCGAGGTCGAGGGCGGCCAGGGCCAGCGACAGTTCCACATAGCTGCGCTGGCCTTCGAGCGGGCGGCCGAGCAAGGTCGAGACGCGATGGAGGCGGTTGATCACGGTATTGCGGTGGCAGTGCAGCCGTATCGCCGCATGGGCCGCCGAGCAGTCGTGCGCCAACCATGCCGCGAGCGTGTCGAGCAAGGTCGTGCGCTCGGCGGCGGGCAGCGCGAGTACCGGACCGAGGGTGTGGGCGACCAGCATGTCGGTCACGTCGGTCGAGCGCAGCAACAGCGCATGTTGGAAGCGTTGGTGCAGCGGCACGAGTCCCGTCGCGTCCTCGGGCAAGGTTTGCAGGGTGAGCAGTGCCCAGCCGTGTGCGGTGCCGACCTGCGCCAGGCCGCCGACGGTCGGCGAGGCGCCTGCTCGTCCGCGAACGTGCGGTTCGATCCGTCGCAACACCGAGGCGACGTCGTGGCGCTCGACCGCTATCAGCCCGACCGTCGAGTCGACGCGATCGTGCCACACCGAACGAATGCCGACCGCGGCCAAGGCCGCCTCGGTGCCGGTGTGCATCGCCTCGCCCGCATCGCAGGCGACGACGACGAGATAGTCGCTACCGGCCGGAAGGTTCAACTCACGCGCGGCGCGCGCGGCGAAGGTGGTGTCGTTGCCCCGGCCGGCGAGCAGGTCCTCGATCAGGGCGTGCCGACGGCGTTCGTCGCTGCGCAACTGCTCCAATTCGGTATTCCGGTAGGACGTGACCAGCGACGTGGACAGCCCGTCGATCACGGCCCACAACGCGGTGCCCGCCGCGCGGATCTCGCCGGGAGCGAGATCGTCCGCTCGGTCGAGCAGGACCTCCCAGACGATCCGGCCGCCGAGCCGGAACGTGCGCAACATGGCTTCCAGCGGCACGCCCTGCTCGGCACGGCGGCGGCCGATGGACGCGGCGACATCGTCGTCGAACGCGGTCGTCGGAGCGCCCAACCGGTCGAGGATGCGGGTTACGTACCGGCGGCAGCCGTCGACCAGATCCGCGCGGGGTACCCGCGAATAATCGGTCCATTCGGGGTTTTCGGTGAAGATCTCCGAGATCAGCCGATCGGTCAGCGCGGGGATCTCAGCACGGCAGGCGGCCACCAATTCCTGCGTGCACGCGTCCGGATGCGCCTTCTTCGATATCGACATGTCGCTCGGGTTCCTTGTCGTCTGCCATGCGCCACGACTGCGCGAGCGGTGGCCTACCACGACCGTATAGCCGTCGGATTGCCGCATCGACAGGAACGCTCCACACCGACGGGTAGGTGACATCGCCGCACCGCGGCGCAGTCCGGCTTGTGAAGACATCGACAACGCCCTGCCGTCACGAGAAGCCGCCGGGCGCGGGCGAACGAGAGTACTCGAAGTAGCGGATCTGACCGACTATCTTTACCGTGAATGCGGCAATAAACTGTCGCTTGTGTCGAATCTACGGATCAGTGAGGCCGCCGCGTTGCTGGGTGTCAGCGACGACACGGTGCGTCGATGGATCGATCAGGGCCGTCTGACCGCGATTCAGCTGGACAACGGCCGCAAGGGTGTCAGCGGCCGCGAGCTCGCCGAGTTCCTGCGCGCCACTGCCGAGGCGCCCGCACCCGGTGCGACGGTCGCGGCGTCGGCCCGCAACCGGATGCGCGGGATCGTGACCCGGGTGGTCAAGGACACGGTGATGGCGCAGGTGGAGATGCAGGCCGGACCGTTCCGGCTGGTGTCGTTGCTGAGCCGGGAATCGGTGGACGAGCTCGGTCTGGAAGTCGGCAGCGTCGCTGTCGCATCGGTGAAGTCCACGCACGTCGTCGTGGAGATACCGGAGAGTTGACGAGGATGAAGTTGATTCGCAAGTGGGGTGTCGCCACCGCGACGGTGCTGGCTGTGGTGACCGCGGCCGGCTGTGGTTCGGACGATATGACCGAACACACCGGCGCCGAGCATGTCTCGGGCACGGTGACCGTGTTCGCCGCCGCCTCGCTGACCGAGACGTTCACCGAACTCGGCAAACAGTTCGAGGCCGCGCACCCGGGCGTGAAGGTGATCTACAGCTTCGGCGCGAGTTCGGCGCTCGCCGAACAGATCGATCAAGGCGCACCGGCCGACGTGTTCGCCTCGGCGGCGCCGAAGAACATGCAGCAGCTCCGCGACAAGGGCGAAGTCACCGCCGCGCCGGTCACCTTCGTGCGCAACAGGCTCGAGATCGCGGTGCCCAAGGGCAACCCGGGACACGTCACCGGGTTGGCCGATTTCGGCAGGACCGCGCCCAAGCTCGCGCTGTGCGCGGAGCAGGTGCCTTGCGGCGCGGCGGCCAAGACGGTGTTCGAGACGGCGAACATCATCCCGCAACCCGATACCCGCGAGCAGGACGTGAAGGCGGTGCTGACCAAGGTGACGCTCGGCGAGGTCGACGCGGCGCTGGTATACCGCACCGACGTGAAGGCGGCGGGCGACAAGGTCGAGGGCATCGATTTCCCGGAGTCCGGCAAGGCGATCAACGACTACCCGGTAGCGCCGCTGGCGCACGCGCCGAACGCGGCCGCCGCGGCGGCGTTCGTCGACTTCGTGACCTCGGACAAGGCCGAGACGGTCTTCGCCGCGGCGGGATTCGACACGCCGTGATCGCGCCCTCGCGGCGGCGGGCGGTGCTCGGGCGGCGACCGGTCGCGCTGATGCTGCCCGCAGGCTGCGGGCTGGCGTTCCTCGTCCTACCGCTCATCGGGTTGCTGGCGCGAGCGCCGTGGGCGACCATGCCGGATCGGCTGTTCAGCGTCGAAGTCGGCCAGGCACTGCGGCTTTCGCTGGTGTGCGCGACCGCGGCCACGGCGATCTGCTTGGTCCTCGGCATCCCGCTGGCCTGGGTGCTGGCGCGCGCCGAACTGCCGGGGCGCGGGCTGATCCGGGCCTTGGTCACCGTGCCGCTCGTGCTGCCGCCGGTGGTCGGCGGTGTCGCACTGCTGCTGGTGCTGGGACGGCGCGGGCTGATCGGGCGGTATCTCTACGAATGGTTCGGTGTCGCACTGCCGTTCACCACCGCCGGGGTGATCGTGGCCGAGGCATTCGTGGCCATGCCTTTCCTGGTGATCTCCGTCGAAGGAGCGCTGCGGGCGGCCGATCCTCGCTTCGAGGAGGCGGCCGCCACGCTCGGCGCCACCCGCTGGTACACCTTCCGCCGGGTGACCCTGCCGTCGGTGTTGCCCGGAGTGGTCGCGGGCGCGGTGCTGTGCTGGGCCCGTGCGCTCGGTGAGTTCGGCGCCACCATCACCTTCGCCGGTAACTTCCCTGGCCGCACCACCACTATGCCGCTGGCGGTCTATCTCGCGCTGGAGACCGATCCGGACGCCGCGATCGTGCTCAGCCTCGTTCTGCTGGCCGTCTCGGTCACCGTGTTGGTCGCGTTGCGCGAACGGTGGATCCGGGGAGCGATATGAGCTTGGAGGCCGACCTGCGGATCGACCGAGGGCATTTCGCGCTCGAACTGCCTCTCGCCGCCGCACCGGGCGAGGTGACCGCTCTGCTGGGACCGAACGGGGCGGGCAAGACCACTGCCCTGCGAGCCCTGTCGGGGCTGATCGCGCTAACCGGCGGGCACATCCGGCTGGACGGAACCACCTGGGACGCGCCACCGTCGGCGTTCGTGCCCGCCGAACGCCGACAGGTAGGCGTCGTGTTCCAGGACTACCTGTTGTTCGGGCATTTGTCGGCACTGGAGAACGTCGCATTCGGGCTGCGCGCCCGCGGATGTCGGCGTGCCGTCGCGCGGGAGCGGGCCACCGAATGGCTCGCGCGGGTCGGACTGGCCGATTACGCACTTCGCAAACCCCGGGCACTGTCCGGAGGACAGGCGCAACGGGTCGCCTTGGCCCGCGCGCTGGCCACCGAACCGCAGCTGTTGCTGCTCGACGAGCCACTCGCGGCACTCGACGCCGGCACCAGGGTCCAAGTGCGCTCGGACCTCGCCCACCATCTGCGCGACTACCCCGGCCACACCGTTCTGGTCACCCACGACCCCCTCGACGCCATGGTCCTCGCCGACCGGCTGATCATCCTCGAAGACGGCAAGATCGTCCAGCAAGGACCGCCCGCGCAGGTCGCGGCGAGACCACGCTCGGACTACGTGGCGACTTTGATGGGCCTCAACCTCTACCGCGGCACGGCTCGCGGCACGACTGTCGACCTGGACGGTGGCGGCAGCCTCACCATCGCCGAACCCGCGGAGGGGCGAGTCCATGTGGCCTTCGGCCCGAACGCGGTCGGCCTGCATCCGGAACAACCCGTCGGCAGCCCCCGCAACAGCTGGCCGGTCACGATCACCGGCATCGAGCAACACGCGCACATCACCCGGATTCGTCTCGACGGCGCGCCGCCCGTGCTCGCCGACATCACACCGGCCACCGTCGCCGAGCTGCGACTGCGTCCGGGCCAGCGGCTGTGGGCTGCGGTGAAGGCCACCGAAACTCGTTCCTACCCGGCATGATCCAGTGGCCGCGTCCAGCCGCCGTGTCGTCGGTCGAGCCGCCGAGATGCGCTGCGGCCAATTGCAAGCCGATGGTCTCCGCTGCGGCTGTCCAGTCGGAAGCGAGCTGAGCGACAGGCGCGGGTAGGTCGGGGCGATACGTCGTAGTCGCCTGTTTCAGATTTGCTATGTATAAGCTGTTCACTTTTTCGGTCGGCATGGAGCACACTGTGAGGGTCGCATCTCTCGAATGAGGGATGCGGCGATCGGTTGCGCTGGGCTGAGTTGTCCGTTCGGTCGATGCCACTGGAGGATTGCCATGAACGCGTATCCACCGATCGCGGAGCACGGCATTGTCGGTGATCTACAGACCGTGGCGTTGGTGTCCTCGGTGGGCACCATCAACTGGTGGTGTACTCCGCGATTCGACTCGCCGAGCGTCTTCGCCGCACTGCTCGACAGCGAGCGTGGTGGTAGCTGTCAGTTGTCCGCCGATCTGGCCGAGGCGGAGGTGACGATTCGTCAGCTGTACCTGTCGGACACGGCCGTGCTGGTCACCCGGTTCATGGCCGAGAGCGGGGTCGGCGAAGTCATCGATTTCATGGAGCCGATCCGCGATCGCGCCCCGATCGACCGGCATCGGCTGGTGCGGATTGCGCGGGTGGTGCGGGGCACTCTGCCGTTCGCGCTCAGCTGCCGACCACGGTTCGACTATGCGCGCGCCGCCCACACCCTCACAGTGCACGATCACCGGTCGGTGACCTTTCGCGGGCCGGGCACCGATCTGCGCCTGCAGGCAACCGACCCGGTGGCGTTGCGCGCCGAAGGGGATGATGTGTCCGCGCGCTTCACCCTTTCGGCAGGGGAGACGGCGGTGCTCGTGTTGACGAGCACGGACAGCGGGGGCGCCGCACCGGCGCCCCCGGAGCGGCAGGCTGTGCTCGCGGAGTTGGACGCGTGCCGCGCGTTCTGGCAGACGTGGTTACGATCGTCCACGTATCGGGGTCGCTGGCGGGACATGGTCAATCGTTCGGCGATCACGCTGAAGCTGCTGACGTATGCGCCCACCGGGGCGCCGATCGCCGCGGCAACCATGGGGCTGCCCGAGCAGGTGGGCGGCGAACGCAACTGGGATTACCGCTATACCTGGATCCGGGATGCGTCCCTGTCGGTGCGGGCGCTGAACGATTTGGGTTTCGCCGAAGAGGCGTATGCCTTCCGGCGCTGGTTGCGCGAGCGGCTGGAAGCCGGTGACACCACTTCTGGTGAGCCGTTGCAGATCATGTATCGCATCGATGGCGATCCTCGACTGGAAGAGGAGATTCTCTCTCATCTGGAGGGTTACCGCGGATCGGCGCCGGTGCGAGTCGGTAACGCGGCGGCCGATCAGATCCAGCTCGACATCTACGGTGAGGCGGCCGACGCGCTGGCGCAGATGTCCGATATCGGCGGAATCTCGGGCTGGCGGGCGATCGCGAACCTGATCGACTGGCTCACCGAGAACTGGGACCGGCGCGACGAGGGGATTTGGGAAACTCGTGGTGGTCAACAGGAATTCACCTACAGCCGTCTCATGACCTGGGTCGCGTTCGATCGCGGTGTACGGCTGGCGATCGAACACTCTCGGCCCGCGGACGTCGCGCGCTGGACACGGGAACGGGACGCCGTGTTCAACCAGATCATCGAGCGCGGCTGGAGCTCGAAGCGGCAGGCGTTCGTGCAGCACTACGCCACCGAGGTGCTGGATGCGTCGCTGCTGCTCATGCCGCGGATGGGCTTCCTGTCCTCGCAGGATCCGGCGTGGCTGAGCACGCTCGACGCGATGGACGAGGAATTGGTCAGCGACAGCCTGGTCTACCGTTACGACCCCGAAGCCTCCCCGGACGGCTTACGCGGCGTCGAGGGCACGTTCAATCTGTGCAGTTTCCTATATGTGGAGGCGCTGGCCCGTGCTGGGCGATTGACCCAAGCCCGCTACGCGTTCGACAAGATGCTCACCTACGCCAATCACGTCGGTCTCTTCGCCGAGGAGATCGGCCCGTCCGGCGAGCAATTGGGCAACTTCCCACAGGCGTTCACGCACCTGGCCTTGGTCGCCGCGGCGATGGCGCTGGATGAACAGCTCGACCGAGCCGAAGCTCGGCCGGACGGTTCCTGACCCGGGGCGCGCGGATGGCGGAGACGACCGGGTCCAGACCGCGTGGGGTGCTGCTTCCCCTCGCGCTGGCGCAGTTCATCTGTAGCTTCGCCGGTTCGAACATGAACGTGATGATCACCGACATCAGCGCCGACCTGAACACCACCGTGCACGGGGTGCAGGTGACGATCACGATCTTCCTGCTGGTGATGGCCGCGCTGATGATCCCCGGCGGAAAGCTCACCGACCGATACGGTCGCAAGCGATGTTTCGTCGTCGGCTTGGCCGTCTACGGCGTCGGTGCCGTGCTCAGCGCTCTCGCACCGGCGCTCGGTGTGCTGATCCTGGGCAATTCGATCCTCGAAGGTGTCGGCACCGCGCTGCTGATCCCACCGGTCTATATCCTCAGCACCCTGCTGTTCACCGAGACGACGTCTCGCGCACGGGCCTTCGGCGCCATCATGGCCATGGGCGGCATCGGCGCCGCGGCCGGACCGTTGATCGGCGGACTCATCACCTCCGGGCTGAGCTGGCGCGCCGCCTTCGGCTTCCAGGCTCTCGTCATCGTGGCGATCATCCTGCTCAGCCGCCGCATTACCGACCCGCTGCCCGCGGACCCCACGCGGCCTTTCGATCTCGGGGGCGCGATTCTGTCGGCGGTCGGCCTGATCCTGTTCGTCATGGGCATTCTGGCCGCCGACGACAATCTCTGGTTGATGCTGGCGCTGCTGGCACTCGGTGCGATGTTCCTCGCCTGGTTCTTCGTCTCTTGCCGCAACAAGGAGCGCGCCGGGCATGAGCCGCTGCTGTCGACCGGCTTGTTCCGCAACCGCACGTCCAACCTCGGCCTGGTCACCCAGAACGTCCAGTGGTTGCTGTTGATGGGCACCTCGTTCGTCGTCTCGGCGTACCTGCAGGTTGTGCGCGGATACAACGCCATTGAGACCGGCGTCATCTTCACCGCCGCCACCATCGGCCTGCTGGTCTCGTCACTGTCGGCCGGACGACTGGCGCGGCGCCGCGCCGCGCGCACCCTCATCATGGGTGGTTTCCTGGTGACCATCATCGGCGTGGTGGTGCTGCTGGCATTGGCGGGCAGCGCGCTGAACCCGTGGGCGTTCGCCCCCGGACTGTTGTTGATCGGGCTCGGCCTCGGCGTGATGCTCACCCCGTCGGTCAACGTGGTGCAATCCAGCTTCGGTGAGGAACTGCAAGGCGAGATCTCGGGGTTGTCGCGCAGCGTGTCCAACCTCGGCTCCTCGCTCGGTACCGCGGTAGCCGGGACCATCCTGGTCGCCAATCCGGGCGGGCATGCCTACGCCGCCGCGATGAGCGTTCTCGCCGCGATCGGCCTCGGCGGACTGCTCGCCGCGGCGCTGTTGCCCCGCCGCACGGTGTCGGCGCCGCCCGTGGCGTCGCGCGACACCTGACCCGGACCGGCACCGCGGCCGCTGCCGGTCACATGCGGCTCGGCTCCCAGGTCGTGACCGCCCAGATCACGACGACGTCCAAGGCGATGACGATGGTCGACCACCACGGGTAGTACGGCAGCCACAGGAAGTTGGCCAGGATCGACAGCGCGGCGAGGAACACCGCTGTGACCCTCGCCCACATAGCGCCGGCGATCAGCCCGACCGCCGCGATCACCACCAAGATGCCGAGAACGAGATGGATCCAGCCCCACGTGGTGGTACTGAACTGATAGGTGTAATTCGTACCGGAGACCAGAAGATCGTCCTTGGCGATCGCGGAGATGCCTTGGAAGATAGACAGGAGCCCAGCGGCCAACAGCAGGACCGCGGCGCCGATCGAAGTCGTGGCCGCGACCGCCTGCTTGGCGGAATGCTCATTGGTTGCTGACATTTGCCGGTCACCTCTCTCATCGGCGATGCATGGAGCTATGCATCGATCTGACGGGGCGTCTTGCCCGATCCGAATGGGACATACCGAAAACCTGGAACAACAGAGCCCGCATACGTCGCCGCGCGCCGGTGTTCAGCATAATCCCCAGCGATCTTCTGGCTACTATTTAGTAGGCCTTGCCGCGGGCTCGGCACGACTCGGAAAGACGGATGGCCCGGCGACGAACTCGGTGAGAGGTCGATGGAAGCCAGCAGACATGCACTCCTACACGGACCGCTGTTCTCCCGGAGCGCTCCACTGGACCGCCGCAATGCGGCCAGCCGGATCAGCGCCTACGTCTACGGGAACGTGCTGATACTCGCGGCGCTGATACCGGTGACGACCTCCGCCGAACACGTCGGCATCTTGATCGTCCTGGGGACGGCTTTCTCGACGTTCATCGCACACTCTTTCGCCGAAGGGGTCGGCCAGAGCGTCCAGCAGAACCGTCCGATCTCCGCTCGGGAGCGCTGGATGGACATGCGGGACTCCGTGCCGATCCTCAGCTCGGCGGTGCTACCTTGCGTGATCCTCGGCATCGCCGGTCTCGGATGGCTCGAACCGCGCACTGCGCAGCTGCTCGCGGAGGTGGTCATGCTGATCCGGATCGGCGGAATCGTGTTCGTCATCGAGCGGCTCAACGGTGCGCGTCCCCGGCGTTCGACCTTGCTCGAGGCCCTGCTGCTGGCGGTTGCGGCCACCACCGTCGTGGTGGTCAAGGTGATCATGACCCACTGATCGCGCGGATGCTGTGGCCGAACCACGCCTGCTCTGCTTCAATCGATATATGTGCAGGTGGATGGCTTATTCAGGGGAGCCGATCCGGGCCGAGGACCTTTTGTTCCGGCCGACGCATTCGTTGATCGACCAGAGCTTGCACTCCCAACTGGGTGCGACGACCACGAACGGTGACGGCTTCGGGATCGGCTGGTACGGCGATGGCCCGCGACCTTCGGTGTTCAAGAACACCGAACCGGCATGGAACGACCGCAACTTGCGGGAGATCGCGGGCGCGGTGCGCACGTCGCTGTTCTTCGCGCACGTGCGCGCGTCGACCGGGACCTCGGTGCAGCGCAGCAACTGTCACCCGTTCCGGCACGGGCACTGGTTGTGGATGCACAACGGAGCGCTGCGCGGGTTCCGCCAGTGCAAGCGTGATCTGATGACGGCGGTCGATCCGCTCCTGTTCGCCGACATCGAGGGATCTACCGATTCCGAGTTGCTCTTCTTCCTTGCCCTGACCTTCGGGCTCGTCCACGACCCGTTCGAGGCGGTCGCCCGCGCGGTCGGCCTCGTAGAAGACGTCGGCCGGGCGCACGAGGTCGAGGCTCCGGTACAGATGACCGTCGCGACCACCGACGGCGAATCCATGTGGTTCTTCCGGTATTCCACCGAGCGGCAGACGCGATCGCTGTTCTATTCCAACGATGTCGCGAAAGTGCGCGCCCTGCATCCGGAGGTGAAAGCTCTCCGCGCGCTGGGGGAGGAGGCCCGGTTCGTGGTCTCCGAGCCGCTGCGTGACCTGCCGGGAGCGTGGAACGAAGTCCAGGAATCGTCGGCAGGCGTCGTCCGCCTCGGTCACGATGAAACGCGCCCGTTCGAGCCGGTCGCACCGTGACCCACCGGACGGCCGCGGTGAACGATCGGATCGCCACCCGCGCCGAACGTGCCGAGCAGGGTGAATCCGCTCGGCGGACTACCCCTTTCGCCGCTCTCGCCGAACACGACGCCACCGGCAGGGACCCGGTCGACCTGCTCGATCGGCAGGCTCGATCCAGGATTCCGGAACTGGTTCCAGTGCGGTACGGCCGCATGGCGAACTCACCGTTCGCCTTTTATCGCGGCGCGGCCCTGGTCATGGCGGACGATCTGTCCCGAGCGCCCACGACGGGGCTGCACACTCAACTGTGCGGTGATGCCCACCTGAGCAATTTCGGAATCTTCGCGACACCCGAACGCCGCCTGGCCTTCGACATCAACGATTTCGACGAGACATACCCCGGTCCGTTCGAATGGGATGTCAAACGGCTCGTCACCAGCCTGGCGGTCGCCGCCGGAGAGAACGGCTTCTCCGCCAAACAGCGGCTGAAAGTCACGCTAGCGTGTGCGGCGGAATACCGGACCACGATGCGGGACCAAGCCGAGCGGAGCACCACAGCCGTGTGGTACTCGCGCATCGATCCCACGGCCGAATTGCCCGAATTGCGCGACGAGCTGGACACCTCGACCCAGGAGCGGGTGCGCAAGGCGCTCGCGAAGTCGCGGACGCACGACAGCCACCACGCCCTGGCGAAGCTGACCACCCGTGTCGACGGCAGGCCGCGGATCATCAGCGATCCGCCCCTACTCGTCCCGCTCGAGGAACTCTTCGCCGATGTCGACGCCGAGCAGCTGTATCGCGAACTACGCCAACGTCTCAGCGATTACCGTGCGACTCTGCAGGACAATCGCCGCGCGCTGCTGGACCAATTCGAGTTCGCGCAAGCCGCGCGCAAGGTGGTCGGCGTGGGGAGCGTGGGCACCCGCGCTTGGATCGTCCTGATGCTGGGAGTCGACGGGGATCCGTTGTTTCTGCAGGCGAAAGAGGCCCAACCGTCGGTATTGGCACGGTATCTGGCGGGCCCGTCGTATCCGAACCAGGGGGAGCGGGTAGTGCGTGGGCAGCGGCTGATGCAGGCGGCGAGCGACATCCTGCTGGGCTGGCAACACGGTCCCGACATCGACGGCGAGCAGCGAGACTTCTACTTCCGGCAGCTACGCGACGGCAAGGGCTCGGCGGTGATCGAGACCATGGGTCCCAAGGGACTGCGACTCTACGGCCGACTGTGCGGGCGGGTGCTGGCTTACGCACACGCCCGCGCGGGCGACCGGATAGCGATCGCTTCGTACCTCGGCACGACAGACGAGTTCGACCATGCCATGGCGGAATACGCCGAGACCTACGCCGACCAGAACGCGCGCGACCATGCCGAACTCGAGCGCGCGATCCAGGAAGGCCGCATCACCGCACGAACCGGAATGTAAGACCATCGTCGTCTGCGAATACCCGTGGGCGCCTTGCTCATTGCGCAGGACGGTTAGGCTGCGACCTTGTGCGCGAGCTGTCGTCGGTGTCGAGGTTGTGGGTCGTTTGGGTGGTTACTCGATTACTGATGGTGGTGTTCACCGGTGTGACGGCGTTGCCGCACAGCGTCTGGGATGCCTCGGCGGCGGACTTGACCCTGTACGGCGCGTGGGCCGAACATATCGTGCACGAGAACGCTTTCCCGTTGGACGACGAACGCTGGCAGTACCCGCCCGGGGCGGGTGCGTTGCTGGTGGTGCCCTGGCTGATCGGCGGTGGGTTGGGCTACAACTGGTTGTTCTTCGCGCTGGTCGCGGCAGCGGACGCCGGTGTGCTCAGCTTGTTGATCAGGGCGGCGCGGGCTGACGGGCTGCGGACAGCGCAGGCCGGGCCGTGGATTTGGACGCTCGGAGTGGCCTTGCTTGGCCGGGTCTGTTACGGCCGATTCGATTTGATCGTAGCCGCGACCGCGATCGCGGCACTGTTGTGGTCAGCGCGCCGACCGGCGGCGGCAGGCGTGGCCGCCGCCGCGGGTGTGTTGCTGAAACTGTGGCCGGTGGTGGTCGTGCTCGGGCTGCGCCGACGGACGCTGTGGCGCATGAGCGCGGCGGCGGCCTGCGCCGGTCTGGTTGCGATGGCGGGATTGACCGCGTTGGGTCCGGGCGCGTGGTCGTTTCTGGAGTTTCAGTCGAAGCGGGGATTGCAGATCGAATCCGTCGCTGCCACACCGTTGTTGGTTGCTCGGCTGATGAACGGCGGCTGGACCATCGTGCATCGTTATGGGGCGGAGGAGCTGTCCGGCCCTGCGGTGTCCGCCGTGGCCAGGGGATGCGTGGCCGTCATGATCATCGGCGGCGCGGTGTTGCTGATCACCTGGTGGCGCGTGCGTCCTCCGGCGACGGATCTGGCATTGGCGGCGGTGCTGCTCGCCTTGGCGGCCAGTCGGGTGCTCAGCCCGCAGTACTTGGTGTGGGCGGTCGGGGTCGCCGCGGTCTGCGCGCTCGACCCGCGCACCACGCAGCGGCCTGTGCTGGTGCTGGTACTCGCGACGGCACTGGCGAGTCAGGTGGAGTTCCCGTTCCTCTACGACCGGGTCGCCACCGGAAGCGGACCGGGAGTAGTGGTCCTGGCAGTGCGCAACGGCCTGCTGCTCTGGGCAACCGCGTGGTCGCTTGTACGTCTGTGGCGCGACAACTTCCAACCGTCTCGTGAAAGCCCGGAAGTGCCGATAACGGTCGTCGGGGCCGCGTCGTCTGCCTGAACGACGCCGTGCACTTCCGGCGCGTGCGGCCACATCCCCGAACTTTCCACTGGCGGGAGGGACAGTCGAGCCGGGCGATCGATGTTCCGGGAAAGATGACGTGTCGTCGGCCCCCGGACCGGCAGCTCACCGTGAGAAGGAGCCGAATTCGATGAGGATCACCCGAACACTTCGCCTCGGTATCGGGGCGATCGCCGTCGCCCTCGTCGCCGCCGCCTGCGGTGGCGGCAGCGACCCCGCGACCACCGCCGATCACGTGCGGGACGGCAAGCTGACCATCGGCATCAAGTTCGACCAGCCAGGACTCGGATTCCGTGAAGCGGACGGCTCCTACCAAGGGTATGACGTCGAGATCGCCAAGTACGTAGCGAGCAAGCTCGGTGTGCGGCCCGACGGCATCACCTTCAAAGAGACGCCGTCGGCCCGGCGGGAGACGATGATCATGAACGGCGAGGTGGACTTCATCGTCGCCACTTATTCGATAACCGACGCGCGCAAGGAGAAAGTCGACTTCGCCGGACCGTATTTCGTGGCCGGGCAGGCGCTGCTGGTGAAGAAGGAGACCACCGATATCACCGGTGTCGAGTCGCTGAACGGCAACAAGAAACTTTGCTCGGTCAAAGGCTCCACCCCGGCGCAATACGTCAAGGATCACTACGCCAAAGATGTTCAGCTGGTGGAGCTCGACACCTACTCGCAGTGCATCGAAGCTCTGCGCCGCGGTTCGGTCGATGTGGTGACCACCGACGACATCATCCTCGCCGGTTTCGCGGGGCAGGCGTCAGGGGAACTGAAGCTGGTCGGCAACACGTTCACCACCGAGAAGTACGGTATCGGCCTGAAGAAGGGCGACCAGGAAACCCGGAACAAGATCAACGACGCGCTCGAGCAAATGGTGGCCGACGGTTCGTGGCAGAAGGCGTTCGAGGAAACGATCGGGCCGCTGCGTGATTCGACGTTGACGCCGCCCGCCGTCGACCGATACTGATCGGAACTCACCGCTTCCGGCAGCCGCACGGACAGCAGCCCGCTGCACATTTCGAGCACGCGGACGGCATATCCACCGTCGTGTCGAGCAAGCCCGGTTTCGGGCAGAGGTGAGGTAGCCGGTTGTCACGTCCGCGACGCCTACTGACACCCCCGTCGGCAATCCCCGCCACCCGGGCCGGGCGTGCGTACCATCACCGGCATGCAGCTATCTACCCGCAATCAACTTGACGGCGCCGTCGTCTCGATCACCCGCGGCGAAGCCATGGCCGTGGTCCGGGTCCGGCTCACCGGGGGTGACGAGATCACCTCCTCGATCACCCGCGACGCAGTCGAAGACCTGCGCCTCACCGAAGGCACACGCGTCAAAGTCCTCATCAAGTCGACCGAGGTGGCGCTCGGCGTCGAATAGCCGGGCGCCACCGTCGCCAATTCCTCTGGGACGACCCTGTATTCGTGGGTCACATCAGCTGCGGACCGAATATTGTCGGCAGATTCCGCTTCGGCTCATCTACACGGCGGACGCGCCGACCCTGCGAGGCATGCTGAGGTCGAGAAGCGTGGACCGGCCACCCGACGCGTGGGTTGATGCTTCCTGCCACACCGAAGCGAACGCACTGGCCGAATGGGGGATGGGTGCTGCCACGATGTCCATACCGGGCGCGGACGGGGAAGAACCAATTGCTCTTCCCTTTTAACATATATCGCACTGGGGGACTTGCGGCAAGGCCCGGGTCGTGCTGCAAAATCTTCGGCCGAAGCCAGAACCTGCGGAAATCGGCGATTCTCGAGGCACGTGCGCTCGCAGATTTCCGCCGGACCAGCTGGCCGAGATGCGACACCAACGGATGGGCGGTTCATGTTTGACGTGATCATTGTCGGCGGCGGACCGACCGGCTTGATGCTGGTCAGCGAGTTGCGGCTGCACGGCGTGCACACGCTGGTACTGGAGAAGGAGACGGAACCGTCCACGCTGTCCCGGGGGCAGGGCCTACACGCGCGCAGTGTCGAGATGATGGACCAGCGCGGCCTGCTGGACCGGTTCCTCGCGGTCAGTAAAAAGTTCCAAGTCGGCGGTCTTTTCGGCGGCATCGTCAAGCCGTGGCCGGAACGGTTGGACACGGCGCACCCGTACGGCCTCGCCACTCCACAGCCCGTCACCGAACGGCTGCTCAACGAGCACGCCCTCGAGGTCGGCGCCGAGATCCGGCGCGGCTGCGAAGTGGTGGGGCTGAGTCAGGACGAGCACGGGGTGACCGTCGCGTTGGCCGACGGCACGCAACTACGCTCGCGCTACCTCGTCGGCTGCGACGGCGGCCGCAGTACGGTGCGCAAACTGCTCGGCGTCGGCTTCCCCGGCGAACCCACCAAAGTCGAGACGTTGCTCGGTGAAATGGAGGTGACCGAGGACCCGGCGAAGGTGGCCGCGATCGTCGAGGAAGTCCACAAAACGCAGAAGCGGTTCGGCGCCGCCCGCTCCGGTGACGACGGAAGGCTGTTCCGTATCGTCGTGCCTGCCGAGGGCGTGTCGGACGATCGTGCGGCCCCGACCCTGGAGGAGTTCAAGCGGCAACTGCAGGCGTTCTCGGGCACCGACTTCGGGGTGCACTCCCCGCGCTCGCTGTCCCGCTTCGGCGACGCTACGCGGCAGGCCGAGCGTTACCGGGTCGACCGGGTGCTGCTGGCCGGCGACGCTGCGCACATCCATCCGCCGACCGGCGGGCAAGGGATGAACCTCGGCATCCAGGACGCGTTCAACCTCGGCTGGAAACTGGCCGCCGAGGTGAACGGCTGGGCGCCGGAGGGACTGCTCGACACCTATCACGCCGAACGACACCCGGTGGGCGCGCGTGTGCTGGAGAACACCCGCGCGCAGATTACGCTGATGGGAACCGATCCGGGCGCGACCGCGCTGCGCGAGCTGTTCTCGAAGTTGATGGACTTCGAGGAGGTCAACCGGTATATCACCGAGATCATCACCGCGGTCGGGGTCCGCTACGACTTCGGCGAGGGGCACGACCTGCTCGGCCGGCGGATGCGGGACGTCGGGCTGAAGCGGGGTCGTCTCTACGAACTGATGCACGGCGGGCGTGGGTTGCTGCTCGACCAGACCGGCCGGCTTTCGGTAACGGGGTGGGCGGATCGGGTGGACCACGTCGTCGATGTCAGCGAGGAACTGGAGGTGCCCGCCGTGCTGCTGCGGCCGGACGGCCACGTGGCCTGGGTCGGTGCAGACCAGCAGGATCTGCTCGAGCACCTGCCCCGGTGGTTCGGCGCCGCAGCGGGCTGATTCGCCCGACTGGCCGCCGGACCCCGCGAGTGCACCGGGGACAGCGGGGGAAGGCGGTCAATGGTTGTCTCGGTCTGGCGGTGGACGCATGGTCTGCCGGCGCCGCCAGGCCGAGGGCCCGGCCCCGCGGGCGCGTTTGAACGCGACGCTGAAAGCGAAGGCGTCGTGGTATCCGACATGATGAGCGATGGTCGCGATGGTGGCGTCGGTATCGCGCAGGGCGTCCGCGGCCAGAGTCATTCGCCAATCGGTGAGATAGGTCAGCGGCGGGCGTCCGAGCAGGGCGGTGAAGCGCGCGGCGAAGGAGGCTCTGGACATGTTGGCCTCCTCGGCCAACGCGGCAACGGTCCAGCGGTGGGCCGGATCGTTGTGGAGCGCGTGGAGAGCACGGCCGATCCGCGGGTCGATCATCGCGTGATACCAGCCGGGTGGCGTCGCGCCGGGCGCGGCCCACCAGGCGCGCAGCGCCAGCACGAGCACCAGATCGAGTAACCGATGCAGGACGGCGTCTTGTCCCGGCTCGTCCCGGGCGGCTTCGGTGGTGAGCAGATGCAACGCGGCGCTGGTCCGTGATCCGGCAGGTACGACCGCCACGGGTGGCAGCAGATCGAGTACTCGCTCGCCCACGTCGCCATGAAGTACGAAGGAGCCACGCAGCACTGTCGTGGCTCCTGGCAGACCGTCACCGTAGGTGCGTGGGCCCATATTCCGGAGCGCGCCCGATTCCCGGCTGTGGTCGAGGACGACTTTGCGCCCCTCCTCGATCAAAATCTGCGGCGGGGTGGTCGGACTATCGGCAACCGTATATCCGCCGGTCGTTTTCACCACGGCGATACCGCCCTCGGGCACCGGCACCTTTGTCGTGTGGGCATCGTCGAGCCGCAAGTGCGCCGGACCGCCGAGCACCGCGACGACAGCGAGCGCTGGATGTCCGGATGCGGCGAAGGTCAGCGACCACGGCGGCCGCTGGATGAGCTGGCGCACCTCGGTATTGCCCACTCGCGCTCGATGCAACAGATCACTCAGCACGTCCACAGCGACCCACGTTAGACGATCACAAAGAAATCCCGGATCTTCTCCCATGGATCGTCTGGCTGCTGCTCGATTGGATGATTGCCATGACCAACATCCTGATTCTCGGCGGCACCGGTAAGACCGGCCGACGGATCGCACGCCACCTCCGAGCCGCGGGCCATCCGGTACGGGCGGTCGCCCGCACCGGGGGCGATATGCCGTTCGACCTGGGCGACCCGACGACTTGGTCGGCCGTACTCGACGGCGCCACCTCCGCCTATCTCGTGGAACCGGCCCTGCAATTCACCGATGAGGGTCGAGCGCGTATCCCGAAATTCATCGAGGCGGCGGTCGGGGCCGGTGTCCGGCGACTCGTACTACTGTCCGCACCGGCCGCCGACCAGGCCGATCATCCCCTGCACGCCGCCGAGCGCGCGACCCGGGACAGCGGGCTGGAATGGACCATTCTGCGACCCAACTGGTTCGCCCAGAATTTCAGTGAAAGTTTCTGGCTGTCCGGCATTCTCAATGGCGCGCTCCATATCCCCACCGGCGACGGTCGTACCCCGTTCGTCGACGCCGACGACATCGCCGAAGTAGCGGCGCAAGCACTGATCGATGACCGGCACAGCGGTAACACCTACGAGCTGACCGGCCCGAGGGCGATCAGCTTCGGCGAAGCCGTGGACATGATCGGAGCGACCATCGGCCGCACGATCCGCCACGTCGACATCGACCCCGTGACTTTCGTCGAACAGCAAATCGGCTTCGGTGTCTCGCCCGAGGCTGCGCGGCTACTCACCGACATTCTCACCCGGCTTCCCCACGGCGGCCCGGGCACGACCCCCACCGATGACGTGCACCGAGCTCTTCACCGTCCGGCCCGGACATTCGAGAACTATGTCGCGGAATCCGCCGCCTCAGGCTGTTGGCGCCGGACCACTACCTCCTAGCGCAACCGCGCGGCCGATGCTGACAACGGGATCGTCGGGTCGAAACCGGCACCATCGCGACCCTGCACGAGGTTCTGGCCGCAGAAAGAGTGGGTGGCGATCAGGAGGACCGGTTCAGCTATCAGTTTTCGAGAGCGGACTGCGGGTAACACGACCTCGTTGGATGCGGGAATGGGGAAGGAATCGACTATGGGAAAGCAATCGTTCAGCAAAGGCGACGAAGTCGAATGGAACAGCCACGGCAGTACCGCCGAGGGCGAGGTGGAAGACGTGATCACGTCCGACACCGAAGCGGCGGGCCGAACGGTACGGGCCTCCGAACAAGATCCGCAGTATCGGGTGCGCAGTGCGAAGAGCGGCCGTGACGCGGTGCACAAGCCCGGCGCGCTACGTCCGCACGACGATTGACATCGAAAATCGGAGCCGCGCCATGACGACGGAAGACAAAGACACGCGTACGGAATTCGACAACATCGTCAACATGACGGCGAAAGAACTGCGCCGGTGGCTCGACACCGACGAGTCGAAGTCGGTGGGGCAGAAACCGAAAGACGGCGGCGAGTCGACCGGGCACGCGAGCGGGCGGCGCATCGCGGACATCCTCGAGAAGAAGAAACCGACCGACGATGATTACGCGCACATGCGCAAAGTCATCGGCTATGCGCACCGCCATCTCGAGCAGCGACCCTCCGGCGAAATCGAGAACACCAAATGGCGATACTCGCTGATGAACTGGGGGCACGATCCGATGAAAAGCTGACGGCAGCAGCGAATACGCGTCACATCCAGCGTCTCTTGCCGATTCGAGCCGTCTCCGGCGGGCAGGGGCAGACGCCGGCGCCGCTAATCGCGCCAGACAGGTGGGCGCTTCGCCAGGAAGGCCGCCATTCCTTCGCGGGCGCCGGGAAGTTGGGCGGCTGCGGCCATGACTTCCAGGGCGAGGGCGTAGGCGTCTGCCTCGGGGCGGTCGAGCTGGCGGTAGAGGGTGCGTTTGCCCAGTGCTTTGCTGGCGCGGCTGCCGCGGGTAGCTCGGGCGAGCAACTCGTCGACGGCGGTGTCGAGCTCGGCGTCCGGCACCGCTCGGTTGATCAGGCCCCACTGTTCGGCGGTGCGGGCATCGATCGGGTCGCCGGTGAGGGCGAGTTCCATCAGTCGTTTGCGGCCGACGGCGCGGGCTACCGGCACCGCGGGGGTGTGGCAGAACCAGCCGCCCTTGCCACCGGGGAGCGCGAAACCGGCCGATTCGGCGGCGATGGCCAGATCGCACGAGGCCACCAGTTGGCAGCCGGCAGCCGTGGCCAGACCTTGCACGCGGGCGATCACCACCTGCGGTACCGACTCGATGGTCGACATGAGCTCGGTGCACAGTGTGAGCAGTTCCCGCACGCCGAGCAGGTCGCGTGCGGCGACATCGGCGAAATCATGTCCCGCGGAGAACACCGGACCGGCTGCCCCGAGCACTATCCCGGTGGCGTCCGTCTCGCCCGCAGCGCGGAAGGAGGCGAGCAACTCGGCCAGATGTTCGCCGGACAGGGTATTGCGTCGCTCCGGCCGGTTCATCGTGATGCGCACTGTGTCGCCGTCCCGCGCGACCAGCACATGCTGATACTCCAAGGCGGTCATATCTCCACCGTAGAGCTATACGGGGAACGACACGACACTTCCGGGATGATCTCCGAACAGCTCGCACGGCTGGGTCCCCCGCTGGGCGGTGGTGGTGGCGGGGCCGCGTCCCGGCTGTGGCGACCTCGATGCGGATGGCCTGCTCGGCATCTTCCTCGCCGCAGGCGCCCGATCGGACGCAGGTGCCCGTTCACCGAGCGCTAAGGCTTGTTCGGCATCGAAGTCGGTAGCGTCGAGAGCGCGGTAGCGACGCGGCCCGACGCTCGGATACCGCAGTGCTCACGTTCGTCAGGATTGGCAACACTGCAAACTGATCGGATGATTGTGGGGATCGACGGCTCATGTTCAGCTCGATGCCAACTGGCGGTCGGGCTCGGACGGTACGCATCGCTGGTGAGAATGCACCGCAGTACCCGAAGCGCGCTCGTCATGGTCGCCGTGTGCGCGACCGCCGTTCTGTCCGCTTGCTCGTCGTCGAACTCGGAGGCGGGCTTCACCGCCGCCAAGGACCAGCCCTTGGTGATCTCGCTGGATGATCTGCTGGCGGCGACCGGCGGCAGCGCCGCGGTGGGGATCGCCGATCCGCAGCACGGCACGATCACCCGTCGCACCGACGGTGCGGTGGTGTACACGCCTGCGGCTGGATACACCGGTTCCGACAGCATCACCGTGACCACCACCGACGCCGTGAAGCTGTTCACCACCGATATCCCGCCGCTCGGTGACTTCGGTGGCGTGAGTCTGCAGGGCAGCGGATACGGGTCGGCGTTCACGCCGGTGCCCGGATCGACCGACGAGTTCTACGGTCTCACCGACCGCGGTCCGAACGTGGACGGCAAGGGCAAGAACGAGAAGCTCACGCCGATACCGACTTTCACGCCCACCATCGCGAAATTCAAGTTGGTCGGCACCAAGGCGGTGCTGGAAAGCACCATTCCCCTGAAGAATTCAGCGGGCCAGCCGTTCAACGGCCTGGTCGACGCCTCCGCAGGCACCGGCGAGACCATCCGCGACCTCAACGGCACCGTCCTGCCGCCGACCGATCACGGCATCGACAGCGAAGGCTTGGTCGCGATGCCCGACGGCAGCTTCTGGGTGTCCGACGAGTACGGGCCGTTCGTCGTGCACTTCGACGCCAACGGCACCGAGCTGGAGCGGCTCGCACCGGGACGCGGTCTGCCCAAAGAGCTTTCGCTGCGCACCCCGAACCAGGGTATGGAGGGGCTCACCATCACGCCGGACGGCAGAACATTGGTCGGCATCGTGCAGAGTGCACTGAACGAGCCAGGTGTCGCGTCGGCGCGTGAGGTGCCGATGACCCGGATCGTCACCGTGGATCTGAAGACCCGGGACGTCAAGGAATTCGTATATCCGCTGGAGAATCCGAAGCAGAAGCTCGCGGTCTCTGAGATCACGGCGCTGAGCGAGACCACCTTCCTGGTCGACGAACGCGACGGCGGCAAATCGCCCAAGGCCGACAAGAAGCTGTGGACCATCGACATCACCGGCGCCACCGACGTCGGCCCGCAGGCGAAAATCCAGAACGCGCACTATGATCCACAACTCGGCCTGCTGGTCGACGGCAAGCCGCTGGAACTCCTCGTCGGTGCCGTGCCCACTGCCGAAGGTGTCGCCACGCTGCGGAAGGCGGGTGTCACCCCCGTCGCCAAGAAGTCTGCCCTGGACCTCGGCGGTCTGCTGGACGGCCTGAACGCCGACGGCAAGTTCTTCGGCCACGACAAGATCGAGGGCGTCGCCACCCGCGACGGCGGCAAGACCCTCTACATCGCCGACGACAGCGACTTCGGCATCGAGGCCGCCACCGGCGACCAGCCGCCGTTCGGACTGAAAGCCAAGCTCCTCGCCAACGGCGCCCAGGACACGGGTGAGGTGCTGATGGTCGACACCACCAAGCTGCCCGCCAAGACGCAGACGCGGACGCTCACGATCACCGTGAAGTAGCGGACGTATGGCGCCGGGCACCGTCGCGAACCCTCCCCGAAGTGGCAACAGCCGTGACCGGGAGGGCGCCATTGGTCAGTGCGAAAACACGTGTTCGGTCCTCTGGAGCCGCTATTCCCGGGGTGACACCGTGCCCTGCCCGCTGTCCGGCCTGTGCCCGGCAGTCGACCAGCTGGTGCGACCGGTTTCTCGGCGGCGAATGGCTCGGCGCAGGGAAGAGGCATCGGCGTAGCCGACTCGATGGGCGGCAGCCTCCGCAGTGGTTCCCGATCGGATCAGCGTCAACGCGGTGTCCGTGCGGATGTACTGGACGAAGGCTTGCGGGCTGAGGCCGGTAGCGCGCTGTAGGCGTCGTGCGAGTGTGCGGGTATGAAGTCCCACCGCGTCGGCGAGATCGGCGGTCGTGAAGGATCGGCGGAGATTGCTGACGATCCAGTCGTGGGCGTGCACCAGATCGGGGTCGTCGGCGATCAGCACGGTGAGCATCATGTAGGGACGCTGCGAGGTCCGGCGGTCGATGAGCTGATAGCGGGCGCACAGATCGGCCACGTCCGAGCCGGTGAGCATCTCGATCGCCGCGAGCATGACATCGACATGGGCGAGTGATGCTCCGCCGGTGACCGTGCGGCCGTGCCGGACCAAGATCTTGTCGGGTTCGACGGTGATCGCGGGGTGCCGTGCCTGGAGTTCGGCTGCGAGGAACCAGGATGTCGTCGCGCGGCCACCGTCGAGCGCTCCGGTTCGCGCGAGCAGGAACACGCTCGAACAAGAGGCGGCCACCCGAGCCTGCGAGTTCACGGCCTCGGACAGAATTCGCATCGACCACGGATCGCTCGCTCGCGCCAGAACGGCGTCCAGTTCGCTCACCGATACGCACCCCATTCCTGGAATAGCGAGCAGATCGAGCGCGCCGGGCAATTGATCGCCAGGGCGCAATGCGGTGATCTCGAAAGGGCGGGACCGGCCGAGAGCTTCCGCGGCGCGGTTGGCCGACTCGAGCATGTCGTGACTGATCGCGATTCCGGTGGCTCGCATATCCGGCAGTTCGAGCACTGCGGCTTTCACGTCTCGATCATATCCGGTTCGTGTCCGCGCAGAATTCGTGGACGATCGTGGCAGGTGATTGTCGCCTCGGTCAATTCTCGTTCACCGAGTCCCAATTATTCCCGCAGGCCGATGGTACTCATGACCCCGGACGGTAACAGTGCCCGCCGATTGCCACACGCGCTCGACCGATCATCTGTCACGAGTGGTCTCTATTTTGTCCAACTCGGCCCTGGTCCTCGATATTCGAATACTCATAGGGTCGAGTTCGTCGATTCCCGAAGGAGGACAGACTGTGACTTCCGCCCTGTCGCTCGCCACGACGTCGAACATCGCATTCGACCAGTTCTGCCGCGCCGTCATGGGCCTGGTACACGAGAGCTGTTGCGCGGCACCGAGTCTATCCGTGGTGCGATCGCGTCCGGCACAGCCGATGCGGCAGAACAGCCTGTTCAAGCGGCTCGGCCGAGACGCCTGGACCGAGACGGTGTCCACACGGGACTCGATCCTGCCCACGATCCGTGGCGCCTTCGTCCTGCCGGATGTGACCATCGCCCACATGGACAGGCCGGATGCGGTGCATGTCGACGTCTATGTGGTCGACGGCCGGATCGACAGCATCACCCCGGCCGGTGCGATGCAACCTCCGCCACAGGCGACGGTGTTCGAGGAAGCTCGCGGCGGCTTCGTCGCGAGCGCGCTGATCGACATGCATGTGCACATGCCCCCTGACAGCGTGCTTCGGCTGACCGATCTGTTCCTACTGCAAACCCTGCGGCACGGGATCACGGTCGTTCGCGACGCGGGCGACACCGACGGGACGGCGACACCGGCGGCGCTGGCATCGGTGGTCGCCGGCGCCCTGCCCGGACCGGAGATCCACTACGCCTACGGGTTCGTGAACTCCCCACCGGCACGGTGGTCCAACTCGTTCGGCTACGCCGATCCGGAGCAGGCGCCGGGCATCATCGATCGGCTGCGGTACCTGGGGGCCACGTGGGTCAAATCCTATGAGAATCTCGATGTTCCGCGCATCGTCGCGCTCAAAGCAGCGGCACGTGCGGCCGGCATGGGAGTTCTCGGACACGTCCCGTACGGGCTCGGGCACGAGGATGCGCAACTGCCGGATGGGCAGCACCTGTTCGGCATGGCGCCGCCGGCCAGTATTCGGCGGGACCACGTCTTCAATCGCATGATCGACTGGGACGCTGTCGACGACCGCCGCATCGATCTCATCCGGCAGGTGAGCGCCGACCGCGGGCTCGCGGTCACGCCGACGCTGAACACCTCCACCGGTGTCCTCGATCTCGAGCGGCATCACCAAGCGCGCGACGAGCCCACAGCGCGAGCGCTGCCGTCGTTCTACTCGGCCATCGTGTGGCACCCTCGACACGGCATCCCTGCCTATCGCGACATCCGACGCGAGGACTTCGATCGGTGCAGGCGCGCCGTGGAGCGCAAACATCTGCTCGTCAACCGTCTCTTCGGTGACGGTGTGCCGCTGCGGTTGGGTACCGACACCCAACAACCGTTCGTCGCGCCGGGGATCGCCCTGCATCGCGAACTCGAGGCCTTCGAGCAAGCCGGTATCCCACGCCGGGACTCGTGGCGGCTGGCCACCGCCACCGCGGCGAGCGCGCTCGGACTCACCGATATCGGCACCGTGGATCGTGGTGCGCGCGCCGAACTCGTCGTCACTCGATCGGATCCACGCCATTCGAGCTGGTCGGTGAGCCAGGACCTGACGGCGACGGTGGCCAAGGGAACGTTGATCACCGCAGCGGATCTCGACGTGGCCATCGGTAAAGAGCTCGCCCGCTTCGAGGGTGCCTTCGGCGAGTTCACCACGCGATTGCTCGCGCGCCTGACCATGCGGCGGCTCGCCAGGAACTTCGTCAGTTGACCCTGCGATATCCCGTGCGCGCCCCGACCGCTCGGCCGGTTGGGCGCATTGACATGACGGACATCATGCGAGAGCGTAGTTCACATGATGGTCGACATGCGAAATTCCCCCTCCGGGGAGGGGCAGCGCGCGCGACAGAAACGAGAGTCGTTGACGCGCATCCTCAACGCGAGCGCCGCTCGGCTGCGGGTGGATGGTCCCGATGGCGGCGCTATCGGGAAGGTCATGCGGGACGCGGGCCTGACGCACGGAGCCTTCTACTCACACTTCGCGAGTAAGGACGATCTGGCCATCGCGGCCTTCCGGCACGGGCTTGCCGAAAGCCGGCCGCGTTGGATCGGCAAGACGCGCGACGCGTCCTGGGGCGCCCGCGCGGCCCGCCTCGCGCGCGGCTATCTCAACCGCACCCACCGCGACGAGCGGGCGGATTCGTGCGCGTTCTCGGCGATCGGATCCGACGCCGCGCGCATGCCCGCCGAGTTCAGGTCAGCCTACGAGGAGGAACTGCGCAAGACTCTCAACGCGATGGGTGGCCGTCCGGTGGACGATCCGCAGGAGCACGAACTCTATGACGAAGCCATCGCGACCCTGGCCTTGTGTATCGGCGGACTCGTGCTGTCACGGGCTGTGGAATCCGAGTCCTTCTCGTCGCGGATTCTTCGCGTGTGCCGGAACGCGGCGGCGCGGATGGGCGCCGCGGTCGACGAGCGCGCCGAGCGCGGGCCTGGGGCAGAGGTGTGAGTGATCGGACTGCCGCAGCGGCATAGACCTGCCTTCAACGGGACACCTACACATAAGGAGACTCTGTAATGCCATACAGTACAGCGCCTTTCGCGGCGAAGAAATTCTCGGATGTTCGCGGACAGCGCATGGCCTACATCGACGAGGGGCAGGGCGACGCCATTGTCTTTCAACACGGCAACCCCACATCGTCGTATCTGTGGCGCAACGTCATGCCGCACTGTGCGGGGCTGGGACGGTTGATCGCCTGCGACCTCATCGGCATGGGTGATTCCAGCAAGCTCCCCGATTCCGGTCCCGACCGATACACCTATGCCGAGCACCGCTCGTATCTCTTCGATCTGTGGGATGCGCTCGATCTCGGCGACAATATCGTGCTGGTCCTCCACGACTGGGGTTCGGCTTTGGGATTCGATTGGGCCAACCAGCACCGCGACCGCGTCCGGGCAATCGTCTACATGGAAAGCATTGTCATGCCGGTGACGTGGGAACAGTGGCCCGAAGGCGCACGGGGCGTGTTCCAGGGTTTCCGGTCGCCTGCCGGTGAGGGCATGGTGCTCGAGAAGAACATCTTCGTCGAGCGGGTTCTCCCTGGTTCGGTACTCCGGGCGCTGAGCGACGCGGAGATGGCGGAATATCGGCGGCCGTTCGCGTCGCCGGGCGAGGATCGCCGGCCCACTTTGAGCTGGCCTCGCCAGATCCCGATCGAAGGGGAGCCGAAGGATGTCGTCGAGGTGGTCGAGGACTACGGACGATGGTTGAGCACCAGCGATGTCCCGAAGTTGTTCGTCAACGCGGAACCGGGCTCCATTCTCACCGGACCGCAACGCGAATTCTGCCGCACCTGGCCCAATCAGCGCGAAACGACCGTCGCGGGATCACATTTCATTCAGGAAGACAGCCCTGATGAAATCGGCACCGCCATAGCGGAATTCGTCAAGGAAGTACGCTACTGACGGTGTGTGAGTCGCCGAGGCGACAGCGACTGGGCCGGTCGGCGAGCGTATGTCCAGCAGCCGCGCTGGTCCGGTGGAGTCACGGATCCCGGTGAGGTCGATGATCACGGCGACGTACTTGTCGCCGCGCGGTCTTCGGGGGCGGTGATCGTCCGGTGGCGCTGGTCCTGTCAGACGCGGTCGTGGAGAGTGACCTGGTAGCCGTCGGGGTCGGCGAAGGTGAATGTCCGACCGAAGGGGCCGTCGATCGGTGCGGAGACGATGGTGTGACCGTCGGCGACGAGAGCATCGTGAATGGCCTGGACGTCGGTGGCGTGGAGCCAGATCGCGGCGCCGATGCCGGGCTGAGCGACGGATGCGAGATCGGTGCCGGGAACGACGTCGCGGAGTGCGAACGCGATCGGCTTCGTCTCGAAGACGACGGCGTGTGGAGGTCCGGCCTGCGAGCGGACGAGGCCGAGGTACTGCTCGTAGAACGCCTGCGAAGCAACCAGGTCGCGCGCTTGCAGCGAGATGAAGTCGGGGCCGGTAACGGGCATGATGATCTCCTCATTCTGTGTCAGTTTTCTGACATGGGGCCAAACTATGTCAGAATACTGACATGAGTCAAGACCGTGCGGGCGTCGACTTGGAAACGTCACTGGGCTACCTGCTGAAAGAGGCGTCGAGCGTCCTGCGCGTAGCCATGGAGGAGGTGCTGCGGCCACTCGGGATGAGCGTGACGCACTACTCTTGCCTCGAGCTGCTGGCGCAACGACCGGGCCTGTCGAACTCCGAGCTCGCGCGGGGCGCGTTCGTGACACGGCAGACGATGAACGTGCTACTCCAGGCTCTGGAACGAGACGGCTACGTGACCAGGCCCGCGGAGGCGCCCGTCGGGAAGGTTCTTCCCACACGGCTCACGCCCCGCGGACGACGGAGCCTCGAGAAGGCGACCGTGGCGGTCCGGTCCGTCGAGGTCAGAATGCTCGCCGGCCTGACCGAGACCGAGCGGTCCAGCGCGTTGCGGATCCTGCGGAGCATGATCCATTCCCTGCGCGATGGCAACGACGGTGCATAGCTCGTTCCCCGGCGCACGTCTCGTCGCGCTAATTGTGCTCGCGGCATTCGCTGGCGGCCAGTGCGTTGCGTAGTGCGGCGCTGCTTTGGTAGCCGACCATCGGCGCGATCTTGGTGAGGGGAAGGTCGGTGGTGCGCTGGAGGTGGCGGGCGCGTTCGGCGCGAATGTGTTGCACGAGGGTATTGGGGCTGGTGCCCAGTTGTTGCCGGACGTGACGCTCCAGAGTGCGACGGGTGGTCCCGATCGCGGTGGCGGCGTCGGCAATCGAGATGGGTTCGGTGAGATGTGCGCGGATCCAGTTTTCGAAGTCGGTGATGAGCCGGTCGGTGCTGGAGAGATAGCCGAGGGCGGATTCGATACTGCGGGAGGGACGTTCATCGATGAGCAGAGTCGCAGCCGTGAAGTCGGCGAGTTGTGAACTCGCCCGAGCCACGAGGTTGATCGCGAGATCGATGTGGGCGAACGCGGCGCCCGCTGTGGTGATGTGCCCGTCTTGGACGACCATGCGGGTCATGTCGAGATCGACGCGCGGGTAGCGGCGCTGGAATTCGGTGGTGAGCCACCAGCTGGTGGTGGCGCGGCGTCCGTTGAGGATGCCCGCCTCCGCCAGCAGCAGTGTGCCGGTGCAGGCGGCGGCTAGTTGACGGCCTTCGTCTGCCCAGTCGCGTAGCTGCGTGCGCAGCCGATGTATGTCGGGGCGCAGGAGGGCGTCGATCACGCCGGGTGGGCTGTTGGCGCCGATGGCGGGAATGACGAGGATGTCGAGATCGCCCATGCGGGCATCATCGAAGGTGAAGTCGATCGGGACCAGCAGGCCGCCCTGCGTCGGGATCGGTGCCGGGGTCGCCGCGATTGTGCGGACGGAAATCGCCGGAATGTTCCGGTCGACTCGTTCTCGTGCGGCTTCGGCGGTACGTAGGACGTCCAAGACGGTGGTCAGGCCGGAGTCCCAGCCGCCGGCGATCGCGGCAACCCCGATCTTCATGTCGCAAAGTGTAGCCGTTTTGTCGCAATCATTAGTTTTGTCGTCAATAGTGTCGCGGCCATGACAACGAATACCGCATTGATGGTCACCTTCACCACCGCCGAGGGCAAAGCGGACGCCTTCGCCGAACTCCTCGAACGCGCCCGTCCCTTGATCGAAGCCGAAGCCGGGACGACGGTGTGGCTGCTGAAGGCACAGGTCGATTCTCGGCCATATTGTTTCCGGCGGCTCGGAACTTTCCGCGCCGCCGGACAGTCCGCGAAGGACGGCTCGCGCACGGACTGCTCGCATTTCCGAACACACGAGTCGATGGTGAAACAGGCCGTGTCGAGGGTGGTCTCGGCATGACCGAGAATCTGCGGCCAAGTGCGGTCCTCACCGTCGAGCGGCGCGGGCATGTCTTGTTGATGGGCCTGAATCGCCCTGCCAAACGCAATGCGTTCGACATGGAGTTGCTGCGTGCGCTCGGAAATGCCTACTACGTCCTGGAAACGGACGACGACCTGCGGTGCGGTGTCCTGTACGGCCACGGCGCGAATTTCACCGGCGGGCTCGATCTGGCCGATGTGCTGCCGCAGATCACCGACAGCAGCGTCGATTGGGCCGAGGACGAGTTGAATCCGGTGTCCACCACCGGACCGGCGCGCACGACTCCGGTCGTGGCGGCCGTGCACGGATGGTCCATGACCATCGGTATCGAACTGCTGCTCGCCGCGGACGTGCGCATCGCCGCCGCCGACGCTCAGTTCGCGCAGATGGAAGTGCAGCGCGGTATCTTTCCCCTCGGTGGCGCGACCTACCGGCTTCCGCGCGAGGCGGGATGGGGCAACGCGATGCGCTGGCTGCTCACCGGAGATCCGTTCGACGCGAACGAAGCACTGCGCCTCGGGCTCGTCCAAGAGGTGGTCGAGCCCGGCCGTCAACTCGAGCGTGCGCTCGAGCTGGCGGAACGGATCAGCGAGCAAGCGCCGCTCGGTATCGAGGCGACCATGGCTTCGGCCCGGCGCGCGATAAACGACGGCGAGGTCGTCGCGGGCGAAGCCATCCGTGCGGACTTGCGGCGTCTGGTCACCAGTGAGGATGCCAGGGAAGGCATGCTGTCGTTCCTGGAGCGGCGACCGGCACGATTCACCGGGCGATAACAAGCGGATGCCGGGGCCGAGTTCGCAGTCAGGAAACGCAACGTTATGCCATCTGACAGTTGATTTCGGCCTCGGCTCGCCACTGCACTTCATCCCTTCCCTGGAAGCGGCGGTGATATTCGCACGTGAGTCGACTGCGAAGAGATGGGCCCGGACCGTGACACTCGATGATCGAGCCGCACGCCCGTGCTGCTGCCTACCTGGGGAGGAAGATCATGCAGGTGGTGGTGGCGTGCGCGACGAGCTTGCCGCTCTCGTCGAAGGCCTTGCCTTCTGCGGTGGCCACCGTTCGCCCGACATGGATCACTCTGCCCTCAGCGGTGATTCGCCCGGCATCGAGCGCGACGGAGCGGATGTAGTTCACCTTCAGCTCCAGAGTGGTGTAGCGAGCTCCGGCCGGAAGGGTGGTGTGCACCGCACATGCCATGACCGAGTCGAGCAACGTGGCCGCGATGCCGCCGTGGACCTGGCCGAGCGGGTTCGAGAAGTCCGGCTGCGTACGTATCGACATCGCCGCATACCCCTTCTCGACCTCATCCATGGTGATACCGATCAAGCGGCCGATGGACGGTGTGTCGGCAGGCCGATCCCGTTGGGCCCAGCGCATCAGTTCGAGTCCACTCATGCTGGTGAAGTCGACTGCGGTCATGGTTGTCTTCCTGTCGGTCTCGTCGGGGCGTTCGTCAACCGCGCTCACCGATCGTGCCCCCGCTCATCACCAGGACATCGGCGCCGGGATCGCGGCGCAGATGCGGAACCACCGAGCGCCAGGCGTCCGCGAGGTTGTCGCCGACCGAAACAGCTTGGATGGCAGTGACATTCGGTGGCAGCGGGAGCAGTGCATAGCTCGCGAACGGGGCCCGCACGAGGTCGGAGAACAGTCCGCCGTATCCGCCGCCGAACGGGATTCCGTATGCCGCCACACCGTGGGCGGCGGTGGCTCGGCAGTAGAGCGGCAGGTCCGCGCCGCACCGGTCGCAGATCCCGCAGGACACGTGGTAGGGGATCGCGACCAGGTCACCGGGGGCGATACCGGTCACCGCGTCCCCGACCTCGACGACCTCGCCGACGCCTTCATGGCCGATGGCGAACGGGGCGTCGACACCAGGGAGGGGCACCGCGCCGCGGATCACTCGCTGATCCAGATCGCAGGTCGAGACCGCGATGGGCCGGACCAGCGCGTCGGTCCGGCTTCGGATCACCGGCTCGGGTTCGTCGCGCCATTCCAAGCCCCCGGCTCCGTTGTAGTAGAGCACTCGCATGCGTCGCAGCTTTCGTCTCGGTCCGGCGACGGCGCCGGACTGGTTGGGGTGTGTCATTCGGTCATGCTTGATGGGTGATGATCGGCGGATGCTCGGCGTCGACGGGTACCGTCGCCGTGGCGTCGTGTGTGCGCTCGCCGAAATACAGCAGTTCCCAGACGGTTCGGCCGTCGAGACTGTCGGTGTGACCGTCGCTGGTGTGCGTCAACGTCACGTCGCCGAGGAAGCGGTGGTAGGCGCCGTGCTCGCCGAAGTCCAGCCGGAAGATGTCGTCGAGGTAGGTGAAGGTGACGGTGTAGGTCGTGCCCGCTTCCTCGATCGTGTACCGCAGCCGCTTGTCGAACGGCACGCCGCTGTCGGGATGTACGGCGGTGTCGTCCGCGGCGACCTCGATGCCTTCCGCGCCCACTCTGGCGGCCACGATCTCGCCCGCCTCGACGATCAGCAGTACGGGGACCGTCACGCCGCCGTACTGATCATCAGCGACGAACGTCAGCGTCACGATCGTGTAGTCGCCGAGCAATGCTCGACCCCAATACCAGTGGTCGAGGATCTTTCGTGGTGCGATGTTGCCCCAGTTGTGGTCGTGGTAGCCCAGTCCCATCGATCGCACGACCTCGCCGTCCACGGTCAGAACGGCGTCGACGGCACCCCTCGCCACCACCGGCAACCAGGCGATGTAGTGCTCTTCGTTCTCGCCGAAGAAGAGCAGCCCCGATTCGGGCCGCCATGGTGGCACCTGCGGGGTCAGCGTGAGGTCGACGATCACTTCATCGATCTCGACATGAATGGTGTAGCCCTCGGGGCCACCGCGGAAGACGTTGGCGCCGATCCGCACGTCGCAGCCGTCGGTGGCGGCTCGGAAGGCGTCCGGTGACTCGATGCAGGTCTTCTGAATTCGTGTTCCGTCCGGGCGCGTCAACGTCAGCAACACGAACGGGGTCAGCGGCGCCTTGGGGGAGGCATACGGCGGCTTGGTGTGGAACTCGACCGTGAGTGTCGAACCATCCTCCAAATGTGCGTCGCAGTACCACCATTCGAAGGTCCCGTCGGCAGCGCCGGTGCGGAGGCCGTCCTCCCAGGGCTCGATCACGCCGGGCGTGAGACCCAACCGCTGGTAGTGGCTGGGGCTGTTGCCAATGACAGCTTTCATCGGTGTTCCTCACCTTTGATGACTCGAACGACTCGGTTTGGCGTGGCGGTGACACTGCTGTCCGGAGTTCTCGCTTCGGACTCGACCAGCGGCATGGGACCGTGCGAGCCCTTGAGCGCACACCACGACCGATGGTTAAGGAGTTGAGTATTTGTGTTCCCGTTGCCACGTTCGCGACGCTAGCCCTCGACCTGGTCAAGATTGCGACAATAGAACTAACCTTTGCGACATCATGCGCCTTTGCGCTGTGGAATCAGTGCCGCTGCACGACTGCTGAGCCTGCCTTGGCCCGATTTGCGCCAGCGCGCGAAACGTTGGCCTCGACGCCATGGCCAGGGAAGCATGTAGTAAGAATGTTGACTATGGCGCGCGTCGCGTAGACGCCTGGAACAGGCCGCCATGGCAGTGCGGCACGCTACGCCGCTGAATTCGCCGCGCCCGAGAGCATCGGCCGCGATATGGAGAAGCAACCAGATGAGTCAGACTTACTTTCAGGTGATCGCCCACTACCACGTGCAGCCGGAGCAGCTGACGGCCGTCCTCGAACTGCTCGCCCGGTTGCGCGCCGCCAGCCGTGAAGAACCGGCCAACCTGTCTTACGACTATTTCCAAAATACCGACGACCCAACGCACCTGGTGATCCTCGAGCGTTACACCGATGCCGAGGGCTTCGCCGCCCACCGCGAATACGAGCACTTCCGGACTTTGGGAATCGACGGAATCATTCCGCGACTGGATCGCAGGCAGGTCGACACCTACCCGGTCGTCGCGGCCGGCTGAGACTGCTGCCGCGGGCCGGTCATCGGCGCGCCGAAACGCGAAATACCCGCCTACCTGGCAATGATCGCGTTACCGGGTAGGCGGGTATTCCGCGTCAGCGGCCGATGAACTCCTCGTCTTTGGCGAGGAAGGCCTCGACGGCCATGTGTGGGTCAGGCCGGCTGCTCGACGGTGTCGGGCCTCGGTGTCTTGCGGGCGAGAGCCTGGAGCGCCTCGTCGTACTGGGCCTTGAAGCGAGCCACCAAGTCCCCGACAGTGAGGTTTTCCTTGATCGCGCCGATGCCTTGCCCGGCGCCCCAGATGTCCCGCCATACCTTGGCGCTCGCATTGCCGCCGGAGCCGAAATTCATGATGGAAGGGTCGGAATGGGGGAGGTTGTCCGGGTCCAGGCCTGCGGCGACGATGCTGCCGCGCAGATAGTTGCCATGGACACCGGTGAACAAGTTGCTGTACACGATGTCCTTGGCTCGGGAGTCGACGATCATCTGCTTGTATTCCGCAGCCGCTATCGCCTCGACGGTCGAAAGGAATGCCGAACCGATATAGGCGAGATCAGCGCCCGCGGCCTGCGCGGCGAGGATGGAACGGCCGTGGGCGATCGCGCCGGACAACAGCACCGGCCCGTCGAACCACTCCCGGATCTCCTGGACAAGCGCGAACGGCGACTGCGTTCCGGCGTGGCCGCCTGCACCTGCAGCGACGGCGATGATGCCGTCCGCGCCCTTTTCGATTGCCTTCCGAGCGAACTCGTCGCTGATCACGTCGTGCAGGACGATTCCGCCGTAGGAGTGCACGGCGTCGTTGATCTCCGGGCGTGCGCCCAGAGAGGTGATCACGATAGGCACGCGGTGCCGCACGATCACGTCCATGTCGTGTTCGAGGCGGTCGTTGGTCCGGTGGACGATCTGATTGACGGCGAACGGCGCGACGGTGGCGTCCGGGTTCGCCGCCGCGAACGACGCGTTTTCCTCGGTGATGCGGTCCAGCCAGTCCGCCAGCAGTGACGCCGGACGTGCGTTCAGCGCGGGAAAGGATCCGATCACCCCGGCCTGGCACTGCGCGATCACGAGTTCGGGTCCGGAGGAGATGAACATCGGCGAGCCCACGATGGGCAGGGTGAGGCGACCGGACAGAGCGGCGGGTAAGGCCATGATGACGTCCTTCGAGGAGTTCTGAAGCGTTGACTCGCGGCGATTCCGGCCGCACAGCGCTGCGTTACGACGAAGTTATCTACGACCCCGCATTCATGCAATAAGTTGCAAAAACATGTGTGGCCGATCACACGCCCGGTGGTCACGGCTTCATAAGTTGCCGGATCCCGGGCCGCGCAAGGTCCCGCGCACAGCCTTCGCCGCGGATACTCCGGATTCAGGTCGCGGGACCAACGCGCTCGACGCTCTCTAACATGGGGCCGTGGCACTGCAGTTCGCGATCCTCACCGCGTTGACCGAACGGGCCTCGACCGGCATCGAACTCGCTCGGCGCTTCGACCGCGCGTTCGGATACTTCTGGTCGGCCACCCATCAGCAGATCTATCGCGAATTGGATCGGCTCAGCGGTGGCGGTTTGGTCGCCGAGGTTTCGCAGCCACAGGCCCCGGGGCGTGGTCAGCCGAAGCGTTTCTCCATCACACCGGCGGGCACGGCTGCGCTTCGCCGTTGGGTGTGCGAGGTCGACGAGCCGCCGCAGCAGCGAGAAACGCTGCTGATCAGGTTGCGGGCAGCGGCCGCCACCGGGGACTTCGAAGGTGTCCGCGAGGTCGTCGCACACCATCTCGCGGTGCACGAGAAGACGTTCGCGACCTATCGGGAGATCGAGGCACGTGATTTTCCGGCTGTCGGCGACGATGCGGGCGCGATGAGGCATCTGATCCTGAAGGCCGGTCTCGGGACCGAACGTGCCTGGATCGACTGGTGTCGGGAAGTCATCGAAGCCCTCGATGCCATGCAGACGCCGAGCGAATCGCGCTCGACCTGAGCCTAGGCTCGTCGCGGCCGCAGCCTGTCGGCGAAGTTCGGGGTCGAGGCGGGGTCCGATGGATGGCCTGCACAGAGCGCGGGCGGCCGCGTGGCGTCATCAAGTGCATGGTCTATCTATGAAACCGATATCCTCGCTGAATGAGGCGTACATCCTTCGCACGGTGGCCATGCTCCGTCGCGCGCACGATGGATCTGCTCGGTGATTGGTGGACCCCGCTGGTGATGCGTGAGGCCTTCTATGGAGTACGCCGTTTCGAGGACTTCCAGCAGCAGTTGGGCATCGCGCGCAATACCCTCAGCAACCGATTGCGTCGTCTGGTGGACGAAGGCTTGCTCGAGAAACGGCCGTATCAGGTCGAGCCGACCTGGTACGAGTATGTGCTGACCGAGAAGGGCGCCGACTTCTGGAGCGTGTTGCTGGCGATTTCGAGCTGGGGTGATCGCTGGCTCGCCGACGAATCGGGTCCGCCGGTGCTCGTGCGGCACACCGCGTGCGGTCATGACACGCAGGTCAAGGTGGTCTGCGAGCACTGTGAACAGCCTGTCCCGATCGAGGAATCCCGCCTGCGCATGGGTCCGGGCTACCCCGAACATCTGCGCGAACGTCCCGACGTCGTGGAGCGCTTCGCGCGGCAAGAGTCGAAGTAACTGACGAAAGTTCACCGGGGCCGGTTTCAGGTCCCGAGGTGTAGCGGCACACCGAGTTGCTAGTCCACCGCCATCGTCGCTTCGGTGCTCTGCTCTGCCGAAGGACACTCCGAACGAGGCGGTACGCGCACAGTGGCCGCGTTCTTCGCGAGCCGAATTCACCTGCCTCACCTGCACTTATGTACATGTTGTGTGGTAGATCACATCGATAAATGCGGGCCGTCGGTATTGACCGCGGCCTGTCCGATCCAGCATCGTATGCGCTGAATAAGCGCTTAGTAAGTAGCTGGGAGGTGGGCACATGCCCGAAGCCGTCATCGTCTCCGTCGCCCGGTCGCCGATCGGACGCGCCGTCAAGGGCTCGCTGAAGGACATGCGCCCCGACGACTTGGCGGCGCAGGTCGTCAAGGCCGCGCTGCAAAGGGTGCCCTCGCTCGATCCGGCCACGATCGACGACCTGATGCTCGGCTGCGGCCAGCCCGCGGGCGAATCGGGTTTCAACCTCGGACGGGTGGTGGCGGTACTGGCCGGGCTCGATCGGGTGCCCGGCGTCACGGTCAATCGCTATTGTTCGTCGAGCCTGCAGACGACCCGGATGGCGCTGCACGCGATTCGAGCCGGTGAAGGTGATGTGTTCGTCTCGGCGGGCGTCGAGACCGTCAGCCGCTACAACAGCGGCAATGCCGATGGCCTGCCGGGCACCCAGAACCCCCTGTTCGAGGACGCGGTCGCGCGGACGTCGAAATTCGCTGCGGGAGGGCAGGTTTGGTCGGACCCCCGTGAAGACGGAGCACTGCCCGACATCTATATCGCGATGGGGCAGACCGCCGAAAACGTCGCGCAGTTCGCGGGTGTCAGCCGCGCGGAGCAGGACGCCTTCGGCGTGCGTAGCCAGAACCTCGCCGAAATCGCACTGTCGAATGGATTCTGGCAACGCGACATCACCCCGGTGACTCTGCCCGACGGCACGGTGGTGTCGGGCGATGACGGTCCGCGCGCGGGTGTGACGCTGGACGCGGTCGCGGCGTTGAAGCCGGTGTTCCGGCCGGACGGCACGGTCACCGCGGGCAATTGCTGCCCGCTCAACGACGGTGCCGCCGCGGTGGTCGTAATGTCGGATACCAAGGCGGCGGAACTCGGATTGACGCCACTCGCGCGCATCGTCTCCACCGGGGTCAGCGGCCTGTCGCCGGAGATCATGGGCTTGGGCCCGGTCGAGGCGTCGCGGCGGGCGCTGGCCAACGCGGGCATGACGATCGGCGACATCGACCTGGTCGAGATCAACGAAGCCTTCGCGGCGCAGGTCATCGCGTCCATGCGCGAACTGGACATCGACCTCGACAAGCTCAACGTCAACGGCGGCGCGATCGCCGTCGGCCATCCCTTCGGGATGACCGGTGCGCGGATCACCAGCACCCTCGTCAATTCGCTGCAGTTCCATGACAAACAGTTCGGCCTGGAGACCATGTGCGTCGGCGGGGGCCAGGGCATGGCCATGGTGCTCGAGCGGCTGTCCTGAGCGCGCACCGCTGTCGTCCACCGCTTGCGCGTGGACCGTCGAGCATCTGTCCATCCCGGAGGAGAGCACCATGAGCGATCGCGCAGATTCCCGTCGCGCGAGCGGGGTCGCCCGAGGATGTCGCACACACCGCCTCATTCCTGGCGAGCGAGGGTGCGGGATTTGTGTCGGGGCAGGTCGTGCACGTCGCCGGAGGACCGAAGAACTGACCGACACGGTTCGCGACCGTCTGCGAGCGGGACCTGCAGCTGACCAGATTCGCTGTGGGGCAGAGTTTCCCGACGGCAACGGACGCCATCCCGGACATATGGCCGAATCGATGAGAAGAGAAATGTCATGACGAAGACTCAGCAGATCCGTCTCGCGCGGCGTCCGTCGGGGCTGCCCGGCGACGACACCTGGAGCCTGACGACCGAGGAACTGCCCGGACCCGCCGAAGGCCAGCTGCTGGTGAAGATCGACTTCATCTCCATCGATCCCGCCATGCGTGGATGGCTGAGAGATCAGCGTTCCTATGTGCCGCCGGTCGGGATCGGCGAGGTGATGCGGTCGTTGGATATCGGCACGGTCGTGGAATCGGCGCACCCCGACTTCGCCGTCGGTGACACGGTCAGCGGCACTTTCGGGGTGACCGAATACGCGATCAGTGACGGCAGTGACGTCTCGAAGGTCGATCTGACCATCGCCCCCGGCCCCACCTGGCTCGGCACCCTCGGAATGCCCGGCATGACAGCGTATTTCGGCCTGCTCGAGGTCGGGAAGCTGCAGGCAGGCGACACCGTGGTGGTCTCGGCGGCGGCAGGCGCCGTCGGAAGCGTGGTCGGTCAGATCGCCAAAGCCAAGGGCGCGGAGGTCATCGGGATCGCGGGTGGCCCGGAGAAGACCCGGTTGCTCACCGAGGAACTCGGCTTCGACGCGGCTGTCGACTACCGCAACGACAACGTCGCGAAGCGGTTGCGCGAGCTCGCCCCGCAGGGCATCGACGTCTTCTTCGACAACGTGGGCGGTGACATCCTCGATGCCGCGCTGATGAACTTGCGCCGTGGGGCCCGCGTGGTGCTGTGCGGCGCGATCTCGGCCTACAACGCCGAGCAGCTGCCTCCCGGCCCGTCGCGCTACATGTCACTGCTGGTCTTCCGCGCCTCGATGACGGGATTCGTAGTCTTCGACTACGCCGATCGCTACGGCGAAGCCGTCGCGCAGATCGCGCAATGGCTGGCCGAGGGCAAGCTCGAGAGCCGCGAGCACGTCGTCGAGGGAGGCGTCGCGCGTTTCGGCGAGACGCTGAACATGCTGTTCAGCGGTGCCAACAACGGAAAACTCGTGCTCGCGCTCTGAGCGGCGACCACCGCAGCGTATCCGGGATCACAGCCGTGCGACGCGCCGAAGGTCACGACAGCATCGACGCCGGTCGCGCGAGGGCCGGACCGATACCGTCCGGAAGTGTTCGATGGCAGGATGCGAGACTGTTCAAGTGACCGAATCACGTGCGGACGACACACGAGCTCGGCTGCTGGATGCCGCGGTCGTCGCCTTCGCCGAGCGGGGCTTCCACGGCTCGACCACTCGCGACATCACCTCGATCGCGGGGCTGAGCACGGCAGCCATCTATGTGCATCACCGCTCGAAAGAGGAACTTCTCTACGAGGTCTCCCGGACCGGTCACCACAACACCCTGGAGCGCTTAAAGAGCGCTGTCGCTTCCGCTGACGATCCGGTCGATCAGTTGATCGCGGCGGTCAGGGCCTTCACTGTTTTCCATGCTCGGGCGCACACCGTGGCCCGGGTCATCAACTACGAACTCGCCGCACTCAGTCCGGAGCATCAAGACGAGATCAAGGCGATCCGTCACCTCATCGACGCGGAGATACGGCAGCTGATCGAGCGAGGTGTGGCGGCGGGTGTGTTCGACAACCCGAATCCGCATATGGCGGCGGTCGCTCTGCTGTCGCTCGGCATCGACCTCGCTCGCTGGTACCGGGAGGACGGCTCACTCTCGCCGGAGGAGATCGGCGACTATTACGTGGACCTCGCGCTGCGCATCGTGGGTGCGTCCAAGTAGACCGGTCTCCCGGTGAATGACCGGCTACGGATCGCCGGATTTTGCCGATTCCCTCGTCGGAGAGCCATGGATTACTCCAGCCCGTCATGTCGGCGATTGATGAAGCGACGCCCCATCTAGGGGCGTCCGAGAGTCGTCCCCAGTGGATCAATCGTGCGGGGTGCCGGGACGATCACAGTTCGCCGACGATGTGCGCGGCATAGCCCCATCCCCGTGAGTCCAAATGTGAAGCTCAGCTGTTGAGTGGTCTGAAGAGACCGTTGTAGTGCTTAGTCTATCTATGCAACTATGGGCGAAACAGCCGGAAGGAGCTGATCGTGGAGTGGACCGGGCAGGTGTATGCCGACACCCCGACCGTGGCAGTTCAGACCTTCATCGACGCGCCACCGCGACGGGTGTGGGCATTCGTCAGCGATATCCACCTCATGCCGCGGTTGAGTGAAGAACTACAGAGCGTGGAATGGCTCGACGGCGCCACCGGACCCGCGGTCGGCGCGCGGTTCATCGGCCGCAACGCCCACGAGGCCTTGGGGAACTGGGAAACGACCAGCACGGTCGTGGAATTCGAGCCGGAGCGGCGCTTCGCCTGGGCTGTCGGCGATCCCGGATACCCATCCAGCATATGGCGTTTCACCCTCCAACCCGAGGGCGCGGGCACCGTCCTGGAGCAGTGGACCCAGATGGGTCCCGCGCGTTCGGGACTCAACTTCGCGATCGATGCCATGCCCGAGAAGGAGCAGAAAATCGTTTTCGTGCGCCTGCGCGAGTTCGAGTTCGGCATGGCCGCCAATCTGTCCGCCATCAAGGACCTAGTGGAGAAGGACGCGTGATGCGCACGGCCACCACCATCGAGGCCTCGGGGGCGAACTGGCCCGACCTCGTCGAATTCGTAGTCGAAGCCGAGAAACTCGGCCTGGACATCTGCTGGATGGCGGAGGCGTGGGGGAGTGATGCGGTGACACCTTTGGGTTTCCTCGCCGCGCGCACCGAGCGAATGCGGTTGGGTACCGGCATCATTCAACTCGGCACCCGGTCGCCGGTCCTGATCGCCCAGACTGCCATGACCCTGGCACGACTGTCCGAAGGCCGATTCCTGCTCGGTCTCGGCGCTTCCGGCCCGCAGGTCATCGAGGGTCTGCACGGCGTGCCGTTCGCCCGTCCACTGGCCCGCATGCGCGAGACCGTGCAGATAATCCGGGCGGCCTGCACCGGTGAGAAGGTCGTCTTCGAGGGCCGGCACTTCACAATCCCGCTGCCCGGTGGCGAGGGCAAACCGATGCGGCTGAGCGTGCCCACGGTCACGGTTCCCATCTACCTGGCCACCCTGTCACCGAAGATGCTGGAGTTGACCGGCGAGATCGCCGACGGCTGGCTGGGCACCAGCTTCGTCCCCGAGGGAGCGGACGCCTATTTCGAGCATCTCGACGCCGGGCTGGCCCGTGCCGGCCGGGACCGCACGGATCTGGACATCTGCCAGGGCGCCGAGATCAATATCGTCGCCGACGAGGCCCAACTCGACGAGGTCCTCGGCAGCCGCAAGAAGGAACTCGCCTTCTCGCTGGGCGGAATGGGATCGGGCTCGACCAACTTCTACAACAACGCCTACAGCCGCCAAGGCTGGGCCGATGTCGCCGCTCGAGTGCGTGAACGGTGGCAGAGCGGTGATCGCGATGGCGCCGCCGCGCTGGTCACCGACGAAATGGTGCTGGCCACCACGCTGATCGGCACCGAGGACATGGTCCGCGAGCGGTTGCGAACCTGGCGCGACACCGGCGTGGACACGGTACGTCTCTATCCCGCGGGCGACACCCTGCACGCGCGACTGGACAATCTCGGCCGCGGCATCGATCTTGTGCACGGGCTGGATGGTCGTTCGACGATCTGTCACTCCCAGGGTGGTTAGACGCATGCTCCGGCGCGAGTGGCGTGCTCTGACCAGCCGGTGAAAGACTGTTGTGATCAGAAGCCGAGGCGTTGTGCCTGGCCACGCGACGGGGGATCGGCGGGAATCCCGGACCGGTCCAGTCCGATGAGCCGCACGGCGGTCAGGGCGACGTAGAGTTCGGCGGCCGCTTTGGGATCGGAGCAGCGGCGGTCGGTCAGGGTTTCGATGCGGCGCAGCCGGTAGTGGATGGTGTTGCGGTGGTAGTGCAGACGTTGCGCGACTTCGGTATTGGAGCCTCCGCATTCGAACCACATGGCGAGCGTGTCGAGAAGGGGATCGCACTCCTCTGGTGGCAGGTCGAGTACGGGTCCGAGGATTTCGTGCGCCATTTCGTGCGCAGCGGACGGAGCATGCGCGAGGACGAGCGGGATGGGTGTGTCGCCGTAGACGGTGACCGTGGCGGTGCCTGCCGGTGCGCAACGCCCGGCTAGTTCGGCCTCCCGCAGTGCGGCGCCTGCATCCCCCGCGGTCGAGAACGAGCGGCTCACGCCGATCCGGCCTGTGGCGTGTTGCCGCAGTTGGGTCAGTACCTGCTGGTGCGCGCGTTCGGTGGCCGGGCTGAGCAGCCCGATGCGAGCGCCGGCTTCGGTGATCCAGATCGATTCGACGTATTCGGCGCGGAGCCGGGACTCGATGCCCATCAGTGGCGCCAGTGCTTCGGGATCGGCTTCGGCATGCACGACGACGAAGCTGCCCAGCGGGGGCAGGTGGAGGGCGCGGGCGATGTCGCGTTGTGTCGGATCGTGGGAATCGCCGTTCAGTAGACGGCGCAACAGAGCGCGGCGTTCGGAATCGTCGTAGCGGACTCGTTCGGTCAGATAGTCGCCGTACGCCTCGGCCGCTGCTCCCGAATAATCGTCGATGATCCGCCACATCTCCGACCCGAGCTGCGGCAACACGTCGAGTCTCGTGCCGGTGGCCACTGCGAGCGCGCGTTCCCACAGCAGTCGTCCGGCCAGCCGGTACGCGTGCAGCACCGCGGGGAGGGGCACGCCGAGCTCGGCTTTGACCCGGCCCACCACGGTAGCGGGCTGCAGCCGACGCCCGACACCGCCGGAGAGCTGGCCCAGCAGCGAGACGAGGTTGTCGCGGACGACGAAGCCCAGCTCAGCGTCGGTGAGCGCGGTCGATTCCGCGTAGGCGTGGTCCCCGGTCCGGATCCGGCCGACGAGTTCGGCGGTGAGGTCGTCGACCTCCGCGAGCAGCGTGCGCGCCACCGCGGCGGAATCATTCACGGGCGGCTCCGTCAGCGTGGTCATGGATAGATGGTAGGCATTCGCCGGGAATGCGATTGTGCTCTGGCACACATATCCGCCGTGGATCGGTAGGCCCGTGCACATGGTGGCTCGAGCATCCCGCCAGCAGTATCGACTGCGACAGTGACCGGGGTCATAGCGCCCCGTTTCGGGAATTGTTTCGAGAGAGGTGCCGACCGTGTACGACTATGTCGTCGTAGGCGCCGGATCCGCCGGATCCGTGCTGGCGAGTCGATTGTCCGAGGACCAGCGGGTCCAGGTGGCCGTGATCGAGGCGGGGCCGCAGGATACGGCGGACGAAATCCATCTGCCGGTCGCATTTCCCTCTCTGTTCAAAAGTCCGCTCGATTGGGATTACGACACCGAGCCCGAAGCCGGGCTGCAATTCCGCCGCGCCTATCTGCCGCGTGGGCGTGTGGTCGGCGGAAGCAGCTCCATGAACGCGATGATCTACATTCGCGGAGCACGTGCCGACTACGACGGGTGGGCCGCGGGCGGCGCCGACGGATGGAGCTACGACGAGGTCCTTCCCTATTTCATGAAGGCCGAGGACAACGAACGCGGAAAGGACGCCTACCACGGCGTCGGCGGGCCGCTGGCGGTGAGCGAAAGCCGATCGCGGCATCCGCTGGGCGACGCGTTCCTGCGCGCCGCCGAGCAAGCGGGCCACCTCCGCAACGAGGACTTCAACGGGTCCACGCAGCTGGGCGTCGGTCGCTATCAGGTGACACAGCGCAATGGCATGCGGTGCAGCGCCGCCGTCGGTTATCTGCACCCGGCCGCGTCGCGCCCGAATCTGACGGTGATCACCGGCGCGCTCGCCCATCGAGTCGTCATCGAGAACGGCCGCGCGACCGGTGTGGTCATCGGCCGGGACGGGAGCACGGAAGTGATCCAGGCCCGGCGCGAGGTTGTGCTCGCCGCGGGCGCATACGGATCGGCGCATCTGCTGCTGTTGTCGGGTGTCGGCCCGGCCGAACAGCTGTCGGCGTTCGGGATCGAGGTGGTCCGTGACCTGCCGGTCGGGCGGAATCTGCAAGACCATCTGTCGGTGTTCCTCAACTACCGCACCGATCGCGAGTCGCTGATGACCGCACTCACCCCGGAAAACCTCGCTCTGCTGCAGGAACAAGGGCGCGGCCCGCTGACCTCCAATATCGGCGAGGCAGGGGGCTTCATCGAGACCCGCGGCGGTCTCGCCGGGCCCGACATCCAGTTCCACATGGCGCCGGTGCTCTTCCACGGTGAAGGCATGGGGGCCGCGACGGAGCACGGATACGCCTTCGGCCCGTGCCTGATCAACCCGACGAGCCGCGGCGAAGTCACCTTGCGTTCCGCGTCCCCCGGCACGGCGCCACGTATCCACCACAACTATCTCCAGACCGAAGAGGACCGCCAGAGCGTGATCGCCGGGCTGCGCAGCGCCCTCGGGATCGCCGATCAACCCGCGCTGCGGGAGCTCACCACCGGTGAATTCTCGACCCCCACTGGCGATTCCGATGCCGAGCTGCTCGATTTCGCGGCTCGGACGGCACAGACCCTGTACCACCCGACGTCGACCTGCGCGCTCGGCGCCGTCGTGGACCCGCGATTGCGCGTGCTGGGATTGCGCGGTCTGCGCGTGGCCGACGCGTCGGTCATGCCGTCGGTAGTGCGCGGAAACACCAACGCTCCCACGATCATGATCGGCGAGAAGGCTTCCGACATGGTCCTCGAGGACGCCGAATCGGAAGGAACCGAAGCATGACCTCGACCGTGACGGCAACCGTCGGCGCCGCGGTCTCCGCACTAAGGCGTGGTGAAGTCGAATGGGCGCGCACCGCGCTGCCCGCACGACGCCGACTGCTGGATCAGATTCATGTCAACACGGCGCGGCATGCGCAGGAGTGGGTCGAGACCGCGGCCCGGATCAAGAAACTGACCTCGGATTCGCCCTTGCTCGGTGAGGAGTGGGTGAGCGGACCGTATTCCCTGCTGACCGGGGCTGCCGCGCTCGCGGAATCCCTGCTGGCATTGGAGGAGGGGCGCAGCCCGGTCGACGGATACCCGATGCGTCCGGCCCCCGGTGGCCGGACGGCCGTCGAAGTGTTTCCGCACGGAGTGTTCGACGCCCTGCTGCTCAACGGATTCCGCGCCGAAGTCTGGTCGCGGCCCGGCGTCGACGCCGAAACCGTTCGCGCCCGTGCGGGCTTGGGGCAGCGCACGCCGACCAGCACCGGCGGCATCGGCGTCGTCCTGGGGGCGGGCAACATCTTCTCGATCGCCCCTCTGGACGTGTTGTACCAGCTCTACGCGGACAACAGGGTGGTGGCGCTGAAGCTCAACCCGATCACCGATCCGCTGCTGCCGGTGCTGGAGAAGATCTTCGCTCCGGCGATAGAGCGCGGATTCGTGCGCCTGATCACCGGCGGCCCTGAAGTCGGCGCGGCCTTGGTGCACCACCCGGATGTGGACGCCGTCCACATGACCGGCAGCGCGGCGACCCACGACGCCATCGTGTTCGGCACCGGAGCGGAGGCCGAACGAAACAAGGCGGCAGGCACGCCCAGGCTATGAAGCCGATCACCAGCGAACTCGGCGGTGTTTCGCCCACCATCGTGGTGCCGGGCCGATGGTCCAACGCGGACCTGCGCTTCCAAGCCGAGCACCTGGCGACGCAGCGCCTGCACAACAACGGGTACAACTGCATCGCCGCACAGGTGGCGGTGATCTCCGCGGATTGGCCGCAAAAGGAGCGGTTCCTCGCCGAACTCCGTGCGGCTATCGGCCGCGCGCCGCAGCGGCCGGACTACTATCCCGGATCCTCGGACCGTGTCGAGGCCGCCCGACAGAGCTACCCGCAGGCGCAAGTGATCGGCGCACGCACCCTCATCGAGGGCCTGACACCGAATCGGCGCGAACCCGCTCTGCACACCGAATACTTCGCCCCGGTGCTCGGCGTGATCGAATTGCCCGGCATTGACCCGGCCGAGTTCCTGGCGCGGGCGGTACAGGTATGCAACGACGAGTTCGAGGGCACGCTCGGCGTCAACATCATCGCCCACCCGGCCACCATCAAACAGTTGGGCGACCGATTCGACACGGCCGTCACGGAACTGCGCTACGGCACGATCGCTGTCAACGCCTGGACCGGCCTGGGCTACCTCACCGCCCGCGCGTCATGGGGCGCCTTCCCTGGGCACTCTCTGACCGATATCCAGAGCGGCATCGGTGTGGTGCACAACGCCTTGCTGATCGCCGAACCGGAACGAACCGTCCTGCGCGGGCCGTTCCGCCCCTCGCCTCGGTCGCTGCTGCACGGCGAATTCAGCCTGTCGCCGAAGCCGCCGTGGTTCGTGACCAACCGCACGGGCGCCACCACCTTGCGGCGTTTGACCAACTTCGCGAAGAAGCCCGGCGTCGCCCCGCTCGCGCCGATTTTCGCCTCCGCGCTGCGCGGCTGAAACCCATGAGACCAGCCCGGGCCGGCGGCAACGTCGGCCCGGGCTCACCACGTTCCCGTCGGCCGGGCATTCTTCGAGAAAGACGAGCACGAAATGACTTACCATGAGCACGACCTGCCGATGCCGAGCACCATGCAGGATGAACCCCTTTCCTTGGCGACGCTGCTGCGCTACGCCACCACCGTGCACGCCGATGCCACGGTCGGTACCTGGACGGGCAGCGGGTCGCGGGTACTGACCTACCGCGAACTCGGTGATCGGGCCGCCCAACTCGCGCACGCCCTCACCGCGCTGGGAATCGGCCGCGGCGACCGAGTGGGCACTTTCATGTGGAACAACAACGAACACCTCCTCGCCTACTGTGCCGTACCCGCCATGGGCGCGGTGCTGCACACTCTGAATATCCGTCTCTTCCCGGAACAGATCGCCTTCGTCGCGAATCACGCGGGGGACAAGGCGGTGATCGTCGACGGTTCGCTGGTGCCCGCCTTCGCGCAGGTGCTGCCGCAGCTGCGTACGGTCCGCCACGTCATCGTCGCCAACGGTGACGCGGCGGCGCTGCGCGCACCCGAGGGGGTGGCGGTACACGAACTCGACACGCTGCTGGCCAGGCAATCGTCCAGGTTCGACTTCCCCGTGCTCGACGAACGATCCGCCGCCGCGATGTGCTACACCTCCGGCACCACCGGTGACCCGAAAGGCGTTGTCTATTCGCACCGTTCGAACTGGCTGCACTCCATGCACGCCTGTACCACCGACGGCATGGGCATCAGGACGGGGGATCGGGTGCTGGCCATCGTCCCCTTGTTCCACGCCAACGCGTGGGGCCTGCCCTACGCCGCGCTCATGGTGGGCGCCTCGCTGATGATGCCGGACCGCTTCCTGCAGCCGTTGCCGCTGCTGGAACTCATGGCAGCCGAACGCCCGAGTTTCGCCGCCGCCGTACCGACGGTGTGGAACGGTGTGCTCGCCGCGGCCGACGCCGAACCGCAGGACCTCGGCCATCTGCGAGCGGTCGTGGTCGGAGGCTCGGCCGTGCCGCCGCAACTGATGCGCGCTTTCGAGGACCGCCACGGAGTGCGCATCATCCAGGCATGGGGGATGACCGAGACCTCGCCGCTGGGCTGCGTCGCGTGGCCGCCACCCGGAACCGAGGGCGAAGACGCCTACGCCTACCGGGTCACCCAGGGACGCTTCCCCGCTCCGGTGCAAGCGCGCCTCGTCGGCGATGACGGCGCGGAGCTGCCCCGCGACGGAAAAGCCGTGGGGGAGCTGGAGGTTCGGGGGCCCTGGATCACCGCGTCCTATTACTCGCCGGATGCGGGCACGGTCGGCTCCGACGCGTTCCGTGACGGCTGGCTGCGCACCGGTGACGTCGGGACCATCACCGCAGACGGCTACCTCACCCTGGTCGATCGAGCCAAGGACATCATCAAGTCCGGCGGCGAATGGATCTCGTCGGTCACGCTCGAGAACGCGATCATGGCGCACCCGGACGTCGTCGAGGCCGCCGTGTTCGGCGTACCCGACGAGAGATGGGACGAGCGACCGGTCGTCGCCGCCGCGTTGCGGGCCGGAGCGGAGGCGGACGCGGGCGTGCTGCGTGCGTTCTTGGCCGGTAAGACAGCGAAATGGCAATTGCCCGAGCGCTGGACCTTCATGCCCGAAGTGCCCAAGACCAGTGTCGGCAAATTCGACAAGAAAGCCTTGCGCGCACGGTACTCGTCAGGCGAACTGGATATCGTCGTCATCGATTCGACCAGCGCGCAGACGAACTCGGACAGCAGGGCACGTTGATTCGGCACAGGCTCGCCGACCCGGCTCCGCGCAGTCGCGAACCCATCACCGAGATGGCCGGTACCGCTGGGCTCATGCCCACGGCCACTGCCGACGCCGCCGCGGGGTCGAACGACCGTCGGCCATGGCGGCGTAGGTGAGGGAAGTGACCAGCCCGTACGCAAGATGTGGCACGAGATCACCGAGCCAGTCGGAACGTGTCCATCGGCGCGGATCGGAAACCCCCAAGTTGAGAAGCGACAGCGCCGTGACGGACATGGCCGTGGCGGTATTGACCGTGCTGGCGGCGAGAATCGACGGCTGCCACTTCATGGAACGGGCGAAACCGTAGGCACAGCCGACCGAAACGCCGGTCCCCGTGCCCAGCAGCGCACCCGCGCCGGAAATCCGGCTGCGCCGTTGTTCCTCGTCACCGGGCACCTGCACGCCCAACCTGTCGGTCATGCGCTCGACGCTCTGTTCGGGCGTGCGACTCGGTGGTCGGCCGCGCGCGATCATGTCGAGGAAGGTGACGGCGTTCAACGCGGTCGTGCCCGCGGCTCCCGCCGCGGCGCCGCGGAGGATCGACTTCAGCATCGCTACACACCTCACATCGGCACGATCGTCTTCAGCCAGCCGTCCTCGCGCCGGTCGAACGTCTCGTAGGCCTCGATGATCGAGACCGGGTCGGCGCGCTGGGTGATGAAGGCGGTCGGATCGATGTCGCCCCGGGCCACCCTGCCCAGCAGGCCGGGGACGTAGCGGCGGTGGTTGCAGTTGCCGCCCTGAACGGTGAGATTGCGGTTGACCACGGCGCCGATCGGGAAAGCGTCGAAATTCGGCGGATAGACTCCGATGACGCCGACGCTACCGGCTTTGGCGACTGCCTCGAGTGCCCACCGCGCCGCCAAGCTGGGCGCGTCGCCAGCCAACCACTGCGCGCCCTCGGTCCTGCCCTGCGGGGCCGCCTTCTCGCGCTCGGCTTCCAGCGTCGAATCCGAAACCGGAAGATTCTGTGCGGCCGGTCCGGACTTCGGGCGTTGGGCATCCACACCGACCGCGTCGATCACCCTGTCCACTCCGATACCGCCGGTCAGCTCGCGCACCGTTGCCACCGGATCCTCGGCATTGAAATCGATCGGCTCGGCGTTCTGCGCGCGAGCGGTCGCCAGACGATCGGCGATACCGTCGACGACCAGCACCCGTGCCGCGCCTCGACGCTTCGCTGCGGCGATCGCGCATTGCCCGACCACGCCAGCACCGAGCACCAGTACCGTGTCGCCCTGCCCGACTTGCGCCAATCGGGCGCCGAACCAGCCGGTCGGCAGCACATCGGAGACCATGATCGCCTGTTCGTCGGACACCGAATCCGGGACTTTCACCAGCGTCGCGGCGGCGAAGGGGATGCGCGCGTAAGCGGCCTGCAGCCCCGCGACGGGGCCTGTGCTCTCCGGTCCGCCGAAGAAGCTGGTTCCCGCCTGCGGTCCGTTCGGGTTCGCGGTATCGCACTGGGCGAAGTAGCCCGCACGACAGTAGGAGCAGGTCCCGCATGCGATGGTCGAGCACACTACGACCCGATCGCCCTGGCTGAACCCGCGCACCGCCGCCCCGGTCTCCTCCACCACTCCGACAGCCTCGTGCCCGAGCACTGTTCCCGGCTGCATGCCCGGCATCGTGCCGCGCACGAGATGGAGATCGGTACCGCAGATAGCCGAGGTCGTGATCCGCACAAGCGCATCGGTCGGTTCCACTATTTTGGGATCATCGACTTCGTCGAGCCGGATATCTCCCACGTCGTGCCACACCACTGCCTTCATCGAAGCACCCTCCTCGCCGTCAACTTGCAGAGCGCACACCCATCCGCTCGACTCGCGATGCGGAGATCACGACGGCTGGAGTGGATCGTGTCCGAGTGACATCAGATGCCTGCGCCAGTCGTCTCTGCCCGCGCGCGGCTCGCGCTCTGCTTCCGCACCGCGCACCGCGGTGATTTCGTCCACGGCCCGGCGCATCACCGCGATGTCGTCGGCATCGAGGTCCGTACGACGTTTGCCGAGAACCGCAAGGATGCGCCGGCCGATCTCCGGCCCCGCGCGATCGGGTTCCGTTTCGGTGCCGGTACCGGCGCCTTCGGTGCGCAGCCAGTCGCGCAACTGCCGGGACGACATATTGACCAGGCGGTGGAATTCCTCCCACAGCTCGTCGTCGATGACGGTTTCGGCCATGGCTTCACCTCCAGTCGGTTGTCCCGGCGGACGCGTGGCGACTACCCGGGCCTGGGTCGGCCAAACCACCGTTCGGAGCGTATTCCGAACGCACTCGCGGATTCGGATTCGTGCACGCCGAACCGGGTACGCGCCGGATGTGTATGGCACGAATCTCAGAGAAATAGCGCAACGGCGGGGCCCGTTCGTCTCGCTCTGCGTCGACGCCTCGCACAACACCGAAGACGCCGAGCAGCAAAAAGCGTTACGGTGGCGCTCGATCCGCGAGCGATTGGCCGCCCAGCACGTTCCCGAGAAGACGCTGACGCTACTCGACGACGCGATCAGCAAAGTCAAGGCGGAGAAAGGGCGTGCAGGCCGCCTGCTGATCGCCGATTCGGACAGCGTCCTCGTCGATCACATGCTCGCCGAGCCGCCCGCACGCGAGACAGTGCGGGTGTCGGCGCTTCCGTATCTGTTGCCTCTCATCGAGCAGCAGTCCCGTGAGGTGCCGCATGTGATCGCGGTCGTCGACCGTGTCGGCTGCGATCTGTACGGCGTCGACGAGGACGAGAACCTGATCGAGATGACCGCCGAAGGCACCGCGCATCCGGTGCACAAGATCCATCACGGCGGAGGGTGGGCACACCTTTCGATGCAGCGCCGGGTAGAGGAAGTGGTCCGCCGGAACGTCGGGGAGGCCGCCACGGCGGTCCGCGATCTCGCGGATCGCGTCGGAGCGCAGGTCATCGTGCTGGTCGGTGAGGTCGGCGCCCGCGCAGCGCTGGCAAAGGCACTCGATTCGCCTACCGCTCGGATCGTCGAGGTCGAGGCCGGTGCCCGGGCCGCGGGTGCTGACTCCGCCGCGCTGGAAGCGCAGGTGCCGCAAGCGGTGCGGACGCAGGCACGGCAGCACCAGGGACAGGTCGTCGAGCAACTGAATACCGCGCGGGGCAGGGCCGACGGCCTGGCCGTCGAGGGGCTGCCCGAGACGGTCTCGGCGCTGCTGGCGGCGAACGCCGATACTTTGCTGATCGATCCGGACACCGTGGGGGACCGATCCGTCGAACTCGATCCGGAATTGCTTCGCGGCATCACCGCGGCGCAGTGGATCGATGATGCGACATCGTCTCGCGCCTACCGCGCGGACGAAGCGTTGCCGGTGGTCACATTGCTGCAGGGTGGCTCGATCGTGCCCGTCGAAGGTGCTGTCGTACCCCGGGAAGGGGTCGCCACCCTTTTGCGCCACCGCTAGCGCGCCGGTGTCCAGCAACCGCAACAGGAGAAGATCCCATGGAACGAGGAAATACCAAGCACGGTCCCGTACACGACGACGAGTTGGCCCACGAGTTGGAAGGCACGATACGAGGCAATCGTTCCAGCCGAGCAGAAGAGTGGCATGATCCCGAGCCGCCGGCCGACGACGACACCCTCATCAACGAACAGGTGCAACGGACCGAACATCCGTAACACCTCGAACTGAATCATCGAATTCGTCGGACCCGCGAACGCTGGAATCCAGCAGTGCGGAATGGTGGCCGCACGCATGTTTCCGCGGTTCGAGGTTGCATCTTGTACCTGGGTACGGGCTTACCGTGAGGGCATGATGATCACGCCTCCCGCCGGGGATTGGGTACCGGACTCGTGCACGCTGCCCACCGTTGAACAGTCGGTACGAGTCGCTGAGTTCGACCGGTTCTTCGCCGAATCGGTGCGGCGCACGGATCGGCCCGCGCGCACGCGACTGGATCTCCTACTGGCCGCCGGCGCGGAGGAGGAGGGCCGTGACCTCGCCGCGCGCGAGTCCGGTTGCTGCTCGTTCTTCACCTTCGGCTTCGACGCCACCGAGGACGGTCCGGTGATGCGTATCGCCGTTCCCGACAATCAGGCCGCGGTACTCGACGCGCTGGCCGCGCGGGCGGACGCCTGGATCGGCGGCGATCGGCGTTGACCGGGTTGCGCACCGGCGAGCTGGCCGCGGCCACCGGGGTGAACACGCAGACGTTGCGGTACTACGAGCGGCGTGGTCTGCTCGCCGAACCGCAGCGGTCTCTCGGCGGGCATCGACTGTATCCGGAGCGGTACGTCACGGTGTTGCGTGTGATCAAGGCGGCCCAGCGGCTGGGGTTCACCCTCGACGAGGTCGCCGAGCTTTTGTCCGCCACCCCATCGGGTCGCCGTACTGCTGTCGGGCTACAAGCGCGCGCGGCGGCCAAATTGGCCGAGATCGACGCGAAACTCACCGAGCTGACCGCGGTGCGCGACACCCTGCATGCCGCATTGGAGGCAGGTTGTGACGACTTGCTCGCCTGCAGCGAAAGCCCTTGCTGCCCAGTACCGTTCACCACCGACTCCGCCGGTGAAGGAGGCGAGTGTGGGTGCTGAGCGCACGCGGACGCGACGCTGGTGGGTACCGATCGGGCTGGGCGCGCTTCTGTGTGTCGGATGCTGCGCGCTTCCAGTCCTGGTCGCCGCCGGAATCTTCGGCGGCGGGGTGGCGTTGGTGAGCCTTTCGTGGCTGGAGTCGCTGGGCATCGCCCTTATTGTCGCCGGTGCGATCGGTCTGTTGTGGACCCGCGCCCGGCGCGCCGGATGCACGACCACCTCGGGGCATTGCGCGGATGCGGGATGCGGCTGCGGCACGGGCGCCTCACTTCGAATTCGCCGCGCTTTTCGAACGACGGCTGGCTGTGCCGTGCCTGGTGCCTTCGGTGATGACGTGACCCGCGGCTTTGACCGTGGCGAGTACGGGTGTCACTTCCAGTGTTCGAATGGCGTCGTCGCTGCCGAGGCGGCGGGTCAGGTAATGGTGCAAGGCGCTGGGATTCGGGCACATCGCTTGGGCCACAAGGTTACTCGGACCGGTGGTGGCGAGCACGAAGGCGAGTTCGGGATGCCGCGCCAACTCGAGGCCGACCTGGTCGAGCCGCGCGGGAGCGACCGACATCCACAGCAGTGCCTGGGTGGTGGCGCCGAACCGGGTGTCGTCGGCCTGGACATCGAAGAAGATCTCGCCCTGCGCCCGTAGATCGGCCAGGCGGCGCGCGACCGTCGCCGGGGACCATCCGGTGGCTGCCGCCAGCTCGGCCAGCCCGGCCCGTCCATCGGCTTGCAGCGCGGACAACAGGGCATCGTCGGCGCTGGAGAGCCGGCGTGCGGACAGCGCGTCGTGATGGGGTGGTGTGAGTTGTCGCTGCTGGTGCTCGGTGAGCGTTGCGACTTGTCCGTGCCACGGCGTCGGACCGCCCAAATAGGTGTGGAGCACATAGTGAGCCGACACGGTCGTGATACCGGCGGTGCGGGGGATCTCCTGCAGCAGCAGCGGATGTGCCGCGTCCGCCTGGTGCGGCATGCGAAGGATGAGAAGGATTTCCGTGCCACCCGACAGGAGTTTGATCCATGAGGTGTCGGGTCGTCGGGCGAGGGAATGAGCGAGTGTCCGGGCTGCCGTCGTGGTGGCGCCGAGGCGGACCAGCCAGCGGGTGTGGTCGTCGCGGTCGAGACGGCTCAGCCCGACCACCCGCAACCCGGCCTCGGCGCGCAGTCGCCGGTAGCGCCGGGCCACCGTCTGCGTCGACACACCGAGCACCGTGCCGATACGGCTGAACGTTGCGCGGCCATCGATGTGCAGCGCATGGACGATGCCCCGGTCCAGCTCGTCTATCACGGTCATTTCTTTCAGCATTCCGTCTTCAATGGAAAATTTCCACCGATATCTCCCTGTGGATGGAGCTGGCGGGGCTCCGGGCCGATGCTGGGTCCCGTCGTCGGACAGGACGCGACGACAACGATCCACGGAAGGGACTCTCATGATTCTGGTTACCGGCGCCACCGGCACTGTCGGCCGCTCGCTCGTCGACCGACTCGTCGCCGCGAAGGTGCCCGTGCGCGCGATGACCCGTCGGCCCGCCGCCGCCGGTCTTCCCGCTGCCGTCGACGTCGTCGCGGGCGACTTGGGTGATCGCGGCAGCATCGCCGCGGCGCTGCGCGGGGTGGACCGCGTGTTCCTGCTTTCCACCGGCCCCGACATCCCAACCCACGACGCGAACCTGATTCGCGAAGCCACACGCGCCGATGTCGCGCACGTCGTCAAGCTGTCCTCCGGGCGTACCGGCGACGACACCGCGACCGACCCCATCCCGAGCTGGCATCGCCGCGGTGAACAGGCACTGCGCGACAGCGGCATTCCGTGGACGATCCTCGGCCCGCTCGGGTTCATGGCCAACGCATTGCACTGGGCCGACTCGATCCGGAACCGCGACAGCGTGTTCGCCGCCTATGGTCACGGCCGCATCGCGGTCGTCGACGAACACGACATCGCCTCCGTCGCCGCCACCGTGCTCACCACCGACGGTCATGACGGGCGAACCTACCGGCTCAGCGGACCGGAGGCTTTGACCCCCGCCGAGATGACCGCCGTACTCGCCGACGTGCTGGGCAGGCCGCTACGGTTCCTGGAAGTCGAGCCCGCCGCCGCCCGTCAGGCGATCTTGGACCACGGACTTTCCGAGATCATGGCCGACGCCATCATGGCACTGCGCGCCACCGCACTGGAGTCGTTCACCTCCGTCGTGCATCCGACGGTGCAGGAAGTCACCGGCGTGCGGCCGACCTCGTTCCGCGAATGGGCCACCCGACACCTTGCCGACTTCGCGCGTGTGTGACAGCGCGTGCACATCTCGATTCCTACCGTTTCAGATTTTCGTGCGGCGTGTCGCTGAAGGTCAGCCCGCAGCGTCGGATTTGAATGCAGGCTGGCCGGTCGACAAATGCGCGAACTACTGGAGGTAGAAGATCGTGATCCGGCGGTTTCTTTTGCCCGGCAGCAGGCGCAGCGGTGCGATCGGCGGTGTGGCACTCGGGCTGCTCTTGGCGACGACGGCAACCGCGCAACCGCTGTATCCACTGCCCGATCCGGACCCGTTCTATGCCGCCCCGGCGGATCTGGCGGCACACGAAGCAGGGGATGTGCTGGGTGTGCGGGCGCTGCCCGCGCTGGCGATCTTCCCCGCAGCCACTGTCACGCTGGTCAAGTTCCGGTCCACCGACTCGCATGGAGCGCCGATCGCGGCGACTACGACGGTTCTGACTCCCTTCGCCCGACAGCCCGGCGGGCCGCTGTTGTCGTATCAGCACTTCATCAACGCGCTCGGCACCGGCTGCGCGATATCGCACAAGCTGTACAGCGACGATCTGAACCTGGTGGCGACCACGCCGATCTTGAACGTGGCGCTGGCCCAGGGCTGGACTGTGGCGCTGCCGGATCACCTCGGACCGCAGTTCGCTCTCGGGGCGGCGCGTTTGGGTGGCCATGTCGTATTGGACGGCATCCGTGCGGTGAAGCGGCTACCCGCACTCGCCGTGGAGCACAGCCCCGCGGTCATGGCCGGTTATTCCGGCGGTGGCCTGGCCACCGCATGGGCGGCCGCGTTGCAGCCGGCATACGCACCGGAGCTGAAACTCGCGGGTGCGGCCATCGGTGGTGCCCCGATGAATCTGATGACGATGGCCGAGACACTGGGCCTGGACCGGCACCCCTCGTTCGGGTTGGCCATGGCGGCGGCGATCGGTCTGGAGCGGGAGTACCCGGACCGACTGCCGACCAGCTCGTATCTCAACCCGCGCGGCCTCGCGGTCGCTCAGGACATGGCCAACAGTTGCAGCAACGACATCCTCACCGCGGGCGTCGACGGCAGCGCTCGGGAGTACCTCGACAACACCTCGATCGTCGACAGCCGCGAAGCCCGCTCGGTGGTGGAGGAGAACAGCCTGGAACTCTATCCCGGTATGCCGGAAAACCCGATCCTCGAATGGCATTCGCCGAAGGACCAGCAAATTCCGCTCGGTGCGATCGAGAATACCGTCCGCCGCTGGTGCGCGGCCGGGGTGCGAGTGCAGACGGTGCTGGTGCCGTCGGTTGAACTGCCTTCCGCGCTGGAACATTTGGCCCCTGCGGTATTAGGTGCGCCTGCGGTGCTGCTGTGGCTCGAAGGCCGGGCCCGCGGAGAGCTCGCCCCTACCAATTGCTGACATCGACGCCCACGTAGCGAAGCGGAACTGCGGCAGATGGCCGCCGAACGCCGTGGGCGGATGGCCCCTGGCCGGCAGGAGGTAGACCGCGTCGGTGTGGTGCGCGGTCACTTCATGAGGGCGAAATTGCGCCAGAGGTTGATGAGGCTTTCGGTTCCTCCGAACAAGGTGGTGAAGTTGGTGGAGTCGATCATGACGATGTCGCCTGCGCGTCGGTCGGTGGGCGGCAGCCAGATCAGGGTGTTGAATTCGGTGTTGCCTTCGGCGGTGAAGGGGTGGGGTCGGTCGAGGTCGATGGGTTGCCGGGCGAGCAGGCGCACGGATGCGCTTGCGGGTGCGGTGAGGTGATAGTGCGGGAGGTGGGGGTGGAAGTTGAATGTGGTGACGTTGTCGAGCAGGTGCAAGTCGTCGAGGTCAGGAAATGTGGACAGGGGCGCAATGGATTTCGTGCCTTCGGCGACGGCGGGTCGGAGTCCGTACATGTTGTGCACCGGAACGTCGAGGGCTTTCATCAGTGAGCGGGTGTAGGCGCTGAAGCGTTGTTGGCGCGGCACCAGCGGGTCGCCGTGGTGCTGAAATTCGACTTGGCGTTGCTGGAGGTCATCGGTGCAACCCACGTCGTGATGAGGCGCCAAAAGCAGACAGGTGCCTTCGCGTCGCAGCCATTCGTCGAGGGCCGCGATCTCGTCGGGCGCGGCTTCTGCCTGACCGAGAACGTGGTCGAGGCCGAAGATCATGAGAGTATCGGTGTCGGCCAGAATGCGTTCGTCGAGGGGCAGTTCGAACCCGGCTTGATCGATGCGCTGGAAGACCGCGACGGGGTGACCGGTGGCCTCTCCGGCGATCTGCTGGAAGGTAAGGGTGGAGCGGTGGAACAATTCCAGCGTTCCGGCGATCCCTTGCAGAAAGTGCGCGGCGTCGTACTCGGGCGTCTCGTAGGCAGGCCAAGCCGCTTGGCGCACCTCGGTCATGGTGGAGAAGCGGTTGTCGAGCGCGGCGGGATCGCGCTGTGCCTCCCAGGGATAACTCCAAGTCCAGTAGATGCTCAACCGGCGTCTGCTGGGAGTGTAGGTGCGTGGCAGCTGAGATTGGTTGTAGGTGCGTGCCTGGGTGACGGTGCTCATGGTGCCACCTCGTTGTCGGTAGGGGTGCAGAGGTAGCGCAGTGCGCGAACACCGGGCATGAAGAAGTACGCGCCACCCCTGAGAGTTGTGAACGCCGGTAATCCTCTGATGGTCTTGCGGATCGGACGTTTGGGGATCTTGTATTCCAGGGTGCCGTCTTGGTTGCCGATGATCGGATCCCGCTCGTTGCCGAGTTCGTGGAACGTCTTGTCGTTGATCCACACGTTCTGGGCGAATTCGAATTGACGCACCAGGCTGGCACACAGCACGAAGGCCGCGATTCCGCGCTCGGCGCCGTCCTCGGAAACGCCTTCGGGGAGGTGCGGTCCGTAGGTGGCGCCGCGGCGGATCATGCGCCGCCGCTGCATGTTCACCGCGGTGTCGCGGGGATTCAGCCTGCGGATGTGCGAGCCCAAAGGCACGGCGTACCCGTAGGGGTCCATCTGTTTGTAGTTGAAATCGTTGTTTCGCCGCATATCTGCGCCGAGTTCGGGATCGTCCCGCTCGGGGGCGAGCACCAGAGGAGCGCCGCTGCGCCAGCGGCCCATGAGTTTCGCGGCCAGCAACTCCTGTTCCTCCGGGGTGTCGGTGTGCTCGGCCAGGAACTCGCGGAATCGCCCGACGTGTTCTTGTAAGCGCCGGTAGGCCATGTAGCTGCCGTTGCGCGACAACACCTCCGGTTGCGGCAATCCCACCGGAGGACCGTCCTCGTCGGGATATCCCAGGATGAACTCGCCGGCCTTGATCGGGGCACCCGTGCCCGGTGTGGGCTGCTCACCGGAGCCTTCGATCACCGGCTGCGACAACCGGTCGCGGTAGCCGAAATGGTCGTGCGGGTACTCCAACGGCGGAACGGCCGCGAGGTCCAGCGACGACAGCACCGTCACTCCGGTGCAGCGGCCGAGCAGCTGCTGGTGCTCGTGCACCCAGCGAGCGCGTTCGGCGTCGTCGTGGGCGAACAGGATCGCGATCGCGTGTAGATCGTCGCCCGCCAATCCACCGACCCAATGGTCGGGGTGAGCGGTCCCGGTGTCGCCCAGGATGGCGGCCCGCGCTGCCATGCCCTGGCGGAACTCCTCGGGGAACGTTGCCAGTGACTGTTCGGGCACGCCGAGTGCGCGTAGGCCGGTCCAGGTGAACGCGAGTGTCACCCATCGGCGGTCGGTGGTCACGGAGCGTTGTGCGTCGGCAGCCGAGGCCACGCGGTCGACCATGGCCGACAGCCACGCCCGCCCACCGGCGGCACCGGCGAACGACAGGAACTCGTAGCGTCCGGTCAGCGCGGGGACGCGGGTCAGCAGAATGTGCTGGATGTCGTCGAGTTCGAGCATCAGCAAACCTCTCGGTCGCTACTGCATCTGGTCGAGCATGTCGGAAAATGCCGCCTTCACGCGCAGCGCCTTCTTGACCTCGTCCGCGGTCACATAGGGGTATTCACCGTACTCCAGGAAGCTCGGGAATTGATGCTCACGAAAGAACTCGACCACCGCATCGGTATTGGTCTTCCAGTCTTCGGGGAACCCTTCGAGGTTCACGAATACGGTTGTGATGCCGGTCGACAGGAACAAGGCGATAGCATCCTCGACGTACTTGTCGAAGTCGGTATCGAAGATCCCCTGATATTGGAAACACAACCCGTCGCCGATGTCGAACAGTACCCACCGCAAGTAATGCAGCCGGAGCGGCGCCAGCACAGTGGGATCTTCGGCGACCGCGGCCTCGATTTGCTTGCCGTACTCCCGGATCGCCTCCTCGCGGCCGGGTTTGACCCGCGCGATGATCGAGAAGCCGTAATTGGCGGGTGTGCGGGGAAAGATCGGCCCGTACCGGCCTTGCTCGAGCTCGAAGAACCCCTCCTTCGGCAGGGCCATCGCCGCCGGCCTGGACCAATCAGCATCGCCTGTGGTCATGTCCGCCTCCATCTCGAGCGGTGCGGCGCGGAGCGAGCTGAAATTTCTTGGCCGAACCGCTCTCGTCGTTGTTATCTGATCGTTTGTCCGATGGGTCTCGAAATTCATCGCTTCCCTTGGGTAAGCGGATTGCGACGATCGCTGGAGCCGGGGATGGGTGGGGCTGCTGCTGGTCCGCATTGCTGCCTGCGACAGCGGGCCGCGCGCCGGTCGAGCCGACCCGCCGCATTTCGACCGTGGCACGGCTGGTCTCGGGACAAGGATCCGATTTCTCGCGGGTCCATGTTCCGGTCAAGAATGCGGTGGGTTCGGGACCCACGTCGGACGGGAACAATTCCCAATGAAATGTCGCGATGGTGTGCGGCTCGTTCGATTCCGCGAAGCAGGGAAAGGGGATGCTGTAATCGGTCCGCCAGACCCCGCCTTCGAGCCTCAACATCGGAGCGAAGACGGCGCGAGGATCTTTGCGCGGATCTGTGCCGGAATTTGTGTCCGTCGTTGCGGCGCAGCGGTCGCCCTCACGCATGCACAGGGTGTTGTATTGCTGCCGGAACTTGTTCGGCGGTGGGGGATTGGGAACGCCTGGTGTCGCGGTATATGTGATGGTTACGTCGTAGGCGCCGCTGATCGGCGCGATGGTCGGGCTGGGACCGCGGTCGGGGATGGTTTCGGGAGGGACGACGTCGACCTTCGGATCGATCTCGCCGGCGCGGGAAAGCTTCATCTCTTGTTGTTGGGTGTATGCGCAAGGGCCGCCGACGAAACTGAGGGAGTTTCCGGTCCACGCCGGGATGCCGGGTCGGAATTCGAGTCGCTGCCATGCCGGGACGTTCTGCGGCACCTTGGTGATCGGACTTTCGCAATCGGGGTCGGGGCGGGCCCGTATGTCTCTTGTGATCGTCCACGTGCCGTCGCGATAGTCCGCGCTGAACTTGGCCGGGGCTGTCTCCCGCTCGGACGTGCTCTGGCTGGTTATCGAGGCCACGCAGCGTTCGCCGTGCGACGGGCAGTCGGATCGGACTGACCATATCCTATCTTGTGGGGGACTGTTGTCCGGCTTCCCATTGAGAGTTTTGGGCGTGTAGGTGACTTCGTATTTGCCGTCGAAAGCGACTTCGGGCTTCGATGGCCGGGTCAGCCACCAAATACCCGCCCCTAGTGCCGCTGCGATGAACGCGGCGACCACGGTCACCACTACCCCCACGACAGGCCGTTTACGTCGAGGCGGTGCGGTGCCGTCGCGTGGGATCCCGCCCGATTCGGATCGGATGGGCTGAAGACCGGGCAGATCTACGGGAGGTCCAGCGTTGATCGTGGACTTTTGCTCCGCGTACGGCTCTGTGGAGGGTACCGGCGGCGGCGTCCCGGGCCGATCGCGGAGACCTCCGAAGCCGGGGGGCACCGAAGTGGGGCCGGCTCGGGGGGTGCTTCCGGCGGCAACCGCAGGGGCAGTGGTGAGAGCGTGTTCGGCGGCGGCTGCCAGCTCTCCTGCGGTCTGGTAGCGGTCGTCCGGGTCTTTCGCCATGCCCCGGGCGATGACATCGTCGAACCCGACCGGTAGGTCGAGCCGCCGCATGCTCGGCGCCGGGGGAGCTGCGGTCAGGTGCGCCGCGACCTGTTGTTCCGTGCTGGTGCTCGGGTAGGGCGGTATTCCGGTCAGGAATTCGCACAACACACAGGTAAGGGCATATACGTCGGACCGAGCGTCGGCGACCCCGCTGGTGAATCGCTCCGGAGCCATGTAGGCCAAGGTTCCGATCATCGTGCTGGTGCTGGTCAGCGGGGTATTGCTGGCCGAGCGCGCGATACCGAAGTCGATCAGATAGACGAAGCCGGTATCGGTGACCAACAGGTTGGATGGTTTGACGTCGCGGTGTACCAAACTTTGGGCGTGCGCCGCATCCAGTGCCGCCGCGACTTGGGAGATCACCCCAACCGCTGTCGCCGGCTCCATCGCACCATCGCGGTTGAGCAGGGTTCTCGCGTCGTCGCCATCGATCAAGCGCATATCGAGATAGAGGTGGCCTTCGATCTCGCCGTAGCCGTGGATCGGGACCACATGTGGTTCGCGCAGTTGAGCGGTGTCGTGGGCCTCGCGTCGGAACCGCTCCCGGAAGCTGGGATCAATCGCGCAGCGCTCGGGCAGCAATTTGATCGCCACAATGCGGTCGGTAGCGGTGTCGTAGGCCCGCCATACCTGGCCCATGCCGCCTTCGCCGATCAACTCGTGCAACCGGTAGCGACCGAACGCTATGCCGTTCACCGACCACCTCCCGCACGGATGAATCGCGTTCGCTATGGAGGATCAGCATCGTGAAAAGGTCGCGTATCCATGATATCGACCTCGGCATTCCTACTGCATCATTCTCGCGCTGCTGCCCGCGTTGCACCTATCCGAGACAGTCTTCGACCGGCTGGCCGACGTGTCGGATCCTCACACTTTCTCGGTGGCGGGCAGGTGGGCGGCGCAGACCGCCTCGACGAATTCGCCGACGGTGCTATCGGCCAGATTGCGGGCCAGATCGGCCTCGGTGATGATGCCGACCAGCATGCCGTTGTCGGTGACCGGGAGCCGACGGATCCGCTGCTGCTCCATGAGGACCAGCACCTCGCGCACGTCGGTGTCGATATCGACGGTGTGCAGTCGGTCGGCGCCCTGCGCCAATTCACCGGCGGTGGTGGTCTTCGGATTCGCGCCGACACCGACCACCTTCACGACGATATCCCGGTCGGTGATTATGCCGACGGGACGGCATTCGCCGTCGCAGATGGGCAGTGCGCCGATGTCGAGCTGCCGCATCCGCTGGGCGGCTGCCTCCATGGTTTCTCGAACACTGATGTGCTGTACGTCGGGCCGCATGATGGTCCGCGCGGTCGTCATGATGCATCTCCTTCTATTGCGGTGGCGTGTTCGCTACTCCGATCATCATTCGACGGCGGCGAAGGTATCGACAGGGCAGAAGGTCATCTGGCGACCGCCTCGGGCGCCGTTGCGCGAACTCGAGCAGTGAGTGTACAGTCACTCACATGAGCAGACGTGCCACTCTTTCCACCGCGGAACTCCGGCGCGAGGCCGTCGTCGACGCCGCGATCGACGAGTTCGCCCGCACCGGCTATCACGGCACGCCGATCACGAGCGTCGCGGCACGCGCATCGATCTCGCCCGCGTACGTCTTCAAGTTGTTCCCCGGCAAGGTATCGCTGTTCGTCGCCGCGCTCGATCGCGCCTTCGAACTGATCGAGGAAGCGCTGTCGGCCGGTGCGTCCCGGCCGGGCGAGACCGACCCGGATGCGATCCTGTATCGAATGGGTGGCGCCTACGCCGAACTCATCGCGGACAACAGACTGCTCATGGTGCAGGTGCACGCCCAATCCGCGGCCGACATCCCGGAAATCGCCGCCGCTATGCGCAACGGGCTCGAACGGGTCACCGCGTTCGCCGCGGAGCGGTCCGGCGGCAGCGCCGAGCAGGTCCAGCGCTTCATCGCCTACGGCCAGCTCTGTCATCTGATCACCACGCTCGACATCGACGCGAGCGCAGGAGAGTGGGCGGCAATGCTCACCAAGGGGATCCGGCACCCGAACCGCATGTAATCGACGTCCTGAGCGGCGAAATCGCCGTTTACCCACAGAGTGATTGATCAATCACACACTAGGAGGTTCCGAGATGAGCACACCGAACGTGACAGTTACCGAGATCGTGTTGCCCGGCAGAGTCGAACCGAGCGGACTGCGGGTGCGGCAGCGCGAACTGCCGCCACCCGGTCGGGGGCAGGCGCTGGTGCGGGTAGAGGCCACTGGAGTCTCCTTCGCCGAGCAGCAGATGCGGCGTGGCAAGTACTACGACCAGCCGCCGTTCCCGTTTGTGCCCGGCTACGACTTGGTCGGCGAGGTCGTCGCCGTGGGTTCGGGAGTGGACGCGGCGCTGCGGGGCCGCAGGGTCGCCGCGCTCACCAAGACCGGCGGCTGGCGCAGCCACGTGCTGCTGGACGCCGCCGACTTGGTGCCGGTGCCGGACGGGCTCGACCCGGCAGAAGCGGAGACGCTGGTCGTCAACGGGATCACCGCGTGGCAGATGCTGCACCGGGTCGCCGGAACCCGGCGCGGTGCGACGATTCTGGTGCACGGCGCGAACGGCGGCGTCGGCTCCACGCTGGTGCAGCTGGCCCGCGTGGCCGGTATCGCGGTGATCGGCACCGCGTCGGCCCGCAACGCGGACGCGGTCCGGGCGCTCGGCGCGCAGTGGGTGGACTACCGCGGCGACGTGACCGCCCAGGTCCGGGCGCTGGCGCCGAACGGTGTTGACGCGGTGTTCGACCACGTCGGCGGCCCCGGCATCGTGGACTCCTTCCGGCTGCTCGCGCCCGGTGGCACCCTGGTGTCCTACGGCACCGCGGCTACCCGCGACGTCGAAGGCGATTCCCGGCTTCCCGTGCTGAAACTGCTCGCCCGGCTGCAACTGTGGAACGCGGTGCCGAACAAGCGCAGAGCGCACTTCTTCAATCTGTGGGCGGGCAAGCGCGACGCCGCGGCCTTCCGCGCCCGGATCGCCGAGGACCTCGGGCAGGTGTTCGATCTTGCGGTGGCCGGGTCATTGCGGGGACAGGTCGCCGCACGGTTGCCGCTCACCGAGGTCGCCGAGGCGGTGCGGCTCGCGGAGTCGGGCACGGTGGTCGGCAAGGTTGTGCTGGAACCGTGAACCACGGCTCCCGGACTCTCGATGGTCGCACGGCATGCCCGAAATCATGGAGCTCGTCTCCGATCTCGGGGAGTACCGCGGCAGCGCCGCGCCCGGCAAGCATGCCCACTGAGCTGCTCGGCTTGCGCCTGGCTCGGCAGCCGAGATGGTCGCCACCATATCCGAATGGTCACAGCGATCGGCATTCCGCATCAGGCCGGATATCCCGGGGGTAGCGTCCTTGTCGCAGTGTGCACGTTCTCTCCTGAGCACCAAGCAGTTTCTGCTCGCTACCACTCGGACTGTTCGTCCGGGACGGTTACCGATTCAGACCGCACGGAACCAGGACAAGGAGATCGTCATGAAAGCCACACGCCTCGTTCGTTTGGGTCTTCCCCCGTTCTTCGCCGCCGCGGCGGCGCTTTTGTATTGTCCGCCGACCGCCACGGCGCAGGAGATGTGGAACTACACCTGTTCGTCCCATTCGCCGGTGTGGGAAGGCAGGGTGACCGCTATGGACTGCACGCCGTCCAACGGTGCGCCCGCGAGTGGAGAGATCACGCAGCCGTTCCAGGTGAACGGCGGCGAGGTCATGAACTGCTCGTCCGGATGGGCGCACCTCCCCGACTTGATGGGCAAGGAATGCGGACCGGCGCCGATGCGATAGCTGATCGACCGCGTCGGCGGGTGGACCTTGTCGATTCCGGCAAGGCCCACCCGCTTTCTGCTACCAGGATGGTGCGATGACCATCACTGCCGAGGACCTTTCGCACCTGCGCCGCTGCGTCGAACTCGCCCGGGAGGCGCTCGACGACGGGGACGAGCCGTTCGGCTCGCTCCTGGTCTCGGCCGACGGGGAAGTGCTCTTCGAGGATCGGAACCGGATCAAGGCGGGTGACGCGACACGTCATCCCGAATTCGAGATCTCTCGCTGGTCCGCGGCGCATCTGTCGCCTGACGAGCGCGCCGCGGCCACCGTCTATACCTCCGGCGAGCACTGCCCGATGTGCGCGGCGAGCCACGGATGGGTCGGCCTCGGCCGGATCGTGTACGCCGTGTCGTCCGGTCAATTGGTGTCCTGGCTGGCGGAATGGGGTGTCCCGCGTGCCCCGGTCGCGGCGCTGCCGATCACCGAGGTCGTGCCGGACGCCATGGTCGACGGACCGGTCGCCGAACTCACCGACGCGATCGAGGCACTCCACCGTGCGCACGCTTTCCGCAGCTGAAGCGGCGCCACTCAGCCGCAATGGTGTTCAGTTCTCGGCGGTGACGGGACTCCGGTCCAGAATGGTCCTGCTGTGCCGTTCGACGGTTCGGACGACGGCGTGTCCACCGCCAAGGTCTCCCCGGACGAGCGCAGTCTGTACGCGACCACCTTGTTGCCTAGACAGTTGGTGCGCTTCGGCATTCACACCGACGGCCCCCTGTCGGTGGTCGAACAGCGTATATCGGCACCGGCGTGAATCCGATCTTCCCCACCATCACACCGGACGGGCGGGCACGGTCGTTGCCGACGACCGGACGTGACCTCGGTGCCCGGTCGCTGAGTTGTCGGAGCACGAAGGCGACGGTCGTTCCGAGCGGCATAGCTCTCGCGCGGATTCAGGAGAGGTTCGCCGGCTCCTCGTCGATGAGGTGGTGGCCGCACTCGAAACCTCCCGTTCCCGAATCACATTCGCCGATTCATTCGGTAGGCGGTTGCCGTACGGCTCGAGTGGCGCATCCGGGGCGACTGGATCTGCTGGTGCAGTCGTCCCCGGGCGATGCCGCAGGGGGATGTGGCGTCGATGTATCACCGGAAAATAGCTGATCATCAACTGCACCAACCGGTCTGGCGGGTGCTTGTGGGGGTGGAAGCGGTTCGGCGAAGCTGCCGCCGAGCCCCTTCGGCTGGCCGGTGGCGGTTCGGGAGGTTATGATCAACGCGATGATGACTCCATCTGTTCAAAGATTGGGGGTTCCGTTCGCACAAGGTGAGTGCTGATGCTCACTCACATCGCGAACGAGGACGACTCCCGCCTTTCCTTCTGGCTGCGTGTGCGTGAATTCGCCGTGCCGCCCTCCATGATCGAGACTGCTACCGCCCGCCGTCGCGTGGGGGACTGGGCGGGCGCGTGTGCCGCGGCAGGCTTCGATGTCGATTTCACTGTGCGGTCGGTGGCGCGTAGCCACGGGCACGAACTCGCGGCTCGAATCCGGGCCGATCTCCGCCATCTGGCTCCTGACCTGTTGCGCTGGCATCTGCCGAGAGTCGCTCCGGACGGGTTGTTGCGGCCGGGTCTGACCATCGCCTTGGCGCGGTACGACACGGCACCGGACCAGCGCGGCGGCGCACGCCCCATGCACCTTGTCGTTCGGACCGCGCCGGCTTGGGCGGACGCCGGTCAGCGGATCAGTCTCGCGCTGTGGGACGGATCCGCCGCCGGAACCGGCGCCAGGCTCCATCCGCCTCCTCGCCCACATCGGCGTTTTCGCCTGGATCTCCATCGCCATTTGTGGGACGCGCGCAGAGTGGGCGAGCTGCGCACACGGTCCGGGGCCGAGCGGCACGCGGATACTTGCGCGATGCCGGCCGCCGAACTGCTCGCCGCGGTGCCGCAGGTCCGCCGCTGCGCCGTTGACCGCTGGGCGGCCGAGGCGGAGATGCTGCGCCACGCCGAGGGACGGCGTAGCGGTACTTTCGTGGTGCGGCTCGGGGCCAGGCAACGGTTGGTTCTGGACTTGGACGGCAACGGTTCTGGGCCGCCCATGGTGCGGATCGCGTCGAGATACCCGGTTGGCGGCGTCTCCGCGCTGCCCGTCCTGCCCGACGCGGCGACCTGGGTGCTGCCCGATCTGGAACTGCTTCGTGCCGGCGCGATAGCGGCCGATCGGCTGCACCCGCTGGTCGCATCGGCACTGGTACCCGACTACTCACCGAACGATGTGCCCCGCGTCCCGGACCGCGCAGGTCAACCGCGCCTGGTGCAGTGCAGGGGAGAACAGCACAGGATCGGGCTGGTCGACGGGGTCCTGGCCGCGCTGGACCACGACCAGGTCGAGATCCGGCGGGAGGAACTGCTGGTCGCCCTGAACGGCACTCCGCTGCCTTGCCTGCAGGCCATCGATGAGACGCACCGCCATCCGGACTGTCTGGTCGGCGTCCGCGAGCGTTTGGACCATGGCGACACCGCCGGCGCGCTGGCCATCGTAGCGGGACTGCTCGGTCCCGACGCGGTACTGCGCGACGGTGCTCTGCGCGACGAACTGGAAACCTTCGCGCGACAACGAATTACCTATGGACTGTTCAAGGCGGGCCTGTCCGAGCCAGGGATCGGGCGCGTTCCTCCGATGCGCCGTCCACGCGACCGCCGCGCGCACCCCCGCAACGCGACCTCGCGCTGACCCGGCGACCTCGCCGCACATCCACTCGACAACGCAACCCCTTCAGGTGATCACACATGCTTACTGCTGTCCGTACGGCCGCCGATCCGGCCCGCCCCGCCCAACTCGATGTGGCCGACGAGTTGCTGAGTCTGCTCCGCGAGGTAACCACCGAACCGCGCCCCGATAACCAACTGGAGGCCTTGGCGCTGGCCGTGGCCGCCGACCTGCCGGTTCTCCTATGGGGTGAACCAGGGATCGGGAAGACCGCGGCCCTGACCCAGCTCGCCGCCGACCTGGACCTTCCGCTGACCACGGTGATCGCGAGTGTCCATGAGCCGTCGGACTTTTCGGGCCTGCCCATCATCGGGGACGATCCCGCGGAACACGGAGTCCCGATGGCTCCGGCGGATTGGGCCGTACGGCTCGTCCGGACCGGGCGCGGACTGCTGTTTCTGGACGAACTGTCCACCGCCCCGCCTGCCGTGCAAGCCGCCCTGCTCCGTCTGGTCCTGGAGCGGCGGATCGGCACCGTGCAACTGCCGCCCGGTGTTCGGATCGTCGCCGCGGCCAATCCGCGATCCTCGGCGGCCGATGGCTGGGAACTCAGCCCGCCGCTGGCCAACCGGTTCGTGCATCTGCAATGGACCCACGATAACGATGTGGTCGTTCGCGGCCTCGGCGGGACCTGGCCCCACGCGACACTACCGCGGCTGGCCTCCGAAAAATTGGGCGAGGCTGTGGCTTTCGCGCGCCGAGCGGTGTGTGCGCTCCTGGCGGCTCGTCCCGCTCTCGTGCATCAACTCCCCAGCACCGAAACCCGCCGAGGCGGTCCCTGGCCGTCGCCTCGAAGCTGGGAGATGACATTGCGGCTGATCGCCTTCGCCACCGCGGCCGGTTCATCCCGGGATGTGCTTTCCCAGCTGGTCCGAGGCACTGTTGGCGACGGGCCGGGCTTCGAGCTGCTGGCGAGCTTGGACCGGATGGACCTCCCGGACCCGGAAGTACTGCTCGCCGACCCGGCGGGAGCCGTCCTGCCCGAGCGGGGGGATCTGCGGCAGGCTGTGCTCGACGGCGTTGTGGCTGCGGTCCGCAAACGGCCGGAGAAATCCCGCTGGGATGCGGCATGGGCGCTTCTGGTCAAGGCTTCGGAAACCGGGGCGCCGGATCTGATCGTCGTTCCCGCAACCACTCTCGCCACGCTGCGCCAGGACGACTGGGACGTGCCCGCGGCCATCGAGGAACTCGCCGGAGTGGTATCGGTGTCCACGGAAGCGGATCGGGCAGCGGGCCGTGGCGCGGCGAAGGCAGGCCGATGACCGCGACCGCGCTGCGGACGCTGAACCGCGACAAACTCTTCGCCGCCCGATTGCACGCCGCCAGGGTCCGGCCCTACCTGGCGACCGCTCTGTTCGCGCTGTGCGTCGTCGAATCGCGCCGAGTACCGACGATGGGTGTCGACCGGCACTGGCGCTGCTACGTGTCGCCTGCGTTCGTGGACCGGACTTCGGTAGCGGATCTGGCCGGGGTGTGGGTGCACGAGGTGTCGCATCTGCTGCGCGACCATCACGGTCGCAGTGACCGCTTCGCCCGGCAACACGACTTGACCGGCCCGGCGGAACGACTGCGGATGAACATCGCCGCGGACTGCGAAATCAACGACGACGCATTCGGCGACGGGCTGACCCGCCCCGATGACGCTGTCACGCCCGAGTCGTTGGGGTTGCCCGAGGGGGAGCTCATGGAGGACTACCTGCGCAAGTTCCGGCTCGGACCCACTACGCAGGGCATAGCGTGGCTCGACTGCGGCAGCGGCGCAGACGGATTGGAACGCGAATGGGAACTCGGGCCCGACGGTGCGGACGGACTCAGCGAACACGAACGAGACGCCGTCCGATTCCGGGTGGCGCAGGGCATCATCGGCCGTCCGGGGAACGCCTCGAAAGGGTGGCGGCGCTGGGCGGAAGAGGCGTTCCATCCGCCGCAACCATGGCGGGATCTGCTGGGAGCGGCTCTCCGCTCCGCGGTCTGCGTCGCCGGTGCGGGTGCGGACTACACCTATGGCCGGCCGGCACGGCGCTCGGCGGGGGTGCCCGGCGTAGTGCTGCCGAGTCTGCGGCGAACGCCGCCTCGGGTCTCGGTGCTCATCGACACCTCGGGGTCGGTCAGTGATACGGAACTGGGCAGCGCGCTGCTCGAGGTGGCCGCCATCGCCCGTGCCGTGGGCGGCCGCCGCGACCTGGTCACCGTGCTGCCGTGCGACGCGGCGGCGAGGATCGTGCATCCCTTGTGCCGTGCCGAGCGGATACCACTGGTGGGCGGCGGCGGCACTGACCTGCGCACGGGCATCGCCAAGGCGATACGAGCCCACCCCCGCCCGGATGTCCTCGTGGTGCTGACCGACGGCCAGACACCCTGGCCGACCACACGGCCGCCGTGCCGGACGGTGGTAGGGCTGTTCCGTCGGCAGCACGCCGCTTCGTGGCGCGAAAACGACCCCGATTACGTTCCGGACGCGCCTCCCGCATGGGCCCGAGTAGTCGATATCGGATAGGCCGCCCGCCGCTCGGACGATGGTGCTCGCTCGGGGTCGCCACCTGGCGATCTCACGAGGGGGGATCCGGCCTCGGTGAAATCGGGGCCCTGATTAGCATCGATACGCGTGTAAATCGAGGAGATCCGAGGACCTACGTTGACTACCGAACAACTCGACCGCTGGAACGCCCAGGAAGCCGCCGCCGAGGCAATGATTCCCATCATCGGCACGTTGTATCGGGGCAAGGGCGTGACGATCCTGCTGCACAGCCGGTCGCTGGTGAACAAGTCGGTGATCAGCATCCTGCGGACGCACCGCTTTGCGCGGCAGATCGAAGGCGAGGAGTTGTCGGTGGACGAGACTCTTCCCTTCCTGCGAGTGCTCAGTGAACTGGATCTCGGGCCCTGCAAGATCGATCTCGGTCAGTTGGTCATGACCTATCGCGCCGACGATCGCGGACTGTCGATCCGCGAGTTCACCGCGGCGGTGCTGGCCGAGGTGACCAACGGCAACAAGGCTCTGTCCCCGGGCCCGAGGGATGTCGTCCTCTATGGCTTCGGCCGCATCGGTCGCCTGGTCGCTCGCCTGCTCATCGAGAAGGCCGGATCCGGCAACGGGCTGAACCTGCGTGCCGTGGTGGTGCGCAAGGGAGGCGACGACGATCTGAGCAAGCGAGCGTCGCTGCTTCGCAGGGATTCGGTGCACGGCGCATTCAACGGCACGATCAAGGTCGATACCGGCAACGACACGATCACCGCGAACGGGAACACGATCAAGTTCATCTACAGCGATGATCCGACGACGATCGACTACACCGAGTACAGGATAACGAACGCGATCCTGATCGACAACACGGGCAGGTGGCGTGATCGGGACGGGCTGTCGCAGCATCTGCGCCCCGGCATCGCGAAAGTCGTTCTCACCGCGCCCGGTAAGGGCGATATCCCGAATATCGTGCACGGCGTGAACCATCGCGGCCTGGACCTGTCGCAGCAAATCTTCTCGTGCGCCTCGTGCACGACCAACGCGATCGTTCCGCCGCTCAAGGCCATGGACGACGAGTACGGCATCATCCGCGGGCACGTGGAGACGGTTCATTCGTTCACCAACGACCAGAACTTGCTGGACAACTATCACAAGGCGGACCGGCGCGGTCGTTCCGCGCCGTTCAATCTCGTGCTCACCGAAACGGGTGCCGCGTCCGCGGTCGCGAAGGCTATGCCGGATTTCAAGGCCAAGATCACCGGCAACTCGATTCGTGTTCCCACCCCCGACGTTTCGGTCGCGATTCTGAACCTGCAGCTTCAGCGGGAGACGACGAAGAGCGATGTGCTCGCTTACTTGCGCGGGGTTTCGCTCGCCGGGCCGTTGAGCCGAAACCTCGATTACACCGCCGCCACGGACGTGGTTTCCAGCGATTTCATCGGATCGCGCGCAGCGTCGATCATCGATGCCAATGCCACGATTGTCGAGGGTGACACCGCGATTCTCTATGTCTGGTACGACAACGAATTCGGCTACTCGTGCCAGGTGGTGCGGACGGTGCAGTACATCTCGGGCATCGAGTACCCGACCTATCCTCAGGCCGGCGCGCGGCTGGATGGCACCGCCGACGCCCGCGTGCTGACTGCGACCGACGCTCGGTAACTCGCACAGCCGAGATATTGGTCGGCAACCGGCCGAGCAGCGCGACGGACATATGTCTCGCGCTCGCCGATGTCTGTGCAACCCGATCGTCACGCGGATGTGTCGTCGATCGGCACATCCGTTCACCTCGCGGTGGTCTCCTCGCGCGACTCTGTTCCCGAGCCAGGCGAGTCTTCCGCGCTGACTTCCGATAGCCTGCTGTCGTCGACGCCGGGTATGGAAGGACAACGGTCCGAGCCCGGAAACCAACAGTGACAACAGGATGTGCAGGCAATCCGTGGTTCTCGAAGGTTCTACCGGTCGGACGATGCCGACATCCTCCGTCACGACAACCGCGCTCGCGGACTATGACCCGATCGATCCGGACGGACAGCAAGCAGCGCCGGTTGCTTCGTCGCTGACCGCCGAGACCAAGGAAAACCGACCGGCGCGTGGCAGCGAGTATGCGGTGTTGCTGCGTCGAGTGCGCCAAGCCGGGCTACTGGATCGGCGGTTGCGGTATTACGTCTGGAAGAGTGCGGTCACCGCGGTGGCGTTCGCTGCCGGGTGGGCGGCGTTCGTCATGGTCGGCGACTCGTGGCGGCAGCTGGTGGTTGCCGCGTTCTTGGCAGTGGTATTCGCGCAGTTCGCGTTCCTCGGTCATGATGCCGGGCACCGACAGATCTTCGCCGGTCGGCAGGCCAACTACTTGTTCGGTGTGATCGCGGGCAATCTCGGCATCGGGGTGAGCATCGGCTGGTGGGTCAGTAATCACAACCGCCACCACGCTCACCCCAACACCGAGGGTTCGGATCCGGACGTGATGGGGGTGCTGGCCCATTCCGGCGATCGAGCACGGACCGGCAAAGGCATCCGGCGGTTGATTTTCCGCTATCAAGCCTGGCTGTTCTTTCCGATGTTGTTGCTCGAGGCCGGCAGTCTGCACTATGCGAGTGTCCGGGCGGTGCTGCGCTGGGCGATACCCAACCGCGTCTGGGAGGCCGCGCTGCTGGCCGCGCATGCCGCCGGGTATCTCGCCGCGGTCTTCCTGGTCTTGTCGCCGGGTAAAGCGGTCGTCTTCATCGCTGTGCACCAGGGCCTGTTCGGGTTCTATATGGGCTGCACTTTCGCGCCCAACCACAAGGGGATGGAGGTACTGGCCGAAGGCGAGTCGGCAGACTTTCTGCGTCGGCAGGTGCTCACGTCCCGCAATGTCCGCGGCGGCCGAGTCGTCGACGCCGCCTTCGGCGGACTGAATTACCAGATCGAGCACCACCTGTTCCCGTCCATGCCGCGGCCCAACCTGCGCCGGGCCAAGCCGATGGTCGAACAGTTCTGCGTCGAACTCGAGGTGCCCTACTGCGAGACCAGCGTCCTGGACTCCTACCGCCAAGCGCTGAGCCACCTCCACGCCGTCGGCCGACTCGCCGGCCCGCAATCTTCTGCGGTAGCCGACAGTCGACCCGACTGACTTCTCACCTCAGCTGAACCATTACAGCGCTATCTACCGGCTTCTGGCCTGGTCAGCTCGTTCCGCTGCACAGCAGGACACTCGGACTCGATCCTGTCAGCGGACCCGAGCACCTTTCGCCCGCTCGGCGTGACATTTCCGCGACCATTTCGTAATGTATCGGTGACCTATTCTCGACTGTAATCGGTAGCCGACATCATGCCTGGTCAACACCGTAAACGGACCGCAGCCCGGAAGCTCAGTGCCCTGGCCGTATGCGGCATCGCCGCAGCCCTCGCCGTCGTGTTGTGGGCGGTATCGCGACCGGGCCTGGAGGCTCGGCATGCCGCAGCGGCCGATTCGCCGCCGTCGGCCGCCGTCGCGCCGCCGACCAGCGTGCCGTCGATCACTCGGCCGACAGCGGCGGCGTCCGCGGCCGAGCAACCACCACCGTCGGCCAGGGAGGCTGTGCAGCACCTGCCACCACCGCCTCCCCCTGTACCGTGCTCGACCGAACTCGCAGGCACGCGGCCGCACGTGGCGCAGGTGGGCAACCTACTCAAGAAGACGTTCGCCGTCGCCGACATCGGCGGCGCCATCGGCCGTAGCGACGGCGACCACGGCGCAGGCTTGGCACTCGATCTCATGACACCCGATTCCGCGCGGGGCGACGCGATCGCCGAATACGTGCTGGCCAATCAGCAGCGTTTCGGTGTGACCTACGTGATCTGGCGGCAGCGGTACAACGATGGCAGCGGTTGGTCCTATCTGGAAGACCGCGGGAGCCCGACCGCCAATCACTACGACCATGTGCATGTGTCGTTCGACAAGGCCGCCCAGGGAGACGTAGCCTGCTGAACTTCATTCGGTGGGTGGCCCGAAAAAAGTTCGTGCCGTCCGGCGACTTCGCCGGACGGCACGAACCTGTGTTCAAGGAAGCTCAGCGCTCGCAGCACTGGGAGCTGTCTCCCTAGCGGGCAAACGGAATCTTGGGGTCCACCCGCCGCATCTGCTTCCATGCGGCGAATCGACTAGTTCAGCTGTAGCGAATTCACCGCTGTAGTGCGGGCCGCGGGGTGGAGCGGAGCGGCGCAGGGAAGTCCGGCCCCGAAGGGGCAGACGGACGATGCGGTGATCTACCGAGACCGGATCAGGAGGCGGGCTTGGGCTGGGTCAGGTCCCGGATGCCGGTGATCGCATCGATGACGTTGACGACGGCGGAGGTGCCCCCGTCGAGGGCCGAGCTGCCGGAGTCCAGCATGGCGGAACCGGAGGACGAGCCGGCCGAACCAGTGGACGAGCCACCGTCGGCCGAACCCGAGGCCAGGCCCGCGGAACCGGTGCCGGCGGCGGAGTGGGCGGCGGAGGCCACCGCGACCGGGCCGAAGAACAGGGCAGCGGCGGAGACGGTGCTGGCGGCGAGAAGGGCCTTACGAGAGAACATCTACGGAGCTTCCTTTCACAGTGGGATAACGACGCCATCACGGGCGCACCGGCAACGTTAAGAAAAAGAAATCTACAAATCCACTTCTATTGCTGTGGTAATCATCACCGTTAATAGTTGGCTAACTGAATATTTTGCCGAGGTAACACAAATTGATCTTCATCCCCCGGTGAAGTCGATGATCAAATCGAATCGATTTCTCGACACCCCGCGTATCAACGTGCGGCGGAGTCGATCTCGCGGTGCGCTTCCATTCTGTTCGGCGTGAGTCGAGCCGACGGCACACTCGGCGCCACTCACCTGTGTCGTCCGGTTTGACCTGCTAGGGGACGGGTCGCACTGTGGTATGTCGGTACAATTTCGCATCCGATGCACGTCCTGCGGCGGCTCTCCCGGGCCCAACCGATGCATTCGACTACCGAACGCCCCTCAGGTCGATCCATCCAAGTGGAAGCATGCTCTCCGGTTTCGGTCGACTATTGCGCAAATCTGCGGATCCTCGGCGTCGTGATCGCTTTATGGCGCAGAAATAAACACGTCTTCTGCAAATATGCAGACAATGCATGAGCCTGGACGGACTGTTGTTGAAGATGAAGTCGGCGACTGCATCCCGTTACGGACCTGCCGGATGTGCTGGCTGGTGCCGCTGAGACCGCCCTGGGGCTTGGTGTCGACGTGATAGACGAGCATGCCGCCTGCGCTGAGGCCGCACAGCATGATCGGCCGGTTGTCCCGGTCGTGTGCGGTGCGGTCGACGAGAAGGTTGACCCAGTCGTCGATGATCGGGTTCGCGTCGGGCTCGACCGCTCCCGCCCCTGTCTCGGCTCGATGCTCCGACGACCGGTAGTCGAGTCGAATCGGCTGATCTTGAATGGGGTATGTTCGAAAGGCTGGCATGGCAGGAGGATTCGAGGGTGACCGCAGTGAACGGTATGTCGGTCGACGTCCGGACATCCGACGGTGTCGCTGACTCGTATGTCGCCTACCCCGACGATGGCGCCGCCCATCCGGGAGTGCTCGTGATTCAGGACGGTTTCGGACTGCGGCCCAGCCTGCGATCACTGGCCGATCGGATTGCCGCCCATGGCTACACCGTTCTGTTGCCGAACGCCTATTACCGGCACGGGCGTGCGCCTGTGATCGAGCTGCCGGACTTCATCGACCCGGGGGAGCGGCCGGAGATCTTCCAACAGGTCTTCCCGATGATCCGCGAGCTGACCCCGGAGCTCCTGCGTTCGGATGTCGGCGCATATCTCGAGTGGCTGGCAGCGTCGCCGCAGGTCATAGCGGGAAAGGTCGGCGTCACGGGTTACTGCATGGGTGCGCGGCTGGCGGTGCTGACCGCCGCCATGTTCCCCGATCGGGTTGCGGCGGTGGCAGGATTCCACGGCGGACCGCTGGTGACCGACACCCCGGACAGTCCGCATCTCACCCTCGGAAACGTCACGGCGGAACTGTATTTCGCCCACGCGGGCGAGGATCACCACATGACTCCGGAACATATCGCCCTGTTCGACAAGGCGCTGGATGCCGCCGGTGTCCGCCACCGCACCGAGGTCTACGAGGGTGCCCACCACGGCTACACCCAGGCCGATACCTCCGCACACGACCCCGAGGCCGATGAACGGCACTACCGCGAACTGCTGGCCCTGTTCGACCGCAATTTGCGCCAGTAGCCGGGCTCGGCCGACCTCGCGGAAGCAGCTGTCAGGTCGGCGGCGCGTGTCGGATGCCCCGCCACCCTAGCGGGAATCGGACCCCGGAGGCCTGGACGTCGTGAATCAGCTGCGCGTAGCCTTCGCAGACTTCACCGAGATGAAACCATGCCTCGTGCCGCACGTCGTTGTCATCGACGTGTAGCACCGTCCACCACGCGTTGGCATAGATCTTTGCGATATGGCTGATCACCTCTCCCAGGGAATGGGTGTGCCTGCGCGCTCCGGGGGCTCTCGGAACATGGACGAACGCCCACGAATCGATCTCGCTGACGATCTCGGCAATGTCGATGTGGACGCGGGCTTCATCGAATTCGGCGGGAAGACGCGTTCGATTCAGGCGCACTGGGATCAGTGCCGCGTGCAGATCGCCCAACTCCCTAGCCCACTCGATCAGCGATGATCCTTGCGTAAGGTGACCAGCGATCGCCGCCAATAACTGATCGGGCCCGAGCAACGGTGCTTTTTCTTCCTCCGGATCGCCGTCGTCGCGCGGCCGGAGTGGTTCGGCTCGGGAGCAGAAGACCGTGGCGGTCATCGTCGCACCTCATACCGAGGCGCGATGGAGGTCGGTGCGGTTTCTTCGGCAAGGTGAACCGCGTGGCGGAGTCTCTGACCATGAGCTGCGCCGGAGGTGAATTCGACGCGTTCGTCCAAGCGTCCCACTGGAGTTCCTTCAACCGGGTTTTGCCGTTGCTGTCGATGGCGGTCGTCGCCGATGACCAGTGCGGACGGTGGAGATCTGCCACACCTTGATACCTGATCGACCATTGTCCGCAGAGTGTATACACTATGACATCAGGAAATGCGCTCGTCAACGGTTCTATGCCTGAAGGCGGTGGGAGTGCGACGAGATGCGAGCTCGAAGGGGTCCCCGCTCAATGCCATTCGTAGGTGCCGCGGCCGAGTGACAGGCGCATCGAAACGCTGCCCTCGTTGAGGCGCCACCGATGAACGACGAAGCTGCGCAGACCCGCCGTGACGAACGGATCCGCTGACGCGATGGCGGTTGCGTCGGCTTCGTCGGAGGCGCGCAAGACCGTGACGCCCGATCCCGGACCGGCGCCGGGGCCGCTGACGAGGGGGCCCGACAGGAAGACGACGCCGCGTTCCTCGAGGTCCAGCAGCCAGGCTATGTGCGCGGGGGCGAGGGCGGCGATGTCCTCGGAGGTCGTCCCGGCCGAAGGGGTGGAGGTCACCATCCAGTAGTCCCGGCCCAGGAGCAGTGAGGGGTCGGGGGCGTCGCGATCGGTGGCGGGAGGCAACAAACTCATCGCATAACTGTATGCAATTTCCGCGCGACAGCAACATCCGGAAGAGCCTTGACAGTAAAAGTGCATACACATTACGGTCGGACGCGTAGCGAACAGGAGTGACGCCACCTGCGGACTCCTCGGCCGGGCCGTTCCAGGAGCACTCGATCGACCAGCACATGACCCGGCCGCCACCACGGGAAGGAAGATTCACCATGCCGATCGCTGAACTCGGTCATTTCGGAGTTTTCTGCGATGACCTGGAAGCCAGTACAGCGTTCTACCGCGACGTCCTCGGACTGACGGTCACCGACGAGGACCTGAATCTGGGCATGCGGTTCTTCAGTGCCCGGCCGAACTTCGAACACCACGAGTTCCAGCTCGTCGAAGGCCGGACCGTGGCGCGCGCCGACGAGAACACCAAACTGATTCAGCAGGTCTCGTTCCGGGTCAATCATCTGACCGAGTTGATCGAGTTCCACCGCAGATTCATCGAGCACGATGTCGACTTCGACATGATCGTGACGCACGGCAACGCGTTCGGCATCTATTTCTTCGATCCCGAGGGCAACCGTTGCGAGGTGTACTGGCAGACCGGACTGCCCGCCCGCCAGCCATTCCTGGCAGCGATCGACCTCACCGAACCGATCGAGAAACTGCTGGCCGACAACGCGGCGCTGGTAGCTCGGTACGGGGAGACCGGCTATCTGCAGCCGGGGCTGGTGAAGAACCTCATCCCGGACGCGATCGACTCCTGACACCGTGCGTTCGGCAAGTTTCCACAGGAGAGAACACCCATGATCACGCTGACCGACATCGCCTATGTGCGGTCAGGAGTCGCCGATCTCAGGACCGCCGTCGACTTCGCGACCCGCATCGTCGGTCTCGAACTCGCCGGTGAGACCGAACCAGGGGTCGCACACCTTCGCGCCGACTCCCGCCACCACTGTCTGGCTTTGGTCGAGGGGGTGTCGGGGGTTCTGGCCTCCGGGTTCACCGTCGCCGACATGGATGCGCTGGAGGCTGCCGAGAACGAACTCGAGCACGCCGGTTTCGCTGTGCGGCGCGGGTCGAGGCAAGAGGCTCGCTCGCGACGCGTGGCCGAGTTCATCGGCTTCGACGATCCCTTCGGCAATCGCATCGAGCTGGTCAGCCAACAGGAGACGATCACCCGCCCCGTCGCTTTCGCTCGGCCGGCAGGCATCACGGAGTTCGGGCACCTCTGCCTCGACGCACCGGATGTGCACGAGGCCTACCGGTTCTGGAACGGGCACTTCAACGCCCGCGTGTCGGATTGGATCGGCGACGCCGCGTGCCTGATGCGGATCGATCCCGTCCACCACAAGCTCGCCGTATTCCAGGGCGAGAGCGCTGGTCTGTGCCACATGAACTTTCAGGTGGAGTCCATCGACGACGTCTTCCGTTCCTGGCACTTCCTGCGGGAACGCGAAGTCCAGATCGAAATGGGCCCTGGTCGCCACCCGCAGTCGACAGCGGTGTTCCTCTACTTTCTCGGTCCCGAAGGCTTCACCTACGAATACTCGTTCGGGGTGCGTCGCATCGAGGACGACGCGGCTTGGCGACCGCGCATGTTCGATCCGGATGAACCCGGCTCGATCGACATGTGGCTGGGTCCGGTCAAGCGGGTCTCCACGCAGCACGCGGCCTCGATGGCCGGAACCCGACCCGCCCCGACGAGGAGTTAGCAAGTGGCCGTCATCACCAGCGATCATCCGACCGCATCGATACGCGAAGTCGATGGGGTGCGCACCGCTGTCATCGACACCGGGGAGCCCGCAGGCGAGAGCGCGCAGCCGCCGCTGCTGCTCCTGCACGGATCCGGTCCCGGTGTGAGCGCCGCGGCCAACTGGCGACCCGTGCTGCCGTCCCTGTCGCAGAGCCGGCGCGTCATCGCCCCCGATCAGTTGGGCTTCGGTGGCACAGCCACCGGTGCGGCGCGCACGTGGGGCCGACAGGCGTGGACCCGGCACGCACTCGCGCTCATGGACGAACTCGGCATCGAGACCTACGACATCATCGGCAACTCGATGGGCGGGGCAATCGCCTTATCACTCGCGGCTGAGCGTCCGCAGGCCGTTAGTCGACTCGTCCTCATGGGCTCGATGGGTGTCGCGATGGCGCTACCGCAAGGGCTCGACACCGTCTGGAACTACCGGCCAGGAATCGAGAACATGCGCGAGATCATCGGGCTGTTCGCCTACGACCGGGGGCTGATCACCGATCAGCTGGTCGAGATGCGATACGGGGCAAGTGTCGAGCCCGCCGTCGCGAAATCGTGGGAAGCGATGTTTCCCGAACCGCGCCAACGCTGGGTCGACGACCTGGCCCTGTCCGGTGCCGAGTTGACCCGGGTGGCACAGCCGACCCTCATGATTCACGGGCGAGACGACCGGGTGGTGCCGTGGAAGGAATCCTCGGGGGCGTTGCTGGAACTTCTTCCTGACGTCCGGCTGCACGTGCTCGGCAACTGCGGCCACTGGACCATGATCGAGAAGACCGCCGAGTTCCTCGGCGTCGTGGAACCGTTCCTGTCCGATGCCTGACCTCGCTCAATGTGGCTTTCTGTGGGGAAGTCATCGATGGAAGAAGGAGTTCCGATGTTGAGCACTATGCAGGACGAGCCGTTGTCGTTGGCGACGTTGCTGCG